>NZ_DAMBFQ010000005.1:0-128877 GCF_032061225.1 Moraxella sp. CTOTU48841
AAATCGCATTGGGCTTAGCTTTTAAGGCATCTAATAGCGCTTTCATACGTTTTTCAAAATCGCCGCGGTATTTTGTACCGGCAATCAGCGCACCAATATCTAAACTATATACCACACAACCTGATAATGGTTTTGGTGCTTTGTCATTAACAATCAGCCATGCCAAGCCTTCAGCAATCGACGTTTTACCCACCCCTGGGTCACCCACCAGTAGCGGATTGTTTTTGCGGCGACGGCATAAAATCTGCGCGGTACGCTCGATTTCTGCTTGGCGACCAATTAATGGATCGGTGCCGCCCGTAGAGGCTTTTTGATTGAGATTAATGGTAAATTCAGTCAATGGGTCTTTATTGGATTTTTCACCCGTTTCTTCAGTTTCCACACTGGTTAATTTGTCGCGCACTTTTTTGTCTTGACCATGCGATAGGTACTGGGTCAACTCAAGTCGCGTAACGCCTTGTTTTTTAAGCAAGTATACCGCATAGGTGTCATGCTCTGAGAACATAGACACTAGCAAATCTGAGCCTTCGACCAAACGGCTGCTGGCAACCGATTGCACATGAAAAATCGCACGCTGCAAGATACGGTCAAAACTGCGCGTTGGTTGTGGCGAGTAATCTTCGTTGATATCGACCGTTGGGGTGTGTTCATCAATATACTGGGTCAAATCTTTGCCAAGCTGATCCACATTGGCTGCACAAGCCACCAAGGCTTCTACCGCATTTTCATTTTCTAGCAGTGCCAATAGCAAATGCTCGACCGTTAAATATTCATGTGCACGTTGTTTTGCGAGTGTCACTACCAACCGCAACGTGCTTTGTAATTCTAAACTTAACATAAGATGTCCTTAATACTTGTCACCGACGGTTTTTGATTTTGCCCTACTTGAAAAAAACCATGCGCTTTAATTGGTTTGATGTGGTTATTGGTGTTGAGGGTTATGTGTATTGATGTTTTCTCAAGTTTCATTTGCCGTCACCTCAGCACCAAATATCCTGTTGATATCTGGCTAATAACGCTCAGTTCGGTTAAAAGGAAGTAAAAATGAAAGATGACAAAATGGGAAAAATCAAAATCATTACGTTTAATATAATGACATTGCTAATAAATTCAAGTGATAAAACGTAGTTAATGGCGGGTTTTAAAATGGCAAAAAATTCAATGATGAATAAAAAAATAGAAAGAAGGTGCTACCCAAAATAAAACGGGGTTAAATAGCAAACTACCCCTAACCTTGCGGCTCAATTTGACTCAATAACGGATAGCCTGCCTGACGCGCTTCACGGTTGACCGTTTGGGCTTTGGTTTCTGCGATGTCTTTAGGGTATATACCGGCAATCCCTTTGCCTTGTTGATGAATGGCAAGCATGATACTGATGGCCGAATCGAGCGAATGTTTAAAATGATTTTGTAAAACATCCACCACAAATTCCATCGGCGTATAGTCATCGTTATACATGACCACCGCATACATCTGTGGTTTTTTCAGTTCAGGGTCAGCCAATAGCACATCTTCGACGGGGTCGGTATTTGGCTCGCCATCTATATCAGTCAAACGGGCTGGCAATGAATTTGGTGATTGGCTAGGTGGCTGTTTAGGGGACTGTGTTGGCAACCATGTCGGTAGATGCCAATCCATATTCGTGGTGGTTGGCTGTGACACAACTGATTGACGAGAAAAATTAAGCGTTTGAAGCATCATTAATTGAACATTTACCCAATATTAGATTAAACATTGATTATACTACTTTGCAGCAGTCGTTGCGGCAGGTTTTTGCGTATTGGCTGTGCTTGCCACTGGGGTGCTATCGGTCGAACTCACAGGTCGTTTATCCGCTTCAGGCGTTTCTTCAAGCGTATATGGCATGTTATCAATCGGTTGACCAAGTTGCCAATCATACACTTGCTCAGTTTTTTGGTTGCCGGCGGTTAATTCAAGTTTCACTTGTTTAGGTACAAAGTTTTTAGGCATCAAAAACCGCCCGCGAATTCTTGCAATCCCATGAATCGAATAACTATTGGGTTGCAATGGGACTTCGACCATATTAACTTCATCGAGCAGGGTCAATTTTGGTATCAAATTTTTTGGCTGATTTGACGGATCGACCATACCGACATCAAAGCGGTATTCATAGGCATTTTCTGGCAACGGTGCAATTTTTGCCCCGATGACTTGTAAATTCATACCGCCTTTTTTGGCAAGCGACGCGGTTAAGTATTGCTGACCTTGTTCAAGCTGTAAGTTGGTCACTTTTAAATCTTGAATATCGGTACGCAATGTTGATAGGTTCGCCAAGCTGATATCACGCTCTTGCTGCGCGGTGGTTAATTGGCTTTGCAACGTATCAGATTTTAGCTTTAATGATTTGATGTTTTCTGCTGAGATTTCAAGACCTGCGGCGGTTTTTTTCGCTTCTTCAGCCGCAAAGCTTAAGCCACGATGATAACCAATGCGTTGACCTAACGCCAGTGCAATGATGGCAACTAACAACAAGCTCACCCCAAACGCAATCAACCACCCAGATATTTTGTTGGGTTGGGTAATATAATTGCGTTGTGCTTCTGGCAAAGTTTGAGAAGAGTTATGATCTTCGGGTAAATCCATAGAAATACTCAAATTGAAAAAACGGTCAAAACATGGATAATCAAAGCGCTGATGATAGCTCAAAAAGGGTTGATGAATATGACATCCATTAAAGCGAATCCCATTATAAACAAAAATTATGATGAATTCAGCTAAATTTATCGACTGAAAAAATAATAAAGTTAGCCCATTTCATCGTAGCGTCATATTTTTTTGGCTAGAAAGAATAAGGCAATGCTTGTTGTGGCATTAATATTTCTAAATACGCTGACCATAAATAGCTTAAGAAAACCACTTATTAAAGAAATACCTTAAGGCACGACGGCAACCAACGCCAATCCTGTTTGCTCTGCAAGCCCAAACATCACGTTCATATTTTGCACGGCTTGTCCTGCCGCACCTTTGACCAAATTATCTTGTACCACCAAAATCGTCGCCATCGGGCTATGTTCTAGTGTTTGCACCGCAATTCTTAAATAGTTGCTACCCCGCACACTACGGGTATCTGGGTACATCCCTTTTGGCATGACGTCTACAAAATATTCGTTTTGATAGCTGGTTTCATATAAGGATTGTAAATCTAACGCTTGACCCGCCGCCGTCAATCGTACATGAATCGTGGTAAACATACCGCGAATCATGGGTACTAAATGGGGTACAAAGCGGATATCATGCGGCTGAAAGCGTTTGCTTTGACCCAATATTTGGTCAATCCCTTGGGTAATCTCTGGAGCGTGACGGTGACCTGCCACGCCATAGGCACTAAAACTATCCGAGGTCTCGCTAAATAATAAATTCATTTTGGCTTGGCGACCCGCACCTGAGACGCCTGATTTGGCATCAATAATAATCCAAGGTTCAATCAATGCCTGCTGCTGGCTGTTTTGGGCATCGATTAGCGGTTTTAATCCCAAAATCGCCGTGGTGGGATAACAACCTGGGTTGCCAATAACCTTGGCTTTGCCAATGGCATCCCGATTGACTTCTGGCAACCCATACACAGCGTCTTTTAAAATATCGGGGCAAGTATGTTCAAGTTTATACCAAGCTTCAAAATCTTGTAGCGACTGCAAACGAAAATCTGCCGCCAAATCAATGACTTTAGTGCCATTTTCGGTTAAAAACCTGGCATGCTTCATCGCGACGCCGTGGGGAGTAGCAAAAAATACCACATCACATGCGGCTAATTTTTTTTCATCCAAATCCGAAAACGTTAAATCGGTCACGCCCCGCAAACTTGGAAACATATCATCGACGCGTCTGCCCGCTTCTGAGCGCGATGTCAGCATCGTCACTTGTGCCTGTGGATGACGACTCAATAGTCGAATTAGCTCTACGCCAGTGTAGCCAGTGCCACCGACAATACCTACTTTGATCATGGTCGTCTCCTAATGTTGTTATTAAAGTTTGTACTCATGCACCGCATCAATAAAAGCTTTGGCATGGTCAGGATTAACCCATTGGTTAATGCCATGACCTAAGTTTGCTATATAGCCTGTTTTGTCACCGAGGCTATAGGCATCCTGTAACATCAAATGCGTCTGCTGGCGAATATGCTCAGGCGATGCAAATAATGTCGCTGGGTCAAGATTACCTTGCAGCGCGATGCCTGTATGCAGCTTTTTGTGCAATTTGGTCAATTCTTTTTGCTGTTCAAAGACAATGCTGCGGGCTCTATCCAGTGGCATCGTCCAATCAAGTCCTAGCGCATCCGCGCCACTATGGCATTGGGTATCTAACCACAATCCGCCACCTTTGGTAAACAATACCACAGGTACCTCTGGGTATGTTGCTTTAATCGCCGCGACAATTTTAGTGTTGTAATGGTGCGAGAATTCAACAAATTGGCGATGTGCCAATGCCCCGCCCCAACTATCAAAAATTTGTACTAACTGCGCCCCTGCGGCTATTTGCGCTAGCAAATAATCAATCACGGCATCGGTGATTTTAGCGAGCAGCGCATGCAAGGTGTCAGGCTCGCCATACAACATGGCTTTGGCATAGCGGTATTCTTTAGAACTACCCCCTTCAATCATATAGGTAGCCAGCGTCCACGGACTACCTGAGAAGCCAAATAATGGCGCACGACCTGCCAGCGCATGACGAATACTGGTCACCGCTTTCATCACATAGTCGAGTGCATCTGCCATCGCGACGGTTGGCAAGGCTTCGACCTCTGCCATGCTTCTGACAGTTTTGTGAAATTTTGGACCTTCCCCTGCCTCAAAATACAGACCCAAACCGAGCGCATCAGGAATGGTTAAAATATCACTAAACAAAATCGCCGCATCCAACTCAAAACGGCGAAATGGCTGAATGGTGACTTCCGTCGCCAAATCAGTATTTTTGCAAAGCGATAGAAAATCACCGGCTTGGGCGCGGGTTTTTTTATACTCAGGCAAATAGCGACCGGCTTGTCGCATCATCCACACAGGGGTCACATCCACTGATTCAAAACGCATGGCTCTTAAAATACGGTCATTTTTTAACATCGGAAAGTTATGGGTCATGTCATTGCCTTTAAAAATAATCTTGGGTAAAAATACTATTGAATCAGTCTAAAATTAGTTGAATTTCAATCAAGAATTGTAGAAAATTATACGATAATCGCCATATTATCACGATGTACCATCACGTGGCGTTCCTCATTTTTACCCAAAATCGCTTCGATGTCGCTATTGCGTTTGCGAGCGATGCGCTTGGCTTCATTTGATGAGAAATCCACCTGACCGACCGCGATGCGTACCCCTGTTTTATCAACGCACTCCACCACATCGCCCTCATCAAAATCACCTTGCACTTCAATCACCCCGACAGGCAATAAGCTTTTGTTATTTTTAATGATAGCGTCCACTGCGCCATCGTCAATCACCAAGCGACCTGCCATACGCAGATGAGCGGCTAACCATTGTTTTTTGGCAATGCGTTTATCATCGTCATTGGTGGTGAGCATTGTACCCAAGGATTCCCCTTTGACCACGCGATTAATCACATTATCGATGCTGCCGCTGACAATCACGGTGGGACACCCCCCCATTGCCGCAAGCCTTGCCGCGCGAATTTTGGTAATCATGCCGCCACGACCCAATTTGCCGCCATCTCCCGCCACGTCAAACAAATAATCTGCCATTGCCCGTTCGCTCTTAATCAGCTTGGCGTCCGGGTTAGTACGAGGGTTATCGGTGAATACGCCTTGCTGGTCGGTCAATATAATGTATAAATCAGCTTTGACCATGGCTGCCACCATCGCACCTAGACTGTCATTATCACCAAATTTGATTTCATCAACACTCACGGTGTCATTTTCGTTAATGACCGGTAGCACGCGCCATTCAAGTAGCTGATTTAACGTACTGGCGGTATTGAGATAACGATTTCGATTGGCAAGATCGTCATGTGTCAGTAGCAACTGCGCGCTTTGTACCCCATACTGAATCAACGCCGACCACCAAGTTTCAATCAAGCCCATCTGCCCAATGGCGGCGCAGGCTTGCAAGGCTTGTAATTTTTTGGGGCGTTCTTCCAAATTCATCCGCACCACCCCTTCTGCCACTGCCCCTGAGGATACTAGCAATACTTGGTAGCCTTCATTATGCAGCTTGGCGATTTGCTTCGCCCATTCATAAATTGCGGTGCGATCCAAGCCTTTACCATTATTGGTCAGTAGCGATGAACCAATTTTTACCACAATGGTGTTGGACTTAAGGGCTTTTTTAGTTGAGCTAGGTGAGGCGGTGGCAGTCATAAGTTGGCAGTCATAATCAGTCAAGTGCAATTTTTTAATCAAATTAAATGCCATAATGGCTTGGCTGAGCATTGTAACAATTTTTACTGGCTTTATAAATGCTAATTCGATGCCGGTAGCCGTTAAATATCACACGTTTTTGTCATACGCATTTTTATCCCAATCAAATAGCAACCATTAAAAAAACAAATTGGCATTGTCAACTAAAAAATATCGACTTGAAGTTTTCTCAATTTAGATGAGGATAACTTGCTATCACCTTTGCTTTTATATAAATTTGCTCATCTTCATGGGCTACTGGGTTTATCAAATTTATGAAAAGAGCTGTTGTCACCACCTCCTCATCTTGTCTTGAAGCCCTTGAATTGTCCCAAGGCATGGACATTCTGCGCTTACATGTAAACATCAATAACGTTGATTTTATCGATGGTAAAAATATCACCAGTGAACGTCTAGCAACCATCATGAAAACCAACCTCAAATCGGTGGCGAGGACATTTCCGCCATCCATCCATGAGATGCATCTATTGTTTAATGATTTGATTGCTCGCGGGGTCACTGAGATATTTGTTTGCGGCATCTCGTCCAAATTTAGCCAAACTTTGCCCATGCTAGAAGAACTCAAAGTACATTATGCCAATCGTCTGCACATCTTTGTGTATGACACCAAAACACTCAATATTGCTGAAGGGGCGCTAGCGTATGAGGCAAAAGTGTTGATTGAGCAAGGTGAGTCGTTTGAAAACGTGGCAAAAAAACTTGACGATTTGCGACGTCGCAGTGAGTTTTTATTTACCCTTAGTGACTTGGACTATATTATTCGCAACAAAAAATTGTCCGCCCCTGCCGCATTTGTTGCCAACTTATTTGATATCAAACCGATTATGCAAATTAATCAAATTGGCGAGATTATCGCGGTGGAAAAAGTGCGTAAGCTTGAAAAAACCCTGATCACCATGGGAAAAACCGTCGAAAAACTTGCCGCAAATCAACCCGCGTTTATCTACTTGACAGATACGGGACATCATGAAAGTACCGAATTTTTTAAAAAATTATTGGCGAGGCATTTTGGTTGGCATGATTTGCCTGTCATTCGCGTGTCCACCATTTCGCTTGCCAATCATGGCTTGATGGGAACAGGTATTGGGGTGTTTTATGGTGAATTACCCTACATTGTCAAAGCATTAAAAAAATGACCGGTCCTTATCTACATTCACCTAATAAAAAAGGTTAGCCTGCGCTAACCTTTTTAAAGCTATTTCAATCACCGCTAAGGTGCGTAGACCACTTCCACGCCATCATCGTCATCGTAGTCGTCGTCATCAAAATCATCTTCATCTAATGCGCGACCTTCACGCTCAGCTTTACGTTTGGCACGATACGCTTCTTTTTGCTCTTCCGTATTGGCGCGCACTTCCGCTTCCAGGCGTTCAAAACGCAACCGCTGGCTTTCGGCAAAGTCAGGATCGGTTTCTTCCATCTCGCGCTCTTGCTCGATTTCGTTCATCAAATGCCAAACCACCGCATCAACCCCTTCCCCTGTGAGCGTGGAGGTACGAAAAACCATCCCTGTCCAACCAAGCTCTGCCACGATGTGAGTGCAAAGTTGGTTTAATGACGCTTCGGGTACTTGGTCGATTTTGTTTAAAATCAAAATCTGGGGCAGTTTTGACAGCTCTGGCGAAAATTTTTCTAACTCATTAAAAATCACTTGGGCGTTTGCCACAGGGTCGCTACCATCAATGGGCTGTACATCGACAAGATGCAATAATCGACGGGTACGAGCGACGTGTTTTAAAAAGCGAATACCCAGTCCTGCCCCTTCAGATGCGCCTTCAATGAGTCCTGGGATATCTGCCATGACAAATGAGCGGTGTTTACCCACATCCACGACTCCTAGATTGGGTACCAAAGTGGTAAACGGATAATTGGCAACTTTGGGTTTGGCAGCAGAGACTTGACGAATAAAGGTAGATTTACCCGCATTTGGCAGACCAATCAGACCCACGTCAGCTACCACTTTTAGCTCAAATTTCAAGACTTTTAATTCACCTGCAAAACCTGGGGTAGCACGTCTTGGTGCTTGATTGGTGGAGGTTTTAAAATGGGTATTGCCTTGCCCGCCGTCACCGCCTTTGGCAATCCTCGCCGTTTGCCCTTTTTTGGTCAAGTCCGCTAAGACCTCACCTGTTTCGGTGTCAACCACGGTGGTACCGATGGGTACGGATAGATAGATATCATCCGCGCCACGACCTGAACAGTTTTTGGCACCGCCATTTTCGCCGCGCTTGGCATCATAGCGACGCGTAAAACGGTAATCGACGAGGGTGTTGGTGTTGTCGTCGCACACCACGTACACATCACCGCCTTTGCCACCATCCCCGCCATCGGGGCCGCCTTTGGGGACGTATTTTTCTCGGCGAAAACTGACGATACCATTGCCGCCGTCGCCTGCTTTGACTGTTACGATTGCTTCATCGATAAAACGCATTGAAGACTTTCCTTAAATTCTTGAATAACCAAATATTATAGCATGAATTTTAGCAAGAAAAATTTGAACACAATCGATGTTTGAAATTTTATCCAATAAAAAACCGCCCAAACTTGAGCGGTCTTGTAATCATCCTTAACACTTAGGAACACTTAGGCATTTTTTGCCATGGTTTCAGCGACACGTAGTACTTGGGTGCTATAGCCCATTTCGTTGTCATACCATAAGTACATCACCGCACGGTTGTCTTGAGCAAGCGTAGATTTGGCGTCCCAAATCGCCACTTTTTCGCAGCCCACAAAGTCGGTAGAAACGGCTTCATCCGAATCTGAATAAGCAATTTGCGCTTGCCATTGTTCGCTCTGACTGGCTTCTTTGATAAAGGCATTGAGTTCATCGCTTGAATTGACTGGGTTTTTGAAGTTTAAATTTAAAATCGCAAGGCTCACGTTTGGCGTTGGTACACGTACTGAGCTGCCTGACAATTTGCCTTTTAATTCTGGAATCGCTTTACTGACCGCTTTGGCAGCGCCTGTGCTAGTCATTACCATATTTAAGGTTGCAGCACGCCCACGACGCTCGGCTTTATGGTGGTTATCGACCAAGTTTTGGTCATTGGTGAAGGCATGGATGGTTTCCATGTGACCGTTTTCAATGCCGTATTTATCGTTTAACAGTTTGAGCGTAGGAGTAATTGCATTGGTGGTACAGCTTGCCGCTGATACGATGGTATCACTGCCGATGGTGTCATCATTGACATTGTAGACAATATTTTTGATATCGCCCGATGCTGGCGCAGTCAATAGCACTTTTTTGGCACCTTTTGACTGTAAATGCTTGCCAAGACCTGCTTCATCTTTCCATTTACCGGTGTTGTCGATGATTAAGGCATTGTCGATACCATAAGACGTGTAGTCGATTTCGCTTGGGTCAGCGGCATAAATGACTTTGATAAAACGACCGTTGGCGATGATACCGCTGTTTGCTTTATCCACCACCACCGAGCCATCAAACCAGCCATGTACCGAGTCACGCTCAAGCAAGCTTGCACGTTTTTCCAAATCTGCTTCACCGGCTGGACGGACGACGATGGCTTTTAATTGTAAGCCTTTGTCTGAGGCAGGACGGCTCATCAGCAACCGAGCCAAGATACGACCGATACGACCAAAACCATACAACACGACATCTGTCGCAGGCACTTCGTCACCGCTGGTAAAGCTGCCGGCTTGTTTACCTGATTTGAGCGCTTGACCCAAGTCCACCGTGGTATGGCTTAGATTTTGGTCGTTTAACGCGGTGGCAAAGGCAAGTGTATCAGCGATGTTAAGGGCGTTTTTGTCATGATGGGCGATGATATCAACAAGGTTTAGGGCAATGCGGTTGCCAAAAAACAACACATTAACGCCTTTATTGGCTAGGGTATTTAGCTCAACTAATAACTGAACCGCTTGGGCTTCTTGATTTTTGCGATTGGTGAGGTGGTCTTGGTAGAGATTGGCAGACATAGTATGACCTTTTTTTGTGAAGGAAAAATAAAATCTGTGGAAAATGCAGCAAAAATAAACGCCTAGATTGTAACGGAATTTAGGCATTTTAGCAATTTTAAAGCAGGGTGTTTCAGCTAGCGAGCTTATCGGCTGTTTTGTACGGTTTTTTGCAATTTACTGACATCGTAGCCTTGAGATTTTGCGGTAGCGACCATGGTTTGATAAGTGTCTTCATCCATCGTGGGTGTGCGTGATAAAATCCACAAGTATTTTTGATTTGGCGTACCCACCAACGCATGATTATAATTGGGGTCTAAAGCAAGCACCCAATAGTCGGCTTTACCCACAGGCAACCAACGCAATGCTTGCGGCAAGAAAGTAACTTTGAGTTTACTGCCACTGTCGCCATTTTTGGTGGCTTCACCAATGCTTTGCATGGGTTTGCCATCTTTGCCCATACACTGGTTATTGACTTCCACCTTGCCTGTCGTTTGTACGGTGTAAGTGGCGGTAACATCACTGGCACAGTTCCGCTGAAAAAACATCGGTAAACGGGCGATTTCGTACCATTTGCCCGCATAACGGTTTAAATCGACACTTTGCACCGCCTGAGCTTTGCCAACGCTTGTGGGCTTGGCAGTGGTTTTGGTTGCGGTAGTTTTGGTGGGGGTGGTGGAGCAAGCACTCATCGCAAGCAATGTACCTGCAATACCTGCCACTGCTAGCGTTTTTTTACTCATTATTTTCATTGTCTATATCCCCTTATTTTGCTCAGTCTTACTGCGCATTAAAGTACTCATTTTAGCCCAAAATAAACGCTCAAACGGTGACTATTGGGACATTTTTTGTCAGCCAGTTGTTACAGCTAATACGCTATTATCAAACAGTTATGGGCGTTTTTCATTAGGTTAAAGATTGTAAACAGCATAAACAACAAACCGACTAAGTTAAAAAGCATAACGACTAAGTATAAAAACAGCTATGCAAAAAAATGATTGTAATTTTTTGATTTCCAGCCATAAAGGCGCAAGCAGCGGTGACAGCTGCATCAACCACGCAAAATACGCCAATAGCATCCCCATCGCCATAACACGGGACGATAAAAAATGATGTTTGGCGGATTTGAACCACAGGATTGGCATATCGCTAGCACTAGCCACAAAATATGTAACAAAATTGTAACAAAAAAATCAACCTGTTGGCTAGTTTTTATACCTTGTCGACCAATAACCGAATACCTGCGATTCCCATCGCCCCATGTTCATAGGCGGTGGCTAAATCTGCCTGCCCCACCCCGCCCAGTGCAAACACCGGCACATCACAGATTTTTGCCAATTCACTCAAGGTTTGCCAGCCCATGCCCCCACTTTGAAAGGTTTCTGGGTGTGTCGGTGTGGCTTTCACCGGGGATAAAAAACAGCCCATGACAGTATGCGAGGTTGCCAAGGTATTTAATCTGCTTAGGCTATGTTGATCATGACAACTGCCAAAATAGCGATAATTTTTTGATAGGTTTAAGAAACTAAGCGTGATGAGTTGTTGGTGATTCAAATGCACCATGCCGTTTTTTAACCACGCATCTAAACGCTTAAATAAGCGCTCAGGTAAGCACTTAAATAAGCACGATAGTGTTGCATATTGAATAATCGGGGTGATATCCGCCCTTATCGTGAGTAAGCCATCAATCATAGCGGTGGCATTTTCATGGCTGGTTTGCGGGCGAAGATAACAATGGGCACTTTGGGGCAGTTTTTGGCTATAAAAATCAACCCACTTATCCACACTAACGAAGCTATCTAAAGGCTGCGTGATATAAATCGCATTGGGCAATTTTAACCACTCTAAAATGCGGGCATTGGCATCGGGCAAGGGGTACTGATTAGCAATTAAGTCTGACTGATGAACCCATGTGACGGCTTGACCCTCCTTACCTTTACCCTGTTGTAAATCATCAAACTGCGCTTGGCTCACGTCAATTTTAAAAACGTGCAATGCTACGGTTTTATCAGCATAATCATGGCGTATCACCCCCATTTTGACTGCAGTGTTTTGCGCGATATCCAAGCCAATCTCTTCATGGACTTCACGGATTAATCCTTGTGTTGGGGTTTCATCTGGTTCAATTTTTCCGCCGACAAACTCATAGCGATTGCCTTGGTGTTGACTGGCATGGCGAAATCCTAGTAAATATTGATTGTTAAAATGTATCACCGCGACTGCCACATTGACGACTTTTGACATATTTTTCTCAAACTGTTGATTGTTACCCATTATAAAGCATTAAATTTGATGAAAAAGTGAAAAAAGTCACTTGACGACCCATTAAATATAAATGATAATCATTATCAATTAAAAACACTATTCGCCCACCTTACAGAGAAAAGGAGTATCCCATGCTACACTTATTAAATCGCGCCAATCTTATCCAACAAAGTTCCTTGCCTACGCTATATTCCAATCATTTATTTGCGCTGACCAAAGAGATTCGTATTCAGCATGATGGCGAAGAATACCGTCTTCGATTAACCCGTAATAACCGCTTGATACTCACCAAATAGTGACTCACCAAATAGTCCCCGTGAAATTGCTAATAAAAAAAGCCAATCTTCCTCAGAGTGGCTTTTTTAGAGGGCTAAGTTGATAGTTTCTGTTGCCAGTTGCCTTTCCCAGTTACTGGCAACAATCAACTGAATTAACCCATGCGAATAGCCCCGTCCAAACGAATGACGTCGCCATTAAGATAGCTATTTTCGATGATGTGTACCACCAATTTAGCAAATTCTTCTGGGTTGCCCAAACGTTTTGGAAAAGGTACGGCTTGCTCAAGACTGGTACGGGCAGCTTCTGGCAGGCTTGCCATCATCGGTGTGCCGAACACCCCTGGTGCGATGGTCATGATACGTATTTGATGACGCTGCAGCTCACGCGCGAGTGGTAAGGTTAAGCCCACAACACCTGCTTTGGATGACGAGTAACTGCCCTGCCCGACCTGACCATCAAATGCGGCAATTGAAGCGGTATTGATAATCACACCTTTATCTTCATTAATGTCTGCAGTATTTTTTGCCATCGCCGCCGCCGCCAGTCGCGCCACATTAAAAGTGCCGATGAGGTTAATCTGGATACCACGCGCAAAGGTGGTTAAATCGGCTGGATTGCCTTCTTTGTCCAGTAATTTTTGCACCACCACGATACCGGCACAGTTGATTGACCCTGATAATTTACCAAATTTGGTCACACCCGCCTCAATCGCATTTTTGACATCCGCTTCGCTGGTGATGTCACATTTTGCAAAAATCACGTTGTCGCCCAATTCATCCACTAATTTCTCACCGGCTTCTTGGTTGAGATCGGCGATGATAACATTTGCGCCTTGCGCCACTAAATAACGGGTTGTCGCTTCACCTAGACCTGACGCGCCGCCTGTGACCAAAAATGTATTATTTTGTACTTGCATTGTTTTTCCGTTAACCTGTTATTTTTTGTTGATAAAAAAGCCTAGCTAACACTAGATACTCTTTTGCATAGGGATAAAATTTTTGTTAGTGCACCACGCTCATGCTACGCAGCATAAAACGCTGCACTTTACCACTTGGGGTTTTTGGCAAGGCATCGATAAACTCAACGATACGTGGATACGCATGGGCAGATAACCGTGCATGCACCAAGCTTTGGATGTCTTTGGCTAACTCGTCATTAGCGGTATAGCCGTCTTTAAGTACAACATAGGATTTGATGATGTGGCCGCGTATGTCATCTGGCACGCCAATCGCCGCCGTCTCCGCTACCGACGGGTGTTCCATTACCGTGTTCTCGACATCGGTAGGACCCACGCGATACCCTGCGGTGGTAATAATATCGTCATCACGCCCGACAAACCAAAAAGTGCCATCATCATGCTGTTCGACCATATCGCCCGTCAGATAATAGCCATTTTCAAACGGATTTTTTTCGTTCCACGTATAGCCTTGGAAAAATAAGGATGGCGAGTTGGCCACATCAACGGCTAGCTGACCTTGTACGCCTGCACTTACTTCATTAAAGTTTTCATCCAGTACCGCCAAGCGATAACCTGGCAATGGCATACCCATTGAGCCAATTGGCTGATCATGCGTTAATTTATGATGACAGCAGCACGCCATCCCCAATTCGGTTTGTCCATAATGGTCAAGAATAGATGCGCCAAGATGGTCATTAATCCACGTCACCACTTCAGTATTTAACGTCTCACCCGCTGAGCTAATACGCGTCAATAGCGGTAACTCATCAGCTTTGTTGTCAAAAACACCGCTTGATTTCATCATACGAAATGCGGTGGGCGATGAGGCTAAATTAGTGATTTTATGGTTTTTGATAAAATCTAATGTATGTTTGGCATCAAACCCTGACTCATTAAAGTGGGTAGTAGCACCGACTAGCAAAGGTCCTGTAATCGCATAATACAAGCCATAGGCCCAACCTGGGTCAGCCATATTCCAAAACTGGTCATCATCGCTTAGACCCACTGCGTGTACCATGTACAAATAAAATGCGGTTAGCGCTTTAACTGGTACTGCCACACCTTTTGACTTGCCCACGGTACCTGAAGTAAACATTTGCAAAAAAGGATCTTCCCCTGTTAGCATCACAGGTTCAAAGTCTTCCCTTTGCGCTGCCATTAGGCTATCAAAATGCCAATCCCCATATTGTTTGGCGGCTTGCTCGCTGCCCACCATCACCATGTTTGGTAGTGGGTTTATGTCATTGAATTTTTCACGGTTGTGGCTGTCGGTGAAAACCACTTTGGTAGCGGCTTTTTGAAGGCGGTATTCAATCGCTTCGACACCAAATGCAGTAAACAATGGCTGATATACTGCACCGATGCGCCATGCACCCACAATCACTGCTAACAAAATCGGTGTACGCGGCAGCATGGTTGATACCCGATCGCCTTTTTTCACTCCCAAAGCAGTGAGCAGATTTGCCATTTTACCGCTTAGTTTATCGAGCTGTGCATAAGTGATTTTATGGATATTACCTTGGGTGTCTTCATGCACTAGCGCGACTTTATTTGCCTTATCAGACTGGGCATGACGACCCACACATTCTACATAGGCGTTGATACCATTGATACGGCAACCTTGCAGGATTTGCTGTTCAAGTTCGTCGATATTGAATTGGTCAATGTAGCTTTGATACAGGTAGCTTTGATAGCGGTAGTTTTGATAATCAGGATGGGTAGATTGCGGGGTTTGGGTATCAAGATTGTCCATGATAGGCTCCTAATGTCGTCCATGAGATAGGAATGAGTGCCAGTGTCAACGGTCACCCACTGGCTTAAAATAACGCTGACTTGAAATAAAGCTGGCTTGAAATAAATTTGAGTTGATACAACCAGTTTTTTGACGATGGGCTCGCAACTATTGCTGATTTACACTCGCGCTGATTTACTTGCATCTCGATTTACTTGTACCAAGTCAAGCTAACAAATTCCTTTTGTCAGCTTATGATGCCTAAAATTTTGGATAATTTCAAGTATTATGATATAAATTGTATCGTTTTAAAAATTTTACCGTTAGCCAATAAACTTAAAAAAGTGCTCTTTATAGTGGCGCAGTTCACGAATCGAATCACGGATATCATCAAGTGCCAAATGATTTCCTTTTTTCTCAAAGCTTGACAAAATATCGGGGCGCCAGCGATAAGCCAGCTCTTTGACCGTTGACACATCTAAATTACGGTAATGAAAAAACCGCTCAAGCGTTGGCATTTGACGTGCCAAAAACCGTCTGTCTTGGCAAATCGAATTGCCACACATCGGTGAGCGTCCTGATTCGACATATTTACTCAAAAATGCAATGGTTTCGGTTTCTGCTTGAGCCATGGTCACGTTACTACGGCGAATACGGTCAATCAGTCCCGATTGCCCATGTTGGCGCGTGTTCCAATCATCCATGCTGTTGAGCACAATGTCAGGCGTGTGGATGGCAAACACAGGACCTTCAGCTAGGATATTGAGTTCACTGTCAGTCACTATCGTCGCTATCTCGATGATGGTATCATTGAGGGTATCTAGACCTGTCATCTCAAGGTCAATCCAAATCAGATGTTTTTTATCAACCGCCATACTGTTGCCTTTTCATACTCTTTAACAAATAATCCGCCATCTTAGCAGATTTTACAGGTAAAATATCGGTTTTGTTGGCGATTGCTCATGCGTGCTCATGTAGCGAGTCTAAAGATATTGCAAAATTTTATAAGGTGTTAGTATGGTAAAAAACCCCCTAGTGGCTGATGTAGTAGATAGCGTATGGCGTTAATCCGTAAACGTAAACTCACTGACCAGCAAACGCGTCGCATCCAAAAACAACAAAAATCCCAGCAAGTGCTGGACGATGCCCAGCTGATGGATGGCATTGTTGTCGCAAACTTTGGCAAGCAGCTCGAAGTCCAAGCCACTAGCCTACCGCAAACCCTGCCTGACAAACCGATTGTCGCCGCTGATGAGCCAGAACCGTTTTGGCAACCCATCATCCTGCACAGTGTTTGGCGTTGTCACACCCGTACCAACTTGCCACTGATTGCCACTGGGGATAAAGTCCGCTTTGTCGCTGACCCAAACACAGGGCTTGGGCGCATTGAAGCGATTTATGATAGACAAAGTATCATCAACCGCCCTGACCGTTACCACAAGCTCAAACCCATCGCCGCCAATGTCGATATTTTAGCAGTCGTATTTGCGCCGCTGCCGCTGCCGTCTGCCCAGCTGATTGATCGGTATTTGGTGGCTTGCCATCACTCAGACATCACGCCATTACTGATTTTAAATAAAGCCGATTTGTTGGCAGATGGTAGTCATAGCGAGGTGACAGAGCTACTGTCAGCCTATCAACAGCTTGGCTACGCCACCTTGGTGACCCAATCGAGTGGTGACTTAACCCACCTAAAAAACACCGTTGCCGGCAAGAATGTGATTTTTGCTGGTCAATCAGGGGTTGGTAAAAGCAGCTTGGTCAATCAGTTATTGCCTGCCGCGGGACAATCAGTCAATGAAATTTCAACCATTTCACAGTTGGGTCAACATACCACCACTACCAGCCGATTTTTAGCGTTTGACCCGATGGCGCTCAGCAAAGGTGCCATTATTGATACGCCCGGTATTCGCGAATATGGGCTTTGGCATTTGACCCCTGATGATATTTTACAAGGCTTTATCGAGCTTGCGCCGCTTGCCCCCTACTGCCGTTTTCGCGATTGCAAACATACCGAGTCCACGCCCAATTGTGCGATGTGGCAGGCAGTAGCAGACGGAC
This sequence comes from Moraxella sp. CTOTU48841, assembly GCF_032061225.1. Taxonomy (NCBI): domain Bacteria; kingdom Pseudomonadati; phylum Pseudomonadota; class Gammaproteobacteria; order Moraxellales; family Moraxellaceae; genus Moraxella; species Moraxella sp. CTOTU48841. The sequence continues at coordinate 17,600 of NZ_DAMBFQ010000005.1, forward strand.
AGGTGCTAGCAAGGCGAGTGGAGAATTTGGTACTCTTGCAACAAGAAGCGGCTTCGCAGGATTTTTAAACTTGCGGTTTTAGACTAAATAAAAGTTTCTTAAAATTGACAACTACCGTTATAATACAGTCAATTTTTTATGGGCAATCAAACGATAATTTTGACGAAATGCCCCTGTGGAGGATATCTTGGAACGTTGGTTTGAGTTTATGGGTCATCACCCATTTTTATTTGGCACCATGTTTGTGCTGATTGTGCTATTTTTTATGCTTGAGAACAAACGCGGCGGCAAAAAAATCAATCCAAATGCAGTGGGCTTGATGGTCAACAACCAAAATGCTCAGCTGATTGATATCCGCCCACGAAAAGATTTTGAAAAAGGCTATATCAAAGGCAGCCGCAATATCCCGTTTACTGAGCTAAAAGATCACGTTGACGCACTTCGCAGTGCTGACCATCCTATTATCATCGTTTGCCAAATGGGTATGACTGCAGGTACCGCAGTGGCAATGATTGGTAACGACAACGTTTATCGTCTCGATGGTGGTATTACCAATTGGCAAGCCGCAGGTTTACCTTTAGTGGTAGAAAAAACCGTGTCCGGCAAAACCAAATAAGACTGGTTGGCTGTTCACAATTTGAAATTTAAATCGCCAAACCCCATAACCATCAATAACGCTTTTATCTCATCGGTATCTGATAATAAGCTTTTAACCCATTTTAAAAAATCTAGAAATAAGGAGATTGTTATGGCTATGGTGAAAATTTATACCACACCGACTTGCCCCTACTGTATGCAAGCTAAAATGTTATTAAAAAACAAAGGCCAAGCATTTGAAGAAGTTAATATGTATGATGTGACCACAGAGGAACGTCAGGCATTGGCGCAAAAAACCAATAATTACCGCACAGTACCGCAAATTTTTATTGGCGATAATTTCATTGGTGGTTATGATCAACTTGCTGGTCTTGAGCGTCAAGGCAAACTTGATGGTCTATTAGCGGATTAACCGTTAACAGCTTAAAAAGCTTTAATACATAAATAACCCCCATTATAAATACAGTTGATAGTTTTTAGAGAAAGTTAAAGCTGTCATATTGTTATAATCCACGTAAGAACAGTTAATTGAGGACACTACCATGGCAGATGAACAAAACTTACCACAACTGGCGCTAGAACGTATCTATGTTAAAGATATGTCATTAGAAGTACCGGGTGCAGATGTATTTACCCGTGAATGGCAACCAGAGCTTGATATCAACCTATCAAGTGCCGCTGAAAAGTTGGATGATGACCATTACCAAGTGATATTAACCGTTAATGTGACTGCCAATAACGGTGGTGAAACTGCGTTTATCGCAGAAGTACATCAAGCGGGCATCTTTATGTTGCAAAATATCCCTGAAGAACAATTGGGAGCAATTTTAGGTGCGTATTGTCCAAACGTATTGTTCCCTTATGCTCGTGAAGTGGTCAGTGATATTGTGACCCGTGGTAGCTTCCCACAATTGTTACTTGCCCCTGTCAATTTTGACCAAGCCTATCAACAAACGCTTGAGCAAGGTAACTAATTTTTTTAAAGTTAACTATTTTAAAGCTAACTAATTTTTAAGTGTCAAAAATTAAGAGCAGGATAAGCCCTGCTCTTTTTTTATGTAAATTTAAGGTAAATCGTTAGGACTTGGTGCGTGATTCGGTGATGCTTTAGCTAAAGGCATGGGTGCTTTGCTGATAATCCTGCAGCGCTTGATAAAGTTGTGTCGCTCGTTTAAGGTGTGTGATAATCATGGGGTATTCCAAAAAACCCAACCCATTGGGCTCATATGGATTAAAGCATAAATGATTAAAACGACAAACCGCTTAATCAAATAAATGCTTAATCAAATAAACATAGGTAGTAAATGATGTTAAATCCAGCCGCGATGAGCGAAGTATCCCATCCGTGCCGTGTGGCGTGTGTCACAGGTGGCGCCAAACGAATTGGTCGGGCGCTTGTGCTGGCACTGCACCAAGCCAATTATAATATCATTATCCATTACCATACCAGTGAATCAGAAGCCATGGAACTTGTTGATTACTGTAATGCCATTCGTCCACAGTCAGCAAAAAGCGTGCAAGGGGATTTAGAGAACTTTGAAACGTTGCCACAGTTAGCTTGGCGAATAATCAACAGTTTTGGTCGATTGGATTGTCTGGTTCATAATGCCTCACGCTTTTACCCGACGCCCTTTGGTCGAATCTCTCAGCAAGACTGGCAAAATTTATTTTTGACCAATGCGCAAACCCCGTTATTTATCAGCCAATATTTATACCCTTATCTAAAAAAATCGCAAGGCTGCATTATCAGCATTTTGGACATTCACGCCAATGGCAAGCCATTTGGGGGCTATACAGTCTATAACATGGCAAAAGCCGCGCACCAAATGATGGTGCAGTCGCTAGCAATCGAACTAGCGCCCGATATCCGCGTCAATGGTATCGCGCCGGGTATCAACATTTTACCCATAGAGGGCTCTGAGCAAGCGCTCACCGCTGAAACGATTGACAAAATCTGCCGCGCCGTACCGTTAAAAAGAATTGGCACACCGCAAGATATCGCGCAAGTGGCGGTATTTTTGGCAGCTGCCCCGTATATCACAGGGCAGATTATTGCAGTGGATGGCGGGCGTGGTTTGACCTTAGCGGGTAATGAAAGTAGGCAATGAAAACAGGTAATAACAGCAGGCAGCCAGAGCAAGTAAAGCACCCGGCTAGTCGCAACGCATCGAACTTTTGAAGTTTTGAATAACGTTTAATGCTGTTTTTTGAGTAATTCCATTAATTCTGCTCGAATGTCATCCTCATTGCTGGTGCCATTTTGATTAGCGCTGTCATTGTTTTGGTCAAAGTTTTGTGACGTGGGTAGCTCGGTCAAAGCCTCTTGGGGTTGTCTTTCGCCTAGGGTCACATTGACGCTGCTTGGCGCTTTATTACGCATCACTTGTAGATTGACCACACTGTTGGGTGCTTTACGTGCCACCAATTGAATCAGTGTATTAGCATCATTGACAGGTTTATTATCCATTGCGGTGATGATATCCCCTTTTTGCAAGCCCGCTTTGGCGGCAGGACCATCGGGCATCACATTCATCACTTCAACGCCTTGCGTGTCATCACCTAGCTTGGTTGGGTCTTTCATCGAACTTTGTAATTCAATCCCAAGCCAGCCGCGGTGCACTTTACCATCTTTAATAATGCCATTCATCACAAGCTTAACAATCTCGGTAGGAATGGCAAAACCAATGCCCATCGAGCCGCCCGAGCGTGAAAAAATCGCGGTGTTGATACCAACAAGCTGACCATAAGCATCGACCAGCGCACCCCCTGAGTTACCGGGATTGATAGCGGCATCGGTTTGGATAAAATCTTCCACTGTGTTGATACCCAGTCCCGTGCGCCCTGTTGCCGAGATAATACCTTGGGTGACGGTTTGACCGACCCCAAACGGGTTGCCAATTGCCAACACCACATCGCCCACTTGGGTCGACTGTTCACGAAATCCTAAGGGTTTCAGCCCTGTCAAATCAACCTTAATCACCGCCAAATCACTTTCCACGTCGTTGCCGATGACTGTTGCCGTTGCCTTGCGACCATCATTGAGCATCACGATAATATTATCGGCTTTGGAAATCACATGCGAGTTGGTGACGATATAGCCATCTTGCGAAATGATAACACCCGAGCCTAAATTGGTATTATCGCTTTCGCCATTGGGGATACCGTGATATTCAAAATAGCGGCGCATCATCGGGTCATTCATATAGGGATGCTCCTCGATTTTTTGCGTGGTATAGATATTGACGACTGACTGGGCAGCGACAGCGACAGCATTGTGATAAGAGGCCACCGCAGCATTTGGATTATCACCGAGTTTTTTAGTATCGACAGGCTCAGATTTGGGCGGCTGCCAACTGGTCTGACTGGCTACCATCGCTTGATTTTTTTGCCAAGGCAGCTGTGGCTTGGTCATCATCCACAAGCCCGCCAACAGGACTAGTAGTAACAAAATCCAGGGTAGTATTAGAGTAAATTTGTTAGGTTTACGATACGTAGGCGGCAAAACAGGTGGGGTTTCCAAAGGCTTGTCTGAACGGGGGTCTGTCATAGTCAACGTTTCTCAACGATAGGTCAGAAAATAGACGGGTTTGAGCGAAAAATACAGTTTAGTCTAACACTGATTATTTGATGAGTTGAGCCGATTTTTTATTAGTTTTGTTTCAAAAGATATCTTTGATATTACTGGCTTCAATAAGGGTAAGGGTTGGCTTTGTTGAGGACTGGATTATCATGAAAAAACCGCAGTCACCATAATGACTGCGGTTTTCAAAGCTAACGCTATATTAACGCTGTATTGGTATTTTTTAGACGTCTTTACGTCGCATATGGGGGAACAAAATCACATCACGAATACTCGGTGCATTGGTAAATAACATCACCAAACGGTCAATACCGATGCCCTCGCCTGCAGTCGGTGGCAAGCCATAGGACAATGCTTCGATAAACTCTGCATCATAATGCATCGCTTCATCATCGCCTGCGTCTTTCTCAGCCACTTGTTGTTTAAACCGCTCGGCTTGGTCGATTGGGTCATTGAGCTCGCTAAAGCCGTTGGCAATCTCACGCCCGCCGATAAATAGTTCAAAACGGTCAGTAATCTCGCTATTGTCATCGTTACGGCGTGCTAGCGGTGAAGTTTCGGCAGGATATTCTGTGACGAAGGTTGGTTGACGTAGTTTGGTTTCTGCGGTTTCTTCAAAGATGATGGTTTGCAGTTTACCAATCCCAAAGATTTCCTTAACCTCTTGTTTGAGTACATTTTTGGCATAATCCGCCAGATAATCACGGTCTGCAATTTTGCTCATGTCAAAATTATCTGCGTATTTTTCAATCGCTTTGGTCATTGGCAAGCGTTCAAATGGTGCTTTAAAACTAATTGCTTCACCTTGATAATCAATCTCCGTGGTACCTAAAATATCGTGTGCCAGTTTTTCAAACATATTTTCAGTCAGTTTCATCAAATCTTCATAATCGGCATAGGCTTGATAAAACTCAATCATGGTAAATTCTGGGTTGTGACGCGCCGATACCCCTTCGTTACGAAAATTACGGTTAATCTCAAACACACGCTCAAAACCACCCACGACTAGACGTTTTAAGTACAGCTCTGGCGCAATGCGTAAAAAAAGCGGCATATCAAGCGCATTATGATGGGTGATAAATGGACGAGCCACCGCACCCCCTGGAATGACGTGCATCATCGGGGTTTCGACTTCCATGTAACGCTCATTTAGCATATACTCACGAATACCAGCAATGACTTTACTACGGATAATAAAGGCGTTACGGCTGTCTTCATTAGTCATCAAGTCAAGATGACGGCTACGATAGCGAGCCTCAGTATCGCTTAACCCATGGAATTTGTCTGGCAGTGGGCGTAATGATTTGGTCAATAACTGTACTTCGGTAGCATGCACAGATAATTCACCGGTGTTGGTACGAAATACATAACCTGTCACACCAATAATGTCACCGATATCCCACGTTTTAAAGTCATTATAAATCTCTTCACCCAAGTCATTTTTGCTGACATAGGCTTGGATACGCCCTGTCATGTCGGCAATGGTGACAAAGCTGGCTTTACCCATCACGCGTTTGAGCATGATACGACCGGCGACAGTCACCATGACTTTATCGCTGTTTGCTAATGCTTCTTTGTCTTTATCAGCAAATTGCTGCTGCAAGTCTTGGGCATATTCTTTGCGTTTGAATTGGTTTGGGTAAGGGTTTTTGCCTGCTTGTTTGATTAAATCAAGTTTGCTGTGACGTTGTTTGATAAGTTCGTTGACGTCTTGGCTGTCTTCCACATGCGCTTCGGTTGCTGCATTTTCAGTTTGGTTTTGCTGTGACATGATGTTTTCCCACAATTTTAGTTACACTATCAAAAGTTAAAATTTTTATGCCAAATGGTAAAAATAAAGTTTTATCCTATTAATCCAACATACCCGTTATTCTTCCCCACTCACCGATGCCATCAAATCGGCTTGGTGCTCGCGAAGTAGGCTATCGAGTAACTCATCTAAGTCACCCTGCATAATGGCATCGAGTTTGTACAAGGTTAAATTAATACGGTGGTCGGTCATCCGCCCTTGGGGAAAATTATAAGTGCGAATTCGCTCCGAGCGGTCACCACTACCGACCAAATTGCGACGCATATCACTTGACGCATCGATTTGTTTTTGTACTTTTTCTTGCTGAATTTTGGAGACCAGCATTTTCATGGCTTTATCGCGGTTGGCGTGTTGGCTACGCTCTTGCTGACACTCGACCACCGTGCCTGTTGGGATATGGGTAATACGCACCGCAGAGTCGGTTTTATTAATATGCTGACCACCTGCCCCACTGGCACGATAAGTATCGATACGCAAGTCGGCAGGGTTGATATCCACGGTATCATCAATCTCAACCTCGGGCATCACCGCGACCGTGCAAGCCGAAGTATGCACCCGTCCTTGGCTTTCAGTCTCTGGCACCCGTTGCACCCGGTGTGCGCCCGACTCAAATTTTAAGCGGCCATATACGCCCGTGCCTGATACGCGGCTGATGATTTCTTTATAGCCGCCATGCTCACCTTCGTTCTCGGACAATACTTCCACTGTCCAACCTTGGGTTGCCGCATAACGCTCGTACATACGGAACAAATCCCCGCTAAAAATCGCCGCTTCATCGCCGCCCGTCCCTGCTCGAATCTCTAAGAAGGCAGGCACTTTATCATTCGGGTCTTTAGGCAGCATCATCACATTGAGCACGTCTTCAAGCTCATTGATGGTATCTTTGGCGGCTTGGATTTCTTCTTGCGCCATCTCTTTCATGTCGCCATCACCCGTTGAATCTGACAGCATTTCTTCAGCGGTTGCCAAATCTTCTTCCGCTTGGCGGTATTTGCCCCAGACATCGACCAATGCGGATAAATCACTGTGCTCAACCGATAATTCACGAAATTTTTTGTTGTCATTCATGGTTTCTGGCTCAGACAGCATGGCGGTGACTTCTTCGAAACGGTCAGACATTTGGTCAAGGCGAAAACGTAAAGATTCTTTCATAATAATGGCTTAAAAGTTTTGGCTTAATTTAGGGCTTAAAAGTTTTGGCGCAATGTGCGCTTAAAAATAAAAATGGCAAAATAATCGGATATTTTGCCACATTTTAGGGGGATTTGCATGGGTTTCGTGAGAGGCAATAAAAAGCTTAGACTTTTTTGACCAACACACCCCCAATTGAGTAACCTGCGCCGAACGAGCAAATCACACCCAAATCACCTGATTGCATATTTTCTTGGTGTTTATGAAACACAATCATGGGACTGGCGGAGCTGGTATTGGCATATTCTGCTAGCACCATGGGCGCGATTGATTTATCCGCTTCTTTGCCCAATACGGTGCGTAAAATCAAATCAATCATGTTGGCATTGGCTTGGTGCAGCCACATTTTTTTGAGCTGTTGTGGCTCAATGTGGTTTTTATGGAGCAGTTCAAGGATTAAATTGGACACGGCAGGACACACTTCACGAAATACTTTGCGACCTTCTTGCAAGAACAATTTGTCGGTCACAGGTGCGTCGATATCAGGATACATCGGCGTGCCAGCGGCTAAGAATTCACTGCGATCCAAAAAGCCATATTCATTTTTAATATTGGTGGAAAACTGGGTAAACAGATGACTATCTAAAATTTCATAGCCTTTGGGTGTATCGAGCTCTTCGATAATCGTCGCCGTTGCCACATCCCCAAAGATAAAGTGGCTGTCACGGTTGCGCCAGTTAAGGTGCGCTGAGGTGATTTCGATATTGACCATAGCGACACGTTTGGCAGTGCCAGATTTAATTAGACCGACCGCTTGGGCGATACCAAAGGTTGCTGCGCTACAGGCGACGTTCATATCAAAGCCAAAACCGCCTTGCATACCAATATATTGTTGGATTTCAATGGCGATGGCAGGATACACGCGTTGGAAGTTTGAACAAGCAACAATAATACCGTCTAAGTCTTTACCTTGTAAACCTGCATTGTCCAGTGCTTGTTTGAGTGCATCTAGACCCATTTCTGCCATGATGGACATCTCTTCGCCAAGCTTGCGATAAGGAATCACAGGCGCCATGATATCTGGGTTTAAAATGCCGTCTTTTTCCATCACATAGCGAGATTTGATACCTGAGGCTTTTTCGATAAATTCAGCCGTCGAGTGCACAAGTGCTGTCTTCTCACCACGGGCGATGGCATCGGCATTTTTTGCATTATAGTTGTCAACGTATTGGTTGAAAGTAGCGACCAACTCTTCGTTACTGATGCTGTAAGGCGGGGTGTATAATCCTGTGGCAGTGATACAAATACTCATATTAGGATTCCTTTTCTAAATGTAAAACGGCAAGGTAATCATCTAGCTGTTGTCATCAATAATGATGCTGCGGTGCATGCCATCGGGGATGGTATTGAACAAACAGATGATTAAAAATAGGGGCGTGGCTTATTATGCCTTGAAAATAGCGATAATGCGATAACTATGTTACAAATTATTTCATAGGCTTAAAAATGTAGAAAACTAAGGCGAGGGTTTTTTGCGAGCATATACTACCTATACTGCTGTTCCCCTGCTACTTTCTCAGTCAATCGGTGCTGCGATAAATTACCACTTGGTTAAACTGCTTGGCTTCATCCATATCGGGCAAGGTGGTTGTATTATCCAACGTCGTTACCTTGTGGTAGCGCGGGTGAGCAAAATTTTTGACGCGGCTATCAGCCACCCAAACCTCATGCGCGTATTGTAAGAACACATCTAATAATGGCAAATTGGCTTTGTCATACAGCACATCCGCGACCAACAGCACATCGACTTTATCCATGCCAAATTGCTGTTTTAACTCAAATAAATTATCTAGCAGCTCAGCCGTTACCCCATTTAATTGCGCATTGGCTTGGCAGCTAGTCAGACTCACGCTATCAATATCACAGCAAATGACTCGTTTGGCACCCGCCATTTTTGCGGCAATACCGACAATCCCCGACCCTGCGCCAAAATCCATCACCACTTTATTGCGCACCATCTGTGGCTGCTGCAAAATATACTGCGCCAACACTTGCCCGGACGCCCATGCAAACACCCAATATGGACAATTCTTCCACAGATTTTCTATCACCGCTGGCGTCAAATCTTCATGACAAAAATCTGGATCAATGAGCCATAAATAAAAAGGTTGATTCGGCTTAGATAATAACGGCACATATGTCTTGGCAAGATTAGCGCTAGGCAACACTTGCTGCAACGCGGTAATCAGTTGGTGAAAAATGGTTGATGGGTCAGAAGCATTTGGTGGCGTTGAAGTTTTATAGGGGGAAGTTTTATAAGCGGAAGTTTTAGCATCAGTCACGTAAAGATTTCCAGTCATGGTGAAAAAATGAATACAAAAAACTGTACAAAAAAAGGAAGCTTTAAGCACTTCCTTTTTCAATTAAAACCCATTATTTTGCTGCTGCTTTTTCTGCCGCTTCTACCGTTTGACGGATGAGTGTATTGATGGTCATTGGACCTACGCCACCTGGCACTGGGGTATAGCTTGAGGCAATAGCTTCGATACCTGTCAGCTCAATATCACCCACACCACCGCTCGTGCCATCCGCATGGGTGCGCGGATGAAACCCTGCATCGACTACCACGGCCCCCGATTTAATCCAATCTTTTTTAATAAGTTCTGGTTTACCCACAGCACCCACCACGATATCCGCTTGTTTGACCAATTCTGCCAAATTCTGGGTACGTGAGTGGCAAATGGTCACGGTACAGTTGGCATTTAATAGCATCATCGCCATCGGTTTACCCAAAATCGCGCTACGACCCACGACCACCGCATGCTTACCAGCAAGCTCAACGCCGTTTTTTTCTAATAAATACATAATGCCTTGCGGGGTGCAAGAACCATACGCAGGCTCACCCATTGCCATATTGCCAAAGCCTAAACAAGTCACGCCATCCACATCTTTTGCCAGTGCAATGGCATCAAAACAGGCACGCTCATCAATTTGGCTGGGCACAGGGTGTTGTAGCAAAATCCCATGTACGTCAGGATTGTTGTTAAGCTCGGCAATTTTTGCCAATAGTTGCTCGGTGGTGGTGGCTTGTGGCATGGCAACTTTTAAGGAATCCATACCGACACGTTGACAGGCATTGCCTTTCATTTTGACATAAGTTGCGGAGGCAGGGTCATCGCCCACTAAAATCGTTGCCAAAATCGGCGTACGTCCAGAGTCTTGTTTTAACTTGGCAACCCGCTCGGCAAGTTCAGCTTCCATTTGTTTGGCATACGCTTTGCCATCTAACACTGTCGCAGTCATGGTGGTTCCTCAATCAATAACGAATCGGTCAACAAAAAGTCGGTTAGCAAAAAATTTGCGTTATTTTAACCGATTTTGCGGTGTGATAACATCCATTGAAAATGTTTAACCGCTAAATTAGCGCTCAAATACCCTTCACAATCCTTCATTACATTGCTCAAATGGCTAAAAAAGTCCTTGCACTTTTAAAAATTTTTGCTATCATAGCAAACCTAAATGAAATGGCTGGGTAGCACAGTGGCCATGCATCGGATTGCAAATCCGCGGACGCCGGTTCGATTCCGGCCTCAGCCTCCATTTTCATTTTGCGGTACTATTGTTTTGTTATTATTGGTGAGCGATAAACGCGAAAAAATATCGTAAAAAAATTGCTTGCAAAGTTAACAAAACTGATTATAATAGCACCCACTTCTGACACAGACACCACACGACGCCAAGCGTCAGTGCTGTGACTACCCTGCCCGGGTGGTGAAATTGGTAGACACAAGGGATTTAAAATCCCTCGCTCTTACGAGCGTGCCGGTTCAAGTCCGGCCCCGGGCACCATTGATTAAGCCTAAACTTTTACGTTTAGGCTTTTTTGTTGCCGGTTATTTTTTAACTTTTACTTTTTGTCTTTCAAATAATGGGTAGCCGCCTAAGTTAACGGCACCACTCTCATCACTTCTTCAAACGTGGTAATACCTTCGGCAATCTTTTTTGCACCTGCCAGTCTTAACGGCTGCAACCCATCTTGGTAGGCTTTTTGCGCGATTTGCGACAAGTCAGCGCCTTCGCTAATCAATTTTTTAACATCATTACTGAGCACCATGATTTCATACAACCCTACTCGCCCAAGATACCCGGTATTACGGCAGTGTTCACAGCCAACGGCATGATTGATAGTATCTGGGGCTAGGGCTTTCCAAGGACTGACTAACGCCTGCCAAGTCTGCTGCTCAATGCCATTCATGGGCTTATTGGATTTGCAATGTGGGCAAAGGGTACGCACCAAACGTTGTGCCATGATGCCCAAGATGGTCGCTGAGGTTAAAAACGGCGCCACGCCCAAATCATGCAGCCTTGTTAACGAACTGGGTGCATCATTAGTATGTAAGGTCGATAACACCAAGTGCCCAGTCAGCGAGGCTTGTACCGCCATTTCTGCAGTTTCGGTATCGCGAATCTCGCCAATCATGATGATATCGGGGTCTTGACGCATCAATGAGCGAATACCATCAGCAAAGGTCAAATCAATATTGTTTTGAATTTGCATTTGGTTAAACGACGGCTCCACCATCTCAATGGGGTCTTCGATGGTACAGACATTGACTTCTTCTGTCGCCAGTTTTTTGAGGGTACTGTACAGCGTCGTGGTTTTACCTGAGCCTGTCGGACCTGTGACCAAAATAATACCATTGGCTTTACGCGTCATGTCATCCCATTTTTGCAAATCTCGTCCTGTCAGCCCCAACTGTTCAAAAGAGCGCACCAGTACTTCTGGGTCAAATACCCGCATCACCAACTTTTCGCCAAACGCAGTCGGGAGCGTCGATAACCGTAGCTCGGTTTCTTGACCTTTAGGGGTACGGGTTTTGAGCCGTCCGTCTTGCGGTTTACGTTTTTCAGCGACATTGAGTCTTGCTAAAATTTTTATTCGAGCCACTACCGCGGTCATAATCCCAGTCGGCATTTGATAAACCGTATGCAAAATACCATCGATACGAAAACGCACGTTGCTTTTATCTCGGCGCGGCTCTAAGTGAATATCACTGGCACGCTGGTCAAAAGCGTACTGTAATAACCAATCGACAATTTTGACGATGTGTTGGTCATTGGCATCGGGGTTTTCAATATTGGCGGCATTGCCCAGTTGTAATAACGCTTCGACATTGGTGATATCGGCATCCGCGCGTTTTTGCTGATAGTTTGCCCCCGCAATGGCTTTGGTGACTTGATAAAATTCTTGGCGATAGCGGTTGATTTGCTCAGGACTGATTAATACGGTTTTGATTTTTTTGGGCGACACGATGTGCTGAATATTGAGCTGCCAATCTTGATAAAAAGGCTGGTCAGTGCCGATTTCCACCGTATCTTGGGTGACGGCGACTGGCAAAATGTGCTGCGAGCGCGCATATTCAAATGACATAATCGATGTCACTGAGGGCACATCGGTTTTCAGCGGGTCGATACGTACATAATCAACACCGGCTTTTTGTGCCAACCAGCGATTGAGCTGGTCCAGACTGAGTGCCATTTGCGTGGTTTTATCGACCAGATGAAAGCCTGCAATCACTTGCAAGGGATGCAAGGTTTTGCGGTTATGGGTCATCACCAAATTATAATCACGTTGGTCAATGATGCCATCTTTTAGCAGTTCATCAAGACACCAACGGGTATCAATTATCATTGAAAAAGCATTGGAGAGCATAGGGTTTCCAAAACGATTGCGCCCATAGCAATTAGGGGCAATCGGGTTAAAAGATTAAAATTATCATAAAATTAAGTGAAATAAATTACCACGCTACCCATCGGTATGGCTGGGCATTCTATATCGATAATGACAATATAGTATCAACAATATAGGCAAGAATATAAGGGCGACTACTGGTATAACCCCTTGCCATCAGATCGGTGCAACCGCAAAAAATACAGCCCAGATAAAATCGTCATGATACCCAATATGATAAAACTGTATGAAAATGCGGTTTGCGTCTGTGCCAGCGAGGCGCGAGCGGGCGTCAGTAAATGTAACAGCATCGCCCCAAAGCCAATCCCAAAACTAATCGCCAATTGCTGGTTAACGGACAATAAACTATTGCCACTGCTGGTTTGACTTGTGCGAAGCCGTGCAATACTGATGGTGTTCATCGTGCTAAATTGTAGCGAATTACACGCCCCCATAAAAGTCAAAAATGGCACACTTAGCCAAATCGGCGTGGTTTGATTAAGTTGTGATAGCAACATGATATTGACGCCAATCAACAAGGTATTGCCCGCCAATGTTTTACGATAGCCAAATTGCTTCACAATACGCGTGACCAGCGGCTTGGTCAACAGCGCGCCCACCGCAATCGGTGCCAACATCCAACCCGCTTGTGACGGCGAATAGCCCTGCACCACTTGCAGCAGTAGCGGCAGTAGAAAAGGAATCGCACTCATCCCCAAACGGGTCAGCAAATTGCCAACAATGCCCACGCGAAAGGTACGCACTTGAAACAAATCCAAGCCAAATAGCGGTTTTTGCCCATTACGCGATTCTGAGTATTTGGCGTGATAATAATAGCCAATGAGCAGCATAATCGCCAATAAAGCAACCATCATGGGAAAAACCGCTGAAGCCAGATTATCGGCATGAATGTTATTGGCAAACTCGAGCGCAAAGGTAAAGCTTGCCATCGCGCCACCAAACAGCAAAAACCCAAGCAAATCCATGCTGGGATTGCGCTGTAGATAGTTGGGCATCAGTTTCCACCCTGCCCACATCCCCAATGCGCCCATGGGAATATTAATCAAAAAAATCCAATGCCAGCTTGCAAGCTCCACCAAATATCCCCCGACCAAAGGCCCAATCACTGGCGCAATCATCGCAGGCATCACCGCATAATTCATCACCGACAGCATACGTTCTCGCGGATAGCTTTTAATCAGCGTTAACTTGCCCACAGGCATGAGCATCGCACCGCCCAATCCTTGCACCACGCGAGAAAAAATTAGGCTATTGAGCGTTGGTGACACCGCACACATCATCGAGCCTGCGGTAAACACGCCAATCGCCACCATAAAGGTGGTCTTAGTGCCATACTTATCGGCAATAAAACCACTAATCGGAGTAAAAATTGCCAAAGTAAGCGCATAGCTAATCACCGTCCACTGCATTGATAACGCAGGCTGACTCAAATCATGCGCCATCGCAGGCAAAGCGGTATTGAGCACCGTTGAGTCTAAAATTTGCATAAACAAAGCGATTGCCACCACGATTGGCAAATATTTGGTTTGCGCGGGGGTCAAGGGCGCTATAGCAAATACGTCATGCTGTGGCTTTTTGTCTTCGGTAATGATGGAATTTGGCATGGTTAACTTTTAACAATTGCTAAAGGGGCTGTAATTAAGTGCATGTAATCAAGTCGCTGTAATAAAGAGCATGTAATAAAGTGCCTGTATTAAAGTGTTTATGGCAAAATGACTTGGTTTAAATGACTATGGCAAATTGGCTATAACCGAGCAAACTTACGTAACAACGTGGTTCACGATAATTGTTAACTTTCTAATGTTTTGACAGCAAACCGTCTAGTTTTCACTGCTGTGCGCAATTAGGGCAGTCACATAGTGATTTTGTGGTTGGCTGAAGATATTGTCTGTCGTATCATACGCTTGTGTTTCGCCATTTTTCAATACCAGTATCGTTTGACACAATGCCTTAACCACCTGCAAATCATGGCTGATAAAAATATAGCTTAAGGCAAATTTTGCTTGAATATCCCGCAATAACTTCACCATTGCCACTTGGGTGCTGCTATCAAGCGCCGATGTGGGCTCATCGAGTAACAAAATTTTGGGTTTCATCACCAACGCTCGCGCGAGTGCCACCCGCTGACGCTGACCGCCTGAAAGCTCATGCGGATAACGACTGATAAAATCTCGTGGCAACCGCACCGTGTCTAAGGCTGCTAACACGGCTTTTTCACGCTCCGTTTTTGCCATACCTTGAATGGTTAGCCCTTCTTCAATTATCTCAAACACACTAAACCGTGGATTGATACTGGCATACGGGTCTTGAAATACCATTTGAATATCTGACCGATACGGCAAAAAGGCTTTATTCGACAACGCTAAAACGTCCGTCATGTGAGCATTGGCTGACAGCAAAATCTGACCTTGCACCTTGGCAGCATTCGCCAATAATTTGATCAGTGCCAAAGCCGTGGTGGTTTTGCCCGAACCCGACTCGCCAACTATACCCAAGGATTGACCTTGTGCAAGGGTTAAGTTTAACCCTTTAATCGCCTCAAACCATTGGGTGGTTTGACCCAATATATTGTTTTTTTGGGGGAAAGCGATGGTTAACGCTTTAACTTCCAAAACGCTGGGTAAATTGTCAATGATGGGCAAACTTTGTCCAAAATCTTGATAAATCAATGAGCGAGTATAATCCTGCTGCGGCTGGTTGAATATCGCTTGAGTCTCCCCCTGCTCCATGACCTTGCCTTGTTGCATAACGATGAGGTTGTCGCTGTAGCGTTTGACAAGGTTTAAATCATGGCTAATCAAAATCATCGCCATGCCACGTTCATTTTTTAGGCGGTTGAGCAAGCCCAAAATCTCATGGCGTAAAGTCACATCTAGGGCGGTGGTTGGCTCGTCTGCGATAATAATATCAGGGTCTTGCGCCAGTGCCATCGCTATCATGATACGCTGGCGTTGTCCACCCGAGAGCTCGTGCGGATAGCGCGCAAGTTTACTTTCAGGGTTGGCAATGTTGACTTGGGAAAGCAGCTCTAGGGTACGCTGTCGCCAGTGTTTTTTTGCCACGCCAGCCAGACTTAACGATTCGGCGATTTGTTTGCTCACCGTGTGCAAGGGGTTTAAGGCGGTCATCGGCTCTTGAAAAATCATGCCGATGCGTTTGCCACGGATTTGGCGAAAGACGTTTTGATTATCTTTGCTTAGGCTATTTTTTTCAATCGGTAATCTGATTGCTTGGTCGGTTTGGCTGTCGGTTAAATACGCTTGTCCTGTGATACTTAGGCTATTTGGCAGCAGTCCGAGTAAGGCTAGGCTTGAGATGGATTTGCCCGAGCCAGACTCGCCAACAATGGCGAGGGTTTCGCCTGTGTGCAGGGTGTAAGATAGGTTATCAACCAGCGTTTGGGTGGCGGATTTGATGGTTAGGTTTTTGACTTTGAGTAACTCGCTCATTTATCATTTCCTTGAATGGTCGAACTTTTATCCATATGCACGAGCGTCCCCGCCACAAAACCTGAACTCATATTTTTATCCTTTTAACTATTTATTAAAATGTGTATAATATCAAAGAATCATACACAAAGGCGAAATGATATGCGAACCAACATCATAATAGATGACAATCTAATGCAACAGACCCTACAAGCCACAGGCATTAAAACTAAAAAAGAAGCCGTCGAACAAGGGCTAAAGCTACTCTTGCAAAAAAGCCAACAACAAAAAATCCGTGACTTACGGGGCAAACTGCATTGGGAAGGCGACTTAGCCGAAATGCGTAAAACAGGTGTTGAAGCGTGAACTTGCCTATCATCGCTGATACTAGTGTTTGGATAGACTATTTTAACGGTCATTCAACACCTCACACCGATTTTTTGGACACGCAACTTGAGGCAAGTAATGTGGCGATTTTTGATGTGATTTTGATGGAAATCTTGCAAGGTTTTCGCCTTGATACAGACTACAATCAAGCCAAAAATTCCCTTGATAGTTTATTATGTTACGATATTTTAAACCAACAAAATGCGATTAAGTACGCTGATTATTACCGCCAATTACGCAAACAAGGCATTACCATTCGTAAAGCCAATGATGTGATGATTGCTAGTTTTTGCGTTGAACATCAATTACCCCTGTTATTTTGCGATAGGGATTTTATTCCGTTTACTCAGCATTTTGGGTTGATTGCTGCATTGAATTTTAGTTAATTCAAGACTGCCGTGGATCAAACGCATCTCGCAGCGCTTCCCCAATAAAAATCAGCAGCGACAACACAATCGTCAAACTAAAAAACCCTGCCAAAGCCAGCCACGGAGAATCCAAATTATCTTTTCCCTGTGAGATTAGCTCCCCCAAAGACGGCGACCCTGCCGGCAAGCCATAGCCCAAATAATCGAGCGTGGTGAGTGCCGTGATATTCGCCGTCAAAATAAACGGCAACTGCGACAGACTCGACGACATCGCATTGGGCAAAATATGGCGAAACATAATCTTGGCATCTGACACCCCCATCGCTTTTGCCGACCGCACATAATCAAAATTTCTTGCTCGCAAAAACTCAGCACGCACCAGACCAACGAGCCCCATCCAGCCAAAGAGCAGCATTAAGCCAAACAACACAAACACGCTTGGGCTAAACAGACTGACCAAAATAATAATCATAAACAGCTGTGGCAGACCGCCCCATACTTCCATTAACCGCTGACCCACCAAATCTGTCCAGCCGCCAAAATACCCTTGCACCGCCCCCACCGTAATGCCAATGATTGACCCTGCCACCGTCAACGCCAACCCAAATAATAGCGATACACGCAAGCCATACAATACCCTTGCCAGTACATCTCGACCTTGGTCGTCCGTGCCGAGCCAGTTCTCGCTATTTGGCGGCGCAGGAAACGGCTCATCACGACTCACACTTGGTGTTTGGTCAGCAAACGGTATCATAGGCTCAATCATGTAGCCATGTTGGTTGATTAGGTCTTTGACCACAGGGTCTTGGTAATTGGTTTCGGTTTCGAACACACCGCCAAAGGTGGTTTCGGGGTAAGACTTGACGATGGGAAAATACCAGTGATTTTGGTAATTAACCAGTATCGGCTTGTCATTGGCGATAAGGTTTGCCCCCATGCAGGCAAGGAAAATCAAGCTAAACATGATGAGCGAAAAAAATCCCAACCGATTACGCCGAAAGCGGTGAATGCGCGCTTGCCAAACAGGATGTTTTATCAGCATTAGCGACCCTCAAAATCAATACGGGGATCAATGAGATGATAAGTCACATCACTTATCAACTGCAAAATCAGCCCCATCAAGGTAAAAATAAACAACGTGCCAAAAATCACCGGATAATCGCGTTGCCCAATCGCTTCAAACCCCAGTCGTCCCAAACCATCCAAATTAAAAATCACTTCAATCAAAAAATTGCCGGTAAAAAATATTCCCACAATCGCCGATGGCAAGCCTGCAATAATAATCATCATCGCATTGCGAAATACATGACCGTATAGCACTTTTTTTTCACTTAACCCTTTACTGCGAGCAGTCAGCACGTATTGTTTGTTCAACTCTTCCATAAAACTAAACTTGGTCAAATACGCGAGTCCCGCAAACCCGCTAATCGTGCTTGCCGTGATGGGCAATGCCAAATGCCAAAAATAATCTTTGATTTTGCCAAACGTGGACAGTTTATCAAAATTCTCACTCACCAAGCCTTGTAGCGGAAAAATTTGCCAATAACTCCCCCCTGCCAACATCACCAGTAACACCACCGCCAACACAAACACAGGCACGGCATAACTCACCGCAAGCAGCAATGCGGTGGTTTTATCCATCAGTGAATTATGGCGTCTGGCTTTGGCAATCCCTAGCGGCACAGCGATTAAATAAATCAGTAGCGTACTCCAAAGCCCTAGCGAAATCGACACGGGCATTTTATCCAAAATCAGCTGTGACACAGGTTTGCCTTTAAAAAACGAGGTACCAAAATCGCCCTTGGCATAGCTTGTCAGCATGAGCCAAAATCGCTCGGGCGCGGATTTATCAAAGCCGTATTGTTTTTTGATAGCCTCGACCATGTCTGGCGATAGACCGCGACTGCCTTGATAAGTGGTCGTCGACAGTTGGGTTTGGGTGGCGCCCTGTTTTTGTTCTGCTTCAATTTGGGATATTTTTTGCTCGACAGGCCCTCCGGGAGCGGCTTGTACAATGATAAAATTGGTGAGTAGAATCAAAAACAAGGTGGGGATGATTAATAACAGCCGTTTAAGAATATATTTGCTCATAGTTATCCCTCATTATTAGCCTTAATGGTTACCTTTAATTGTTGCCATTAAAAGTTATTTTTTAGTTGACGTAAGGCTTTAAATATCTCAAACGGGCTGTCATCCTCAATTCCTGTCTGCGTTTGTACGGTGTTTATCATTTCATTACTGGGTGCAATCACTGCACGCATAAACGGATTGATGGCTTTTTCATCGGCAAGCGTGGTTGGCAAAGTCGGCTTATTCTGACTGCGTAACTGGTTGTCGTGTTCAATCGCTTTCTGTATGGCAGGATTGTTTGGCTCAATAAACTGAGCAAAGTTAAGATTTGATAAGGTATACTCATGGGCAGGATAAAATAGCGTTTCATCGTCATGTAACTGCGCGAAACGGTCAAAGCTTTCAAACAACGTCTCAATCGTGCCTGTGAAAACACGGCCACAACCTGCGCGAAATAGCGTATCTCCACAAAAAATATGCAGACGGTTATCAAGTGTCAATAAATACGCTAAATGATTTTCGGTATGCCCTGCCACCTGCCACACCTGCACAGGACTGCCCCAAGCGGTTAATTCGCGCCCTTCAGCCACAGCGATTAGATTGTTGGCATTGATTAATGGGTGAATATTGACGTGTGCAAAAATCTGTGCGTTTGGAAACGTATTTGCCAATGCTGTTACGCCGCCGATGTGGTCGCTGTGATGATGGGTTACCCATATTTGGGTGATGGTTAGATTTTCACGGTTGACAAACTCTAAAACAGGCTCAGCATCGCCAGCATCAACAATAATCACTTCTTGTGTTTCATCGTTGATAATCGCCCAAATATAGTTGTCAGTGAAGGCTGAGATTGGGTGGATTTTTAGCATTGTTTTATTCCTTATTATTTTCCTAAATATTGCATGACTTGTGCTTGTTTGTCTTTGTTCGCCCACCAATAATCGATGCCGATGGCATTGCTTGGCAGTGGCCCATGCTCATAAAATTTCCAATACGCCACATTGTCAATATGCTTGCCATAAGTCGGCACGACATAATAGCCCGCCCGTAGCAGACGGTCTAACACTTTGCTATACAGCACAATATCGTCACGATTCTTTGACACTATGAGTTTGGCAATCACCGCATCAATGGCTTTGTTTTTGATACCCGCCGAGTTTTGGTTGCCTTTTTCGTCTGCGGCTTGTGAGCCCCACATATAGGTTTGCTCGGCGCCAGGTGACAAACTTTGGGCAAACATATCGATAATCATGTCGTAGTCGTATCTGCGAGTGCGCTCTAGGTACTGGGGGACATCGGCTTGGCGAAAGCTGGCATCAAACCCTAGCCGCTGCAGGTTACGTAAAAAAGGTAGCACAATGCGTGCATTCTTGTCATCGGCGGATAAAAATTCCAGTTTGGCGGGCTGACCATCTGGCTGATATAGCTTCATATTTTGGTATTTGAAACCCGCTTGTAGCAGCAATTCACGCGCTTTTAATAAATTGTCTCGATTAAATCCATCGCCAGTTGATTTGGGGGCTTGCCAATCGCTTAAAACAGCCTGTCTTTGAATGGGCTCAAGGTCAGGTAATAGCGGATTGATAACCGCCAGTTCTTGAGGCGTTGGTGTGCCGGTGGCGGCAAGTTCTGAGCCATGAAAAAAACTTTGCAAGCGCTCATACTGCCCATAAAACATGGTTTTATTGAGCCATTCAAAATCATACGCCAGTGTGATGGCTTGGCGCACCCGAATATCTTGAAAAATCGGTCGGCGCAAATTCATCACAATCGCTTGCATCGGTACGGGATTGTTATTGGCGATTTGCGCTTTGGTGATCATGCCTGCTTTGACGGCAGGAAAGTTATAACCCGTCGACCATGTCCGCGCTTTGTTTTCGGCACGGAAAAAATATTCGCCGGATTTAAAGCCTTCAAATGCCACTTCGGGGTTTTGATAATACACATACTTAATTTGGTCAAAATTATAACGACCGACATTCACCACCACGCCTGCTTCAGGTTTGGCGCCCCAATAATTGGGGTCGCGCACATAGGTAATGGCGCGTCCTGCATCGATTGTGCCGATTTTATACGCGCCACTGCCCATCAGTGGCGTCAATCCGACTTTATCAAAATAGCCATCAATCGATTTTTTTGACCAAATCGGCATTTGCGCGACGGTCAGTTTGATTTCTTGGTTGTCTTTGGATTTAAAAATAAATTTGACGGTTTGTCGATCTATCACTTGGGTTTCTTTGACATCGGATAGATAGCTACGCATACTCATCACGCCTTTTGTGAGCAGTGCATCCATACTGGCTTTGACGTCTTGCGCCGTCACAGGCGTACCATCCCAAAAATAGGCTTTGGGGTTGATGTGATAGATAACCCAGCTTGGGTCATCTGGGTCATAAGTGACTTTATCCGCCAGTAGTGGGTACTGCACAAACGCTTCAGACAGCGAGCCTGTCATCAAACTTTCAAACAAATAATCGGTGCCGGTCACAGGTGTACCGACATCAATCCATTTATTAATGCTGTCAAAGGTGCCGATGGCAGATAGGCTTAACACACCGCCTTTGGGGGCGTTGGGATTGGCATAGGGTAAATGAGAGACATGGGCAAATTGCGCAGTACTGTTGTGAGCGATAGACGTGCCAGTGATGATGGCAGTATTGGCAGCAGACGCGACCACTAATAAGCCCAGCACCCAGCATTTTTTGCCAAATGTCAGGCGAGTGACTGCCCTCATCCAGTGGGCTGGTTTTATCATCCTGTCTTTTTTCACTTGTATCCCCCTGACCCCTTCGCCTATTTTTCAAAAAACATTGGTATTGCTAACTGTTATCCCTCATATGTCCCACACCCGCTAACTATAAAAAAGACTTAACAAGCATTTTAGCTGTTAAGTCTTAATGTAGCATGATTGTTAAATCTTTTTATACGCTAGTTTGTTCAAACTGCTGCATAAATTTGATTAACTTTTCAATGGTCGCCAAATCAATCGCGTTATAAATACTGGCGCGCATGCCGCCCACTGTACGGTGTCCTTTAAGATTCAAAAATCCTGCTTCGTCGGCTTTAGCTAAGAAGGTTTTATCAAGTTGACTATCTGCCAAGGTGAAGGGTACATTCATGATTGAGCGGTTGTCTTTGTTGACAGGGTTTTGGTAAAAATCGCTTTGGTCGATAAATTCATACAGCTTTTGCGCTTTTAACAAATTTTGTTGATAGATTGCCTCGACACCCCCTTGCTCAAGCAACCATTCAAACACCAAACCTGCCAAATACCAAGAAAAAGTTGCGGGGGTATTGACCATCGAATCATTGTCGGCTTGGTTTTTATAGTCCAAGATACTTGGGCAAACTAAGTTGGCATGACCGATCAAATCATCACGGACAATCACAAGTGTCAAACCCGCAGGACCGATATTTTTTTGCGCACCTGCATAAATCAGTCCAAATTTTGATACATCTATTGGGCTAGATAGGATGCAAGATGACATATCCGCCACGATGGGTACATTCACCGCTGGCACATCAAACATCGCCAAACCATTAATGGTCTCGTTGGGGCAATAATGGAAATAATCGGCGTTGTCATTAAGTTGCCAGCTATCACGTGGGGGTACAGTGGTATAGTTGCTGTCTTTGGCAGAAGCGACGACATTGATTTTGCCTAGCCCTGCTTGCTCATAGCGTTTGGCTTCGCTAATGGCTTTTTTAGACCAAATGCCGGTGTCTAAATAATCAGCTTCCCCTTTGAGTAAATTCAAAGGAATGGCTGAAAACTGCAGGCTTGCGCCACCTTGCAAAAATAGCACTTTATAATTGTCAGGAATGTTCATGAGCTTGCGCAAATCCTGCTCGGCTTTTGAGGCAATACCCACAAATTCACTGCTACGGTGGCTCATCTCCATCACCGACATGCCTGAGCCATGCCAATTTAACAATTCGGCTTGCGCTTTTTGAAGCACCGCAGTCGGCATAGACGCTGGTCCTGCACAAAAGTTAGCAACACGTTGATCAAAGCTGACACTCATAGCACGTTCCTTTTTATCGTGTGAAATGTTATCGTGTGAAATGAAATAAAAAAATACTTTACCACAATATGGCTAGTCGATGAATCATAAAGATGAGCCCTCAATCGGAGGCTTATTGCACTCAACTTGATAGCAACTGCCAAAGTTGGCGTTTTAGGCGATAATCATCGAGCATATCTACCAGATAAGGCAGACGCTGTATCGGTTGTTCATCTAGACAGTCAGGCAATGGCGTTAATGCGCCCACCTTGGGATTGCCTTGATTGATACGGTATAAAAATCCTGAAAACCCTGCGACTGCCATCGGGTAGCTGCTCATTAATTGCACCGTGGCTTTGGGTAAATGCTGGCTATCGGTGAGCAAAGGAAAGTTAAAAAAATGCACTAACGCTTTTAACCCACTGATGATTTGTTGCCATAACTGGTGTTGGCGGCTGTCTGTCTGCAAAAAATGACTGTCAACCACCAGTGTCCACTCACCCACCACTATCGCCTGCACATCAAAACTGGCAGTGAGCAATTCATCATTGAGCTGTTCATTATTTGGCGCAGGGTCGCTTTTTAAAGGTGAATGATGGGGTAAAGATGAATCGTTGGGTAAAGCTGCATCATGGAGGTGAAAATCTGCCAGACTCGCTGGGGGTAATTCTGCTACGCTCCCAACGGCATCATCCGTAATAACAGGATGATTGAAGTCTGGCGTTGTATCAATGGGCGCAAGTTCGCTAGTTAACCCAGTTTGAGCGGGATGTAACTGCTGTGGCATGGCAGCAAGGGTCTCAACCGCTTGATAGGAAGAAACAACCTCAAAATCTTCTACATTAGCAAACGTTTTGACAGGGCAATCTTGGCGCACCCAACGCGTAACACCCATCTGCGCCAGTATTTCGCTTTGCCAGGCATCGTACTGCTGCTCATCAAAGGTAAGGTCAGGTACAGTCATACCAATGTTAACTCAAGTTGAATGGGGCAATGCATTGTAGCAACCTTATGGCAACCAAATACCCCTATTAAAAAATTATACAATCGGGGTGAGCGGCACAGTGACATCTGCATTTTGCCCACGATGACGCAGATAATGGTCTAACAGCACAATAGCAAGCATGGCTTCTGCTATCGGCGTAGCACGCACACCGACACAAGGATCATGCCGCCCTTTGGTTAACATCTCTACTGCATTGCCGTGAATATCAATACTTTGACCCGGGGTGGTGATACTGGCAGTAGGTTTTAGCGCAATACTCACTACAATCGTCTGACCCGATGAAATTCCCCCTAAAATTCCCCCGGCATGGTTGGCCTTAAAGCCGTCCAAGGTTAACTCGTCGCGAGACTCATGCCCAAACTGTCCCGCCACTGCCATGCCATCGCCAATTTCAACGCCTTTGACGGCATTGATGCTCATCATCGCATGGGCGATATCCGCATCAAGCCTGTCAAACACAGGCTCACCCAATCCCACAGGCACACCCGATGCCAATATGGTAAGCTTTGCGCCACAGCTTGTCCCTTGCTCACGGCATTGGGTAATCAGCTGCTCAAACTTTGGCAAGGCGTCTATATCTGCACAAAAAAATGGGTTACTGTTGACAAATTCCCAATCAATCGTATCTTCAGGTATCTGTTTGGCAATCACATCACCAATCTGGGTCACATAACCGCGGACTTCTACCCCCAGCCGTTGTTTCAAATATTTCTTGGCAATCGCGCCCGCTGCCACTCGCATTGCCGTTTCGCGCGCTGATGAGCGACCACCGCCACGATAATCGCGAAACCCATATTTCATGCTATAAGTATAATCGGCATGGTTGGGACGAAAGGTGTCTTTAATATCGCTATAATCTTTGGATTTTTGGTTGGTATTGCGAATTAAAAGCCCGATAGAAGTACCTGTCGTTTTACCCTCAAACACGCCAGAGATAATTTCAACTGCATCGTCTTCACGGCGCTGGGTCGCAAATTTTGAGGTACCGGGCTTACGACGATCCAAGTCAATTTGCAGATCTGCTTCGGTTAAAGGCAACCCTGGTGGCACGCCGTCAACGATTGCCATAAGTCCTGCGCCATGTGATTCGCCACAGGTGGTGACGGTAAAAACTTGCCCGATGGTATTGCCTGCCATTTATGCTCCGCTTAATTTATCATCAATACTTACAAATCAAATAATAGGTTTGTTGCACCCTGTTCATATATTGTTTTTTTTAGCCATTATCTAACTCGTTAAATCAACAAGCCCAATCAGCAAGTTAAAGATAGTAACCCCAAACAAGCGCTTACTTAAGAAGCGCTCACATACTGCTCAAAATATGCCCGATTTTCCATCAATTCATCATAATCCATGGCAAAAATCCCATGCCCGCCATGTGCAAAGGTTAACCAATCAAACTGAATTTCAGGATAGGCTTGGCGCAGTGCCCATTCACTATCCCCCACCTCGCACACCAGCAAGCCGTCACGAGTCAGATAATCTGGGGCGTTATATAAAATATGATGCACCAAATCCAAGCCATCTTGTCCCGCTGCCAACGCGTGGTCTGGCTCATGCAAGAACTCGGGTGGCAAATCTGCCATCGTTGCCGCATCGACATACGGCGGGTTGGTCACAATCAAATCATATTGATTTTCTGCAGGTACTTTTTCAAATAAGTTTGACTCAATCAAATTGACTTGATGGTTCATATGATGATGTTCCACATTGACCGCTGCCACTTCCAGCGCGTTTTTATCGATATCACTGGCATCGACCATTGCATCAGGGAAACGGCTTGCCAAGGCAATGGCAATACAGCCTGAACCTGTACACAAATCAAGCATACGCTCTGGTTGTGCTAACTGTTTATCATACAATCCGTGGTCATGAAATTTTTTGTCATTAGTAGTGCCACTGATTTTTTCAACCAAATCATTCGGTTCAAAATACGGATAAAACTGCTGGCGAATCAGCTCAGCAATTGGCGAGCGTGGAATCAATACCCGTTCATCCACATAAAATGGCAAATCGCAAAAATAAGATAAATTAATTAAATAACTTAAAGGCTTACGTTCAACGATACGGCGCTGCAACAATGTCAATACTTCTGATTTTTCGCTATTGGTCAGGCGGCAATCTAAAATTTGCTCATCGGCAGACCAATCAAGCGACAAGGTTTGTAGCACAATGGCAGAAGCTTCAGCAAACTCATCTGTGGTACCTTGCGCCACTACCACATCATACTCGCGTAATTTACTGACCCCAAAACGGATAAAATCGCGAATCGTTTTTAGGGTTTGGTGTGCTTCAGCAAACTCTTGTTGCATGGTGTCAAAAATGTCATCTGATTCGCTTTCTTCATCCATATCAAGTGCTTGCAAATCGATTTGCAAATCGTCAAGGTTTTGTAAATCTTGATTTTGGTCAAAAGATGGCGTGTGAGAAACATTGACTGATGCAAATGGCGATGATGACATAGTGGTTAACCTAAAAAATTTTGAATTAAAATTATAATATACTTTGATTTTTTTACAAATTATTTAACAAGCTAAAGTCATTTAACAAATTAAAGGGTCGCAGATTTGTACAATTCAATTTTTCATCATAAAGCTGTTCAATAAACATTGTAAAAATAAATGTTGCTCGCAGGGTTAAATATTTTAAACACTTTTTTGCCTTAATTTTGCTATAAGAATACAGCTTGGTTAAAAAATTTTACCATTATCTATCGCGCGATTTGTTAATGTTAAACTTAGGATAGGTAAATTTATCTATGGAACAATTTGACTATAGAAATTCAACTAAAGAGCAGTTTAACTAGGGCGCAAGGTTGTTAAACGCTTTGCCAAAATCTACTTAAACTACCATGCTATCAACCCATAAGTCATTGCCCAAAAGGTCGGTTTTTATAGTAAAGTTGGTTTTTATAGTATAATTACTTCCAATTTTTGCTTTTACTATTCATTATTTTTATTTGTTATTGCCCATTATTGAGTCAATCCATGAAAAAATTTGTACTGTCTACCCTAGCTTGTCTAATTGCCAATCAAGCATTTGCAGCCACCAACACGGTCTCAGAAACCACTACCGCCAAAACGGCACCCGCCACCAAAGCTGTGACCAAAAAAACGACCACGACTAAAACTGCCACCACGAAAGCGGCTAGCGCCTCTACCGCAGCCGCGACTGCTAAAAAAACCACCAGCGATAGCAAAACGGCTACAAAATCGCAAAGCAAAACCGCTACTGCTAAAAAACCGCAAACAGCCAAGCCTACAGCTAGCGTCACGCAATCTACTACTATCCCCAAAGGCGCATCGGCTGCTGCGGCAACTGCGGTAAAACCAACGGCAACTTCAACCGATATTCCCTTGACGCCAGTCCCAGCTACTACCACGGCATTAGGCATTAAAGATGATGCCAACCAAACCGGTATTGATAATGACTATACCTCGGGTGCAGGTGTTGCAGGCGCGAGCTCTGAAGAGATTGACACTGCCACGACGGCTGCGCCAACCTTTGACCCGACAACGGTGGGCAGTAATAAAACAGCAACGACCCCTGCCAGTTTCTCCAATCTCAATTTGTCTGAATATGCACAATTAGTCAATAGTGCCGACTGGAAACCCGGTCAAAATGTTAATTCAGCAACGACCTTAAAACTTCAAGCCTTGTTAGATTGGAATCATGCTTCACCGGGTCCGATTGATGGCGGCTGGGGTATGAATGCCAAAAAAGCGCTCAAAAATTTCCAAGCCATGCACGGACTACCCCAAGATGGCCGTATGAACGCCGAGGTTTGGAAACTGTTAAATGAAAAAATCCCTGCCAATCAGCCTGTGTTGGTCGGTTATACCTTGACGCAAGAAGATATCAAAGGTCCGTATCAGCCAACACCAAGTGGTAGTGAAGCCAAATCTAAAATGAAAGGTCTATACTATCAAGACGTCCAAGAAATGTTGGCTGAACGTTTCCACATGGATATTCGCTATCTTAAAAAGCTCAATGCCGATAAAAAATTCACTGAGGGTGAAACCATCACCGTGTTTAACCCAGGCGCGCCACTCAATGAGAAAATCACCCATTTGGTTGCCAAAAAAGCGGACAATATCTTATACGCTTATAACGGTGATAGGCTCATTGCCACTTATCCTACCACGGTCGGTAGTAGCGACACCCCCTCACCCACAGGCAGTTTGACGATTGTCAATCGCGTCAAAAACCCTTGGTACCGCGCCAGTAGCGGCGAAGGCAAAGATAAAAAAGTGTTTATGTTGCCGCCCGGACCCAACGGTCCAGTCGGTGTGGTGTGGATGGGACTGAGTAAACCATCATATGGTATCCATGGTTCGCCCGTTCCGGAAGGCATTAGCCGTCAAGCCTCGCACGGCTGTGTTCGCTTAACCAACTGGGATGTGCTTGAAGTGTATGCCAATGTTGATACAGGCGCCAAGGTAGATTTACAGTAGCTATTGAGCCATAGCGTTTAGCCTCATAATGTGACGTGAATGCTATACGCTTTTAACCCTATGAGCCATAAAAAAACCGCTTAGCTTTTGTTAGTTAAGCGGTTTTTGCTATGTATTAGTTATCTAGTCAGTTGCTGCATTATCAAAGCGCCGTTTATGGTGTGACAGTTAGGAGGTGACAGTTAGGGTTAGGAGGTGACAGTTAGGGTGTGACAGGGGGTTTATTCATACCTAAGCTCTGTAGTTTTTTTACCACAATCCAAGCAATCGGAATTGACAGCATCAGCCCTATAATGGCTGCCGTCACAATGTGTTGAGCCTCATCAAAACCGGTCACCAACGCAATGGTCATTAAAACACCGATAGTCACACCAGAAGCGATTGTAAAAATTGCGCTAAATAATTGCCAGTTCATAACAACTCCTTATCATTGCGTTTACGGATGTATTTGTTAGGTATAGTTATAATCCAATCCCACACTCAAAACAAGGAAAAAAAAGATTAAACAAATGCACAACCTAAAACAATTGGTTATCAATTCCACATTTTTAGTAAGGTTTAATTTGAATCAAATCTATTGAGAAATCTAAGAAACTCGCGTTTTTTTCCGATTAATATCATCGATATCGAGGAATTTAATTGGCTTTATAAGCATTAATGAAAAAAAATTCCACCCAGTTTTTTAAGTTTGATGGCACATTATTTAGTAACTATGAACCAATAACATGACTTGGATAAAAAATTTGGGTAAAAAAATTTTCTGTAATCTGCTATGTTAGCGGTGTTTATCAATTGTTTAACACAGTAAAGGACAGGAGTATTTAACATGCATCAACAATTTTCTTTTTTCACCGCTATTAAGCTAGCTACTAAACGCTTAGCTAATAAACGCCAAGCTACTAAACGCATAGGAAGTGCCGCTGCAGTGATTGGCTCAGCCATCGCCTTGGTCGGTTGCGCCTCTACCACAGGTACTGGTGTGATGGATGCTAATAACACCATCGGCACTGCCAACAATGTCGGCATGGCGATATTTAAAGCCGCGGTGAATCAACAATGCCAAACTCAATTACAAAATAACCAATACTGGCGCTTGGGCAGTGTATTGATGACTTCCGACAAGCAAGCAGAGGTAGCGAGCAATGTCTGTGGCTGCGTCAGCGAAAAAGCCCCGCAGTCCGTCACCATTGTCGATTTGACCACAGCAGCAGTTGACCCGACCGCGCGCAATGTCATTGTGGCGCGTGCGGTATCGAATACCTTGCAGCAATGCGTGGGCGAATTTGTTAAGTAAATATTAACTTGCTACCGAGTGCGCGCTACTATATAATAGCGCACCTTGTTTATACCAATATAGTTGGATGATTCTAACTTAGGTGCATTCAATCTCCTTGCTGTTGACACGGGGTCAACGGCTGTTTAATCCGTGAGGAGTCTTTATGAGACATTATGAACTGGTATTATTGGTTCACCCAGACCAAAGCGACCAAGTGGTTGGCATGGTTGAGCGCTATATCAACTTAGTAAAAGAACAAGGTGGTGCTATCCATCGCCTAGAAGATTGGGGTCGTCGTCAATTAGCTTACCCAATCAACAAAGTTCACAAAGCGCACTATGTGCTATTAAACATCGAAGCGGGTCAACAAACCCTTGATGAGCTTGAAGAATTATTCCGTTATAACGATGCTATCATTCGTAGCTTAGTTATCCGTCGTGACGAAGCGATTACTGAAGAATCACCATTAGCAAAAAGTGCTGAAGAAAAACGTGCTCGTAAAGCTTCACGCCGTAACGATACAGCTCAAGATGACTATCAATCAAATGATGATGAGTCAGAAGTTGATGCTGAAGACAACAACGACGAATAATTAAGGAGACTAATCATGGCACGTTTTTATCGCCGCCGTAAATTTTGCCGTTTTACTGCTGAAGGCATTACCCATATCGATTATAAAGATATCGAAATCCTAAAACAGTATGTCACTGAAAGTGGCAAAATCGTACCAAGCCGTATCACTGGTACTTCAAACAAATATCAACGCCAATTGGCTGTAGCAATCAAACAAGCACGTTATCTTGCGTTGATTCCTTACACTGACAGCCAAAAATAAACCGAGGAGTGATATATGCAAGTTATTTTATTACAACGTATCGCTAACCTAGGTAAACTAGGCGATACTGTTAATGTAAAAGCAGGTTACGGTCGTAACTTCCTTGTACCACAAGGTAAAGCATTACCAGCCACTGCTTCTAACATCGAAAAATTTGAAGCACGCCGTGCAGAACTTGAAAAAGTAGAAGCTGATGAATTAGCGGCTGCTAATGCCCGTGCTGAAGCGCTACAGGACGTTAATGTTATCATCCGTGCAAAATCAGGTGATGAAGGCAAGCTATTTGGTTCTATCGGTACTCGCGATATCGCCGATGCCTTAACCAAATCTGGTTTACCTGTTGACCGTTCAGAAGTTAAATTGCCTGAAGGTGCATTACGTCAAATTGGCGAATATAATGTTGATATCCAATTACATCACGATGTAATGACCAACATTCAAGTCACTATCTTGGCAGAAGATTCAGCTGTTTAATTGATTGTTGACTTATCAAAAAGAGATGGCTTTGCTGTCTCTTTTTTTATTGTTTGCGGCGTAAAAAATTAACAAAAAAGCCTAAAACTCAAGCTGATTTCATTCAAAAAAATTGCTGTTTTTTTATATTTTTCTCATTAGAATTTGGATGGTTTTTTCGGTATATTGACTGTTCTGTTTCGATGCGTGTATTAGACTCACAATTTGCAAGCGATAACTTTTAGCAAAATTTTGCCCTTTCAAACCATTTAAAATAACTTTATCACAGGTCATCATGGCAGACGATAAAACCAAAGAGAACGATCTTAAGACTACTTCGCTGACGCAGCACCAACCGCACAGTATGGACTTAGAAAAGTCCGTCCTGGCGTCGCTGATGAGCCTTGAAGAGTCGTTTGATCGCATCTCGGATATTATTACCAAATATGATTTTTATGCACAGCGCCATCAATATATTTTTGATGCCATCTCTCATCTTGCCAATGCCAATGAGCCGTATGATGCCACCATGGTAATGGACTGGCTCGATATGCAAAAACTGCTTGAGCCCGCGGGCGGCAGCGATTATCTAGGCGATATCCTATCGCAAAGCCCAGCGACACTGTTTAACCTGACTGCTTATGCGCAGCGGGTAAAAGAATTTTCGACCTTACGCCAAATCATCAAAGCCGGTAGCCATATGCTGGAGCTTGCCTTTGACCCAAAAAATCAAAGTGTCAGTGATATTTTAGACACCGTTGAAAGCGAAATTTTTGCCATCAATGAAACCCATAGTCGCCAGTCAAAACACAAGGGCCCTACCCAACTAAGCGATGTTATTACCAATGTCGTCGATAATATCCGAGAACTTAAAGACCATCCTGAAGGTATGATTGGGCTTAAGACGCCGTTTGAAGAACTCAATAATAAAACCCAAGGACTGCAAGCAGGCGATCTCATTATCGTGGCAGCACGTCCTTCGATGGGTAAAACCACGTTTGCGATGAATTTAGCAGAGAGCATTTTACACAATACCGATTTGCCGGTGGTGGTGTTTTCGATGGAAATGCCTGCCGAGTCAATTGTGATGCGTCTATTGTCCTCTTGGGGGGCCATCAACCAAACCCATTTGCGCTCAGGTCAAATGAACGAAGATGAATGGGGTAAACTCTCCAACGCCATCGCCCATCTGCATGATAAAAAATTGTATATCGATGACAGTACGGCGCTACCGCCATCTGAGGTTCGTTCGCGCTGTCGCCGTATTGCCAAAGACAATGATGGCAAACTTGGCATGGTAATGGTCGATTATCTACAATTGATGAAAGTCCCAGGCTTAGGCGACAACCGCGTGGGTGAGATTTCGGAGATTTCACGAAGCTTAAAAGCGCTTGCTCGTGAGATGAATTGCCCGGTGGTGGCTTTATCACAGCTGAATCGGAGCTTGGAGAATCGCCCCAACAAACGCCCGATTATGTCGGACTTACGGGAGTCGGGTGCCATTGAGCAGGATGCCGATTTGATTATGTTCATTTATCGTGATGAGGTTTATAATGAAAACAGCGATGCTAAAGGCACAGCTGAGATCATTATTGGTAAACAGCGTAATGGGCCCATTGGTACGGTGCGCCTGTCCTTTGAAGGGCAATTTACCCGTTTTGGTAACTTAACTCCTGATTTTTACCAAACCGCTTCCTTTAGCGAACCTGATGAATAAAAATTTTACTGCAACAAGGTCAAGATTGTGCGTCAAACCAGCATCACCATTGATTTATCAGCCCTCACCCATAACTTACAACGCGTCAAAGATTATGCCCCGACCGCCAAGGTATTAGCCATGGTCAAAGCCAATGCCTACGGGCATGGCGCCGTCAACTGTTTACCCGCCGTAGCACAAGCCGATGCCTTAGGTGTTGCTTGTTTGCAAGAAGCGATAGAACTACAACAGGCGGGCTGGCAAAAATTAATGGTAGTGATCGAAGGCGCGTTTTCATTAGCAGAATGGCAATATTGTATAGCGCATCAAATCGAATGCGTGGTGCACCACCAACGCCAATTAGACTGGGCGTTGCAGCAGCCTGCAAAAACCGGCGCAACCGTCTGGCTAAAACTAAACACTGGCATGAACCGCCTTGGCTTTACATCGGATGAAGTCAGGGAAATTGCCCAGCAATTAACTGAGGCAGGTTACGAAATTGTTTTGACCACCCATTTTGCCAACGCTGATGTCATCGATCATCCCAATAACCAACAACAATTTGAATTATTTGATTCAACCCTACAAATGCTACGTGAGCAAATCAACCCAGCGATTAAAGGCTCTTTGTGTAATTCAGCTGGAATTGTGAACTGGTCAGACCGCCATTACGATTGGGTACGCCCAGGCATTATCTTGTATGGGGCAACGCCTGTAAATCATGCCACTGCCAAACAGCTAAACCTGCAACCCGTCATGCATTTTAATGCCAGTATCATGGCAATTCATACGCTAAAAGCGGGCGATAGCGTGGGTTATGGTAGTCGCTGGACTGCCCAAGCCCCAGCGCGTATCGGCATTGTCAGCGTGGGTTATGCCGATGGTTATCCAAGGGTGATTAGCGATGATGCCTATGTCGTCGTCGCAGGTCAACAAGCGCCTATCATCGGTCGCGTGGCGATGGATATGTTGATGGTTGATTTGGCCCATACTACTGAGGTAAACCTTGACTGCCCTGTTCAGCTTTGGGGTAACGCACCAACCATTGATGAAGTGGGTAGCTGGAATGACAGCATTAGCTATGAGCTGTTAAGCGTGGTCACCCGACGTCCTACGTGGATTTATCGGTCATAACTGTTAATTACTCTACTGAGGTTAAAGTCACACAAATGCGTCAATTTGCTAGACAGTTTGGATAAATCCGCTATACTGATAGTTTACTGTAATGTTTATTGACAAAATTGGGATGTAGGACAGGCAATGAGTACCCGCCATTTTTTGACGTTATTGGATTTTAGCAAAGAAGAATTAATGCAAGTGATTAAACGCGGTAGCGAACTGCGTTTGATGCAGCATGCAGGGGTTATTTATCAGCCTTTTGTCGGTCGTACCTTGGGTATGATTTTTGAAAAATCGAGTACCCGTACCCGTATTTCGTTTGAAACAGGGATGGGACAATTTGGCGGTCATGCCATATTTTTATCACCTCGCGATACCCAGCTTGGTCGTGGCGAACCGATTGAAGATTCAGCACGGGTCATCTCACGCATGGTCGATATTGTCATGATTCGCACCTTTGAACACAGTATTGTTGAAAAATTTGCCCAGTATTCGCAAGTGCCTGTTATCAATGCACTCACCGATGAACAGCATCCTTGTCAGCTACTAGCCGATATCCAAACCTTTATAGAGCACCGTGGCAGCATCGAAGGCAAAACAGTGACTTGGATTGGGGATGGCAATAATATGTGCGCTTCTTTTATCCATGCCGCGCATCAATTTGGTTTTGAGCTTCGCGTATCCGCGCCTTATGGGTTTGAACCCAATGCCGACCTCATCAAACAGTATTCGCACTGTGTCGAGCTGGTCGAAGATGTTAATGAAGCGGTCAAAGGCTCGCATTTGGTTGCCACCGATGTATGGGCAAGTATGGGGCAAGAGAGCGAGCAAAATACTCGTGCGCGGCGATTTGCCCAATATATGGTAACCCGCTCATTACTGGATAAAGCCGATCCAGACGTATTATTTATGCATTGTCTGCCTGCCCACCGTGGCGAAGAAATCTCCTATGATTTGCTAGAGGATCCGCGTGCTGTAGTATGGGATGAAGCCGAAAATCGTCTGCATGCCCAAAAAGCATTGATGGAATTTTTGTTAACCGATAAAATCAAACTCGCCTAGTCTATGTGGCTTGGGCGTTATTTTTGCGCCCTGCGCTGCCATTATCATTATCTTAACCGTTCGAATTCTTAACCAATAAAATAAAGCAAACGGAACATAGCCATGTACTTTGTGCTCTCGCCTGCCAAAAATTTGAATGAAAAAAATGATTTACCTTTTGATTTTAGTCAGCATTATACCCAGCCTGCTTTGATGGCGCACGCTTGCGAATTGATGGGTGAATTAAAAACATTAGCACCAACTGATTTGTCGGCGTTGATGAGTATCTCAGGTAAACTTGGGCAATTAAATGCCGTGCGCAACCAAAATTGGCGATGGGATACTACCCACCCATTTAGCACTGATCATGCTGACATACCTGCTAAAGCGGCGCTGTATTTATTTGATGGCGATGTCTATACAGGTTTGGCAGCGCAGCAAATGACTGAACAACAAGTCCATTATGTCAATGAGCGATTAGGTATTTTATCTGGGTTGTACGGCCTGTTAAAACCGCTTGATTTGATGCTACCTTATCGCCTGGAAATGGGCACAAAGCTAAAAAATCCCAGAGGCGATAATTTGTATCAATTTTGGGGCGATACGATTACCGACCTCATCAATCAACGCATGGCAGAAAATAAACACAAAGTTTTGGTAAACTTGGCTTCCAACGAATACTTCAAGTCGGTCAATCCCAAAAAAATCAGCGCAGAAATTATCACGCCCCGTTTTGAAGATGGAAAAGATGGCGTATATAAGGTGGTAAGCTTCTATGCCAAAAAGGCACGCGGATTGATGGTGCGTTTTGCCGCTGAAAATCAGCTGACAACCGCACAACAGTTAAAAGACTTTAACTTGGAAGGCTATCAGTTCATTGAAAATGCTTCAAGCTCAACTGAGTATGTTTTTAGACGGGATAATGATTAACTGCACCGCCATTTAACGCAAAATATCCGCCCATAAAATCCACTGACCCTATCTTTTAGCACAGTTCCATTGAATATACAGAATAAACCGATGATTTTGGCTTGTGGTAGCAGATTGCCCAGTAATTCCATCGTTATGGTTGTAATAATTTCTCCTAATTAAAAAACCCCATTAAACTGAAGTTTAATAGGGTTTTGATTTTAGCTAAATGGCTTGAGTGGGATATAATCTTTCGATTACATCATGCCACCCATACCACCCATGGCAGCAGCGGCGCCAGCGTCGTCTTTTGGCAGGTCAGTAATCATTGCTTCTGTGGTGAGCATCAAGCCTGCGACAGACGCCGCGTTTTCAAGCGCTGAGCGAGTGACTTTGGCTGGGTCTAAGATACCCATTTCTAGCATATCGCCGTATTCACCAGTCGCTGCGTTGTAACCGTAGTTACCTTGACCGCCTTTGACTTGGTTTACCACCACAGATGCTTCATCACCTGCGTTGGTCACGATTTGACGAAGTGGTGCTTCCATCGCACGGCGTAGAATGTTGATACCCGCGGCTTGATCGTCATTGTCACCGTTGACATTGTCAAGCGCAGAGATAGCACGAACCAGTGCCACACCACCACCTGCTACAACGCCTTCTTCGACGGCAGCACGAGTTGCATGCAAGGCATCATCCACACGGTCTTTTTTCTCTTTCATTTCAGTTTCAGTCGCCGCACCGACTTTGATAACTGCCACACCGCCTGCGAGTTTGGCAATACGCTCTTGTAGCTTTTCTTTGTCGTAATCAGAGGTTGATTCTTCCACTTGGCGACGGATAGAGGCAACACGGTCATCGATTTCAGTTTTTTGACCGGCACCGTCTACAATCACGGTGTTTTCTTTACCAACCGTCACTTTTTTGGCAGTACCTAATACTGATAAGTCTGCAGTTTCTAAGCTCATGCCCATTTCTTCTGATACAACTGTACCACCTGTTAAGATAGCGATATCTTGAAGCATCGCTTTACGACGGTCACCAAAACCAGGGGCTTTGACAGCGCAGACTTTTAAACCGCCGCGCATGTTATTTACAACTAAAGTTGCCAAGGCTTCGTTTTCAACATCTTCAGCAATGATCAGTAAGGCTTTACCAGATTTCATCACGTTTTCAAGCAGTGGAATCAACTCACGGATGTTGCTGATTTTTTTGTCGACTAACAAGATTAATGGGTTTTCCAGTTCAGCGGTCAACGTATCTGCTTTATTAGAGAAGTATGGGCTGATGTAGCCACGGTCAAACTGCATACCTTCAACGACTTCAAGGGTATCTTCAAAGCCTGAACCTTCTTCAACCGTGATCACGCCTTCTTTACCCACTTTTTCCATCGCTTGAGCGATTAAGTCACCGATAGTTTGGTCAGAGTTAGCTGAGATAGAGCCGACTTGTGCGATGGCTTTGGTGTCATTGGCTGGAGTTGAAAACGCATGGATTTTTTCAACAACGGCACGTACACCTTTATCGATACCACGTTTTAAGTCCATTGGGTTCATGCCAGCGGCAACTGATTTCATGCCTTCTTGTA
Organism: Moraxella sp. CTOTU48841; assembly: GCF_032061225.1. Classification (NCBI taxonomy): domain Bacteria; kingdom Pseudomonadati; phylum Pseudomonadota; class Gammaproteobacteria; order Moraxellales; family Moraxellaceae; genus Moraxella; species Moraxella sp. CTOTU48841. Next base: position 55,104 of record NZ_DAMBFQ010000005.1, read on the forward strand.
AAATCGCTTGGGCTAAAACAGTCGCTGTGGTGGTGCCGTCACCTGCAACATCATTAGTTTTGCTTGCAACTTCACGCACCAACTGTGCGCCCATGTTCTCGAATTTGTCATCAAGTTCAATTTCTTTAGCCACTGATACGCCATCTTTAGTGATGGTGGGTGCGCCAAAAGATTTATCGATAACCACGTTACGACCTTTAGGACCCAATGTTACTTTAACCGCATTTGCCAATACGTTGACACCGTCAATCATTTTTGCACGGGCATCAATACCAAATTTTACATCTTTAGCCATGTTAAATTCTCCAAATTATAAATTTTTATTTGTATAAGGTAGTCCAAATTGCTACCACGGTTGCTATCAATTATTTTACCAAGTACTTAACCAGTTAGATTAAGACTAGGTAAATTAAGACTAGATAAATTAGCATTTAGATAAAAAACGATTGTTTAGAGCAATGACTGATTAACCTTCAATCACACCTAATACATCACTTTCTTTCATAATCAATAATTCTTCACCATCTACTTTAACCGTTGAGCCGGCGTATTGACCAAAGAGTACTTTATCGCCGACTTTGACATCAAGCGCACGTACATCGCCGTTTTCACGGATTTGACCATTACCTACTGCAATCACTTCACCTTGAGAAGGTTTTTCTTGGGCACTGCCTGCTAGTAATAAACCGCCAGCCGTTTTTTGTTCTTCTTCGCTGCGACGCACGACGATACGATCATGTAAAGGACGAATTGCCATAATCTACTCCATAAATTAACTGTTAAATTATTGTTTGAAAGCCGTAGTTAGCTTTGAAAGCTGTGATCAGCCCAAAGGTTAGCTCAAAAGACCACCGCTATTTTGCCGACCACAAAAAGATGATAACTATCTGTTTGCATAAATAATCATATGCTTATCACATGTTATCAATTCACTGTCTAACAGTGGGGATGTATGCCAGTTTGTTCAAGCAGAAAATTACGAAATTTTGCAATTTGTTGTCATTTTTTTAACCCCTTCACCCAAATACCTCATAAAGACTGCCGTTTATTGCACAATCACAATCTTTTGTTAACTGGCTTGTATTTGCTTGCCGTCAATACTACTGTATGCATACCAAGCAGATTTAACCTTATCTTATGAACGTTATTTGATGGATGAAACATGAAAAATTCTTTAGTAAAAAAACTGGTAGTAAGTACTTCACTCGTGTCAGCGATGGCTATCACCTCTATGGCGAATGCGGCAGTTGCCCCTTTTAATGCAACCTATAATTTTAATATTGAAGGCAAATACAATGGTACCGCAAGCCGTGTATTGACCCAAACTGGCAATCAGTATTTTTACAATGTCAATGCAAGTGTCGGTAAATTAGCCAGTGCCAAGCAAACCGCCAATTTTGTCAATGCCAATGGCGCTATCTTACCGGTGAGCGCATTAACCCAATACAAAATCTTAGGAACGGGTCGTACTACCACCTTAAACTTTAATAACGCAAAAAAACAACTGGTTACCAATTATAAAGGTCAAAACAAAGTCATTGCTCTGCCACAGCCTGCCTATGATGATTTAAGTTTGGAAATTCAAATTCGCGAGGATTTAAAAGCAGGCAAGTTCCGTGGTAACTATTACATGGCAGATCGCAATACAGTTGAAGCGGTGCCTTTCAAAAAATCTGCCATGACTCGCATTACCGTGCCAGCCGGTACTTTTGATGTGGTGCGTATCGATCGCGTGCATGATGACAAAGACCGTCAAACCAGTTTTTGGTTAGCCCCAAAACTTGATTATCTACCTGTTAAAGTGGTTCAAAACAATGATGGTAAAAAAATGGAAATGAATCTGGCTAAAGTAAATTAATACTTTGTCATGTTTTGACTCAAACACCGATTATATTAATCGGTGTTTTTTTATGTTTATGTCACTGTAAATACTCTATTAATGACTTATAAGGTCAGAAATTGGCGCTATTTTTGTAAGCCATAAGTTGTCAAGGCGTAAGTTTTTATCTATTCTTTGTAGGTCCATTGGAAGGCCTCACTATCCTGTCTAAGTTTTTCATACCTTTTAGCAACCTTTAGCAAGCTCTCCAATTCGCACTTTATCAATATCCATGTAAAAGGGAGTATTTCATGTCATTAAGATTGCAATCCTTAACGCTCGCTATTGCCAGCATTTCATTTGCTAGCGCTGCCCAAGCCGCGGGGCTCGACCGCTCAACTCAGCCAAGCTGGGGGTTTACGCAAGATGGCACCTTTGCCTACATCGAACGAATCACCATCGACCCATCGATTAGTGGCAAAGACAATGCGGCCACCACCCCTTCGCCAACCACGTACGAAGAAGGTCGCGATACCAACAACATGGCGCTAAACTATGATTTTATCAATTATGGGGCAAAAGCAGACATCAATGATAAAGTCAGTGTAGGTGTGTTTTTTGACCAGCCGTGGGGCGCGGATGTCGAATTTAAAGGTAATAATAATTTTGTTAATAATCCTCAAGTTAATTTGGCTATCGCAACTAAAGCCAAAGAAAATCTAGATAAAATTTCTTTAACTGATCCTAATTATAGAATGGGTTATGAACAGTGGGGTGCCGCTGCAAGAATTGCACAAAATTCTGCTCTTCATCCTAATGAAGGCACAAATGTATCCGTTGATAGTAAAAACTTCACGGGTTTGCTGGGTGTCAAATTTGGCGAAAAAAATAATTGGCAAGTATATGGCGGGCCGGTATTACAAAAATTAGAAGGTGAGGTGCATTTACGCGGTACAGCCTACAATTCTACCCAAGGTTATGATGGTATCTTTGCCCAATCAAATGGTTATGGCTGGATGGCAGGCTTAGCCTATAGCAAACCTGAGATTGCGCTTAAAGCGGCGTTGACTTATCGCTCTGAAATTGATCATGACACCGTAGCGTATGAATACATGCCTGCAACTGGCAAATCAGGCAGTTATGACATGACCATCACTACCCCAAAATCCGTGAATGTTGACTTTCAAACAGGTCTAAACCCAACCACGCTATTGACCGCAAAACTGCGCTGGGTACCTTGGAGTGATTTTTCAATCAAACCGCCTCTATATAATGCAACGACCAAAAAAGCCGTGGGTGCGGATTTTAAACCCCTATACCCCAATGGTTTAAACTTGATTGATTACTCAGATGATGGCTGGGCAGCAGAAGTGGGCTTGGGTAAAAAATTAAGTAATCAATGGGCAGTATCAGGCTCAGTAGGTTGGGATAGCGGCGCGGGTGATCCTACCACCACCTTAGGGCCTGTCGAAGGCCATTGGAATGTAGGTCTAGGCGCTAAGTACAATGTTACACCCGAAGTCGCCGTGTCGGTAGGCGTGAAATACTTGATGTTTGGCGATGCCAAATCAAAAATCCCCAATGGCGATTTAGTGGGTGATTTTCAAAACAACGATGCTTGGATTTACGGACTGCGTTTAACTTATCAGAAGAAGTAAGTCCCATAAAAAAAGCCTATCACATCGATAGGCTTTTTTTATGTCGAACCATTAATCGCGATGTTTACCATCCATCTCTAATCCTAACATGTCAAGCAAGGCTGCCATGCTTGCAGATACCGTGATATTGGGGTTAGTGACCAACCCCAAATAGCGTTGCAACTCAACGGGGGTATCCATATTAATTGGCTGTAAATCTTGATTGACTAACGTCTGCGGTAACACCGACCAGCCTAGCCCAACCGATACCAACATACGAATCGACTCTAGCGGATTGGTGCTCATCGTGGCATACGGTTTTAAGTTATATTTGGCAAATTCAGCTAAAGTGATTTGACTGGTAAAGGTATTGGCGGCGGGTAAAATCGCTGGATAATTCGCCAATTGCTCAAGCGTCACGTTCATTTTATGTGCCAGTGGCGATAAAACACCCGTCACAAAATGCAGCGGATCTGACCATAGCATATGATAATTTAGACGTTTATCATACACAGGGGGTAGCGTTAAAAAAGCCAATGACAAGTCGCCATCAAGGACTGCTTTATGCGCTTGCTCGGAATCGACAAAATGCACTTCAAGCTGTACCGCAGGATAGCTTTGGATAAATTGTTTGAGGACCGCTGGCAGATGATGTAAGCCAATATGATGACTGGTACCGATAATCAGTTTGCCTGATACCGTTTGCTGGCGGTTTTTAAGATTAATTTTTAGATTGTCATAATCATCTAGCCAGCGTTTGGCATGGGGTATCAAGTCATGCGCCGCTTGGGTTGGGATAATACCACGACCCACAGTATCAAAAAGGGTGACATCAAATTCGTCTTCTAAGTTTTTGATACGCTTACTTACTGCAGGCTGTGTAATAAATAGTTTATCAGCCGCCTGCGAGATACTACCTGTTTGCATAACCGCTAAAAAAGTATTTAAATTTGTGGTATTCATCTTTCCCCCAAAACTAAAACCCTACCATTTGATATAAATAAAAGTTTCATTCTTTAAAAAATACATTAAATAAGATTATAAGACAACGTATAGACAAATACAATTTATTTAATCGTCCAATACATTCCTAAAATTTTTATAAAATATAAAAATCATCAATTAAAATTATCATTTTTCTTTGTTATAATGGCGTTATTGTTTACCCAATTACTACGCCCTTTTATAAAAAAACCATAGGATATGTGTCATGGCAGCGCAAACGCTTTATGATAAACTTTGGCAAGACCACTTAGTCAATCAACGAGACGACGGTTCTAGTCTTATCTATATCGACCGTCATTTATTACACGAAGTCACAAGCCCGCAAGCATTTGAAGGCTTGTCATTGGCCAATCGTGACCCTTGGCGTTTGTCAGCAAACATCGCCACCCCTGACCATAATGTCCCAACGGTGGCGAGCGAACGCAAAGAAGGGGTGGCAGGTATTAAAGATGATGTCTCTCGCCTGCAAGTAGCCACACTCGATGAAAACTGTGCCAAATTTAACATCACTGAATTTACCATCAATGACGTGCGCCAAGGCATTGTGCATGTGGTAGGCCCAGAACAAGGTTTGGTATTACCTGGGATGACCGTGGTGTGTGGCGACTCACATACCGCAACCCATGGTGCGTTAGGCTGTCTTGCTCACGGCATCGGTACCAGTGAAGTTGAGCATGTATTGGCAACGCAGTGCCTTGTGCAAACCAAGATGAAAAATATGCTTATCAAAGTCGATGGCAAATTGGGTGAAGGTGTTACCCCAAAAGACGTGGTACTAGCGATTATTGCAAAAATCGGCACCGCGGGCGGGACAGGCTACGCCATTGAATTTGCAGGCGATGTGTTCCGTGACATGAGCATGGAAGGACGTATGACCGTGTGTAATATGGCGATTGAAGCGGGCGCACGCGTTGGTATGGTAGCCGTTGATGACACTACCATTGAATACGTCAAAGGTCGTCCCTATGCGCCTACGGGTGAAATGTGGGATAAAGCCGTGGCTTACTGGCAAACCCTACACTCAGATACCGATGCTGTATTTGATACCGTCATTGAGATGGCAGGCGCGGACATCGCCCCGCAAGTATCTTGGGGTACATCCCCTGAAATGGTGGTGGATATCAGCGCGCACGTCCCTACCCTAGATGCCGCAAAAGATGACGTACAAAAAGAGGCTTGGACACGCGCTTATGAGTATATGGGTTTGACTGCGGGTCAACCGGTCACTGACATCAAAGTCGATCGGGTGTTTATCGGCTCTTGTACCAACTCACGTATTGAAGATATCCGCGCGGCGGCGGCTGTTATCAAAGGTCGCAGAGTCGCAGATAGCGTTAAAGAAGCGATTGTGGTAGCCGGTTCTGGGTTAGTTAAACAACAAGCAGAAAGCGAAGGACTGGATAAAATCTTTACCGCAGCGGGTTTTGAATGGCGGGAGCCAGGCTGCTCAATGTGCCTCGCCATGAACGCGGATAAATTGCAACCAAAAGAACATTGCGCTAGTACCTCAAATCGTAACTTTGAAGGTCGTCAGGGCAATGGCGGACGCACCCATTTAGTCAGCCCTGCGATGGCAGCTGCCGCGGCATTAGCCGGTCATTTTGTTGACGTGAGAAATTTTTAAGGTAGAACTATGAAAAAATATACCCTTGAGCAAGGCATTGTCTGCCCACTAGACCGCTCAAACGTGGACACTGACCAAATCATTCCAAAACAGTTTTTGAAATCTATCAAACGCACAGGATTTGGCGCTAATCTATTTGATGAATGGCGTTATTTGGACGAAGGCTATCCCGGTCAAGACAATAGCAAACGCCCCATTAACCCTGATTTTATTTTGAATCAGCCCCGGTATCAAGGTGCTAACATTTTGCTTGCGCGTAAAAATTTTGGCTGTGGTTCAAGCCGTGAGCATGCCCCTTGGGCGCTCGAAGAATACGGTTTTCGTACGGTGATTGCCCCCAGTTTTGCCGATATTTTCTACAATAACTGCTTTAAAAATGGCATGTTGCCAGTGATTTTAAGCGAAGATGCGGTCAGTGAATTGTTTGCCGAATGTTTTGCCCAAGATGGCTACCAATTAAGAGTCGATTTAGAAAACCAGCAAGTGATTTCACCCTCAGGTAAAAGCTATGCGTTTGACGTCGATGAATTCCGTAAGCACTGTCTGCTCAACGGTTTAGACGATATTGGTCTGACATTACAGCAAGCTGATAGCATCAAAGCGTATGAAGAGAACGCCAAACAATCACGCCCTTGGGTATTTGGCACAGGCGCGGCTTAAGGTGCTGCTTGGTTAGGTAAATGTACACTGTCAGTAGCGTTTCATCATTGATGATTTATCATTGAGAATTTATCCATCATCTATCCCAACCTGCGTATAAGCCGCGCATAAAAAAGGCATTTTGACAAAGGTTGGGATATTGGTTATGTTAGTCACATTTTAGCGTGCCTATGACTGTGGCAGGCACCCTGTTACTGCAATTTTTTAATTGCTTTTTTTGATTTGAGGGAATAACGACCATGATGTTTACGAAGCGCTTTTTTCGCCCTGACTGTTTGCCTGTTGTAGCCATTGCGATTTGTTCGGCAGTGGCGCTATCTGGCTGTCAATCAATGACAAAGCAGCCAAGCGCACGTGCCAAACCCTCAGTGATAACAGCGCCGCAACCGATTGCTGCAGGCAAAAGCACCCTAAAATGTACGGGTATTTATGCCTGTGAAATCAATCGTATTGGCACATTGTCAATTATCAATCAATCAACTCACACCCCGAGCGCTACACTTGGCAACCATAGCCAAGAGACCAGCCCAGTGACCGTCACACCTTTGATCAGTAAGCCGCAGAGCAAGTCTACTATACCAAATTACTTGGTAAGTTTTCCCAGTGGTCAGCACATGGTTGCTACCCGTTTTTATTTGGATGAGGACTTGTCGACGGTTGAAAGTTTTAGTTTTATCCATCGTTTTGAAAGCGGTAAACGCTATGAGCTTAAAGCCTACCGCCAAATTCAAAAGACCGATTATAGTTTGCTAGCGCAGTCTGCCCCAACGCCTCTGTGTATTGACTTGTATGAAAATGCCAAACTTACCAATCAATGGTGTAAAAAGCCCAATCAGCAAGGCGCTTTATCGAATGAATTTATAAAGATTGCTTTATAGATGCCCCTAAAAGCTTTTCTCACAAAAAGCTTTATCCAAGAAAGCATCATTCAATAACGCCTGATTCAATTATTTTTTAGAAACTAACAAAATTTTAAAAGCTGCGTTGTCAGCAAAAAATTGTGGATTAACGTGAAGGAAGTAACATGACAAAACAAATCGCCGTATTACAAGGTGATGGTATTGGTCCTGAAATCATTGGACAAGCTGTCAAAGTATTGGACAAATTAATCGAGCAAGGCTTGGACGCTCGCTATGAGTATGGGCTGTTAGGTGGCGCCGCTTATGATGCGCATGGCTCACCCTATCCAGAAGCTACCCAAAATCTGTGCCGCAAGGCTGATGCGGTATTGCTCGGTGCTGTCGGCGGCCCACAGTATGATAACCTTGAACGCTCAGTGCGCCCAGAGCGTGGATTACTGGCGATTCGTAAAGACTTAAATTTATTTGCCAATCTTCGCCCAGCCATTCTTTACCCAGAGCTTGCCAATGCCTCAACTTTAAAACCTGAAGTGGTATCTGGCTTAGATATTTTGATTGTCCGTGAGCTCACCGGTGATATTTATTTTGGTGAACCACGCGGTATTCGCACACTTGAAAACGGCGAGAAAGAAGGCTACAACACCATGAAATACAGCGAATCAGAAATTCGCCGTATTGCCAAAGTCGCTTTTGAAGCCGCGCAAAAACGCGGTAAAAAACTCTGTTCAGTTGATAAAGCCAACGTGCTTGAGACCACAGAGTTTTGGAAGCAGATTTTTACTGAAGTCGCTGGCGAATACCCAGATGTTGAATTGACTCACATGTATGTCGACAATGCAGCGATGCAGCTGGTCAAAGCCCCAAAACAGTTTGATGTGATTGCCACCGGCAATATTTTTGGCGATATTTTATCAGATCAAGCCTCGATGCTGACTGGCTCTATTGGTATGCTACCATCCGCGAGCTTAAATGACACAGGCAAAGGGCTATATGAACCATCGCATGGCTCTGCCCCTGATATTGCCGGTCAAAATAAAGCCAACCCATTGGCAACCATTTTGTCATTGGCAATGCTGTTACGTTATAGCCTCAATGATGAAGCCCGTGCCATGCAAGTTGAGCAAGCAGTGCAAAAAGTACTGCAGCAAGGGTTACGTACAGGCGATATCTTTGAACAAGGCACCACGCTGGTTTCTTGCTCAGACATGGGTGATGCGGTCATCGCTAACTTATAATATTTGATTATCCTAATTTTTACCGTGCGCTAAAGGTAGTGTTAGCTGGTCTAACCTGCCTTTTTTTATGGCATTTTTGCCAACATTTTTTTGAAAAATTCGTAAAATCCTGCTTATCTTCAAGCGAGTTTTGCTATAGTATGCCATTATCGTTTCTCTAAAACCTCGATGACCTTCCATCCTCCCTTGCTAAATTTTTCTTAAAATTCAATGACTATGTCTTCTTATCATAAAATATTACCTTGCTTTACAAGCCTACTGCTTGCTATCAGTTTATCAGCCTGTCAACAGTCACCCAATCAAGCGATGGATGTACCCACAGTTCCGACAGCAAGTACTACAGCTAGTACTGCAGTCAGTACAACCGCAAGTGTCGCTGCCTCTTCGCCTGCCCCAACGCTAAAAGCCAATGTCAGTCAACAGTTTATTGGCACCAGCTTGGTGCAGCAACGACTGAAACAAGCCTTGCCAGAGATTGCCTACACCACTGATAATTTACCGATGGTTGCCCAGCAAGTAAACCAAGTGAGTTGGTCACCCACAGGCGCTATTGAGTTAAAAGCCATGCCTGCCTCTGCGGTAGTCACGTCACAAGCCGCATCAACCGCATCTGCTTCAGCGACCCAATCTGCGCCGGGTTTTCAATCAACTATTGACTACTCTGCGCTCAAACAATCTACCAATGACAATCCGTCATCCGTGGCTAACAAAGACACGTTACCATCAAAACAACTGTTCATTAAGCCTGATGAACTGCTGGTATTTAAGACCCAAGCCCTGCTTAACTGGCATGGGCATAGCGTGGGTGCGCTGACAGGGATAATGAATAAAAATACCATCAAAGCGATGCAGGTTTTTCAGCAAAAGCACAATCTGCCCGTAACCACTACGATGGATGAAGCCACTTGGTCGGCGTTAACCAGCAACGAGACGTTAAATAACCAGCCGATTTTTATCAATTATCAGCTAACGCGCGATGATTTGGTGATTACCAAAGCGCCCAAAGACATGCAATACAAATCAGCGCGTGAAGCGGTAGCTGAAAAATTCCATATGAGCCAAAAGCTGGTAAGTCGATTGAATCCCACCACGCCACTCAAAGCGGGTAACATTATCACCGTGTACAATCCTTATCAGCCCAATATGACAGAAGTGACCAAGGTTGTAAGCGATAAAAAGAAAAATATTCTATACGCCTATGCCGCTAGTGGTGAGCTGGTTGCAAGCTATCCAACAACCGTGGGTTCCAACTACACCCCCTCACCGTCTGGCACCTTAAAAGTTAAAAATCGGGTATTAAACCCTACCTATAATACGGATTTTTCTTCCAAAGAAAAGTGGCTACCACCAGGACCCAACAACCCTGTGGGGCGTGCTTGGATTGGGTTATCAAAACGTGGCTATGGCATTCATGGCTCGCCTGAGCCTGAGTTAATCAGCGCACAAAAATCACACGGTTGTGTACGTTTGACCAATTGGGATGCGCTAAGTCTGTATGGCACGATAGCCGATGGCGCAGACGTGGTATTTGAATAAGTTTATATTGTATAAGCGTCGAATAAACACCCTAAAATCTGGGGTGTTTGGTTATTACGATTCCTGTCGCCAAACTTGTTTTCGCAAATCCTGCTTGGTCTGCCTGCGTTGTTTCTTACGGGCGATTTCGACATCATCTTTTTCATGCAGTCCGCCTTTTTGCAAAAGCGGATTTAACGCCAAGTAATTACGGGGTTTAACAGCCAAATTGGATTGCGCGATTGACGGATTTTTCTCCAGTTGCTCACCCAATTTGATTAATTGTTTTTGGTTTTTCATAGTTTATCCTTAAAACTTTATTTATCGATATGCAAATTTTTTTATAAAAAAACCAGCGACAGGGGTCACTGGTTGTTTATAAGGCTTTTGGTAAAAATTAAGCTGGAATACGGAGTACTTGACCTGGATAGATTTTATTTGGGTCAGATAGTAATGGTTTGTTGGCTTCAAAGATTTTGTTGTATTGGTTGGTATCGCCATACACTTCTTTTGAAATTTTTGACAGCGTATCGCCTGATTTTACCGTGTACATACGAGATTCTGGCTCTTGCGTTGCAACCGTGATGTTGTCTTCCACTTGTGCAACATACTGTACATTACCTGCCGCTAGAATGGCTTTTTCGCGCTCTGCTTGGTTAGCAGCAGAACCATTAATGGTTACTTTGTCAGTGTTACCGTCATAGTTGACTGATAGATTGTCAATGTGCGCGTTTTGTTGGATACGCTGAATCAATAAGTTCGCAATCTCTTGTGCAGATGGCTCAGTAGAGGCGGCAGGCGCTGAGGTTGGTGCAACGTTTGATGCGGGTGTCGAGGCTGGCGCAGCGTCTTTGTTACGATGAAAGATTTTATCACCGATGTCTTTTGCAAAACTAAATAGTCCCATTTGTTTTTCCTTATATTGTAATATTTTAATGTGCGATTTTTAATGTATGGTCTGTTGAAACTCTTAAATAACCGTTTCAACACCTCAAATGACTAGAACGACCTCAAATCACTACAATGATAATCATATTAATTATGGCGTTATTCTAGTTGCCTTCTAGATTAGCAAAAACTTAAATTAATGAGCATGAGTATTTAGTAAAAGAATGTTACTGATTGCAAGTAGTCTTTAATTTATTACGTCATTTATTACGCCAATTTTCTATGCCATTTATTCCTTTAGGGGATAATGGAGAAAAACACAAAAGTGGCTAACATGACCAAATGGATGATGCCATGTAAAAAAGTGGTACGCCCGGTACTTAAAGTATTAATGGTTATCATCAGTGTAATAACTAGCATTAGCCCTTCTTTGGCAGACAACCCAAACATGACAGGCGTTGCTGTGAAGATTGAATAAAGCGCGATAACAGGAATTGTCAACGAAATAGACGCCAAAGCCGAGCCTAACGCCAAATTTAAACTGTTTTGCAGTTGGTCGTTGTAGGCAGCTTTTACCGCAGCAATAGATTCAGGCAACAGTACCAAAGCAGCAATAATAATCCCTAGCACAATTTTTGGCATACCCATCGCCAGCAGCGCCGCTTCCATCGCAGGCGACAACATCTTAGCAAGACCCACGACCGTCACCAAACTGAAAAACAAAAATCCTACACTCATCGCCGTGGTTAGCGCATTATCACTGTGATGCTGATCATCTACACCGTCGGCAATAAAATAATCACGGTGACGAATGGTTTGGGTAAAGATAAATGCGGCATACAAAATCAAACAGCAAATCGCTACAAACAGCAGCTGAGCGCCAATCATAAAACCGCCTGCGGCAGAGGTGGTAAAATTGGGTAAAATAAATACGATTAATGCAATCGCCAATAACACACTAATTGCCGCTTTACTGCCATGCAAACTATAGCGCTGTACGTAATTTTTGATACCACCAATCAACAGGCAAATACCAATAATCCCGTTACAAATCAGCATCACTGCTGCAAATACCGTATCACGGGCAAGCACGGCGGCATCGGTGGGTGTGCTACTACTCATGAGTGCCAAAATAAGTGCCACTTCAATCACGGTGACCGCCAATGCCAAAACCAACGTACCAAAAGGCTCACCCACTTTGTGAGCAATCACCTCAGCGTGATGTACGGCAGCAAAAACTGACCCCATCAAAAAAATCGCCGTCACGGTATTCATGATGATACCCGAGGGATGCCAAATCAAATGCACCGCAAGCACTAAAGCGGCAATACTTGGCGACAATAACGTCCAAATGGGTAAATTGATATTATATTTTTGGTTCAGCCAAAATGTTTTCGCCATCTCCCCTCCGCTCTATCTATATTTTCTAATTTATCATATAAATAGATAATATGGTCAAAAATATTAAAATTCAATTAAAAATGAAATTATTTCTCATTATTTTGTAATTTATGCCAGTAAATTATTGGTAAAAGGCACACAAAGCCAATCAACATACTCACCAAAAAATGCCATTGATAGCCCAAAAAATGCGCCATATAGCCGCTGGCAAAATGCGCTGAGCCGCCCAACACCGTCAACAGACAAACCTGCACGGTAAAATCACTCCCCGCATTGGCAGGGCGTGAATAATGCATAATGGTCGTGAGCATCGCAATCAGCGCCAACGATGCACAAAAATGCTCCAGCGCATTGACAACATATAGCCACAAAAAATCCGTCAGTAATTGATGATAAAACCCATAAGCCACCAAGCCATACAACCCTGTGGTCAGCGCTTGGGCAAGATTAAAATATAGCAGGGACGTAAAGCGAGTGAGTCGTTTCATCAAAATTGTGGCGACCCCTGCCCCAGCGACTGAGGCAGCCGAGCCCAAAATAGTTGCCCAAAAGCCAATTTGCTGCAAGTTGAGTCCGACATCGACCATCATCGGTTTGACCATACCACTTGAAATGCCATCAGCAATTTTATAGGTCAATAACACCCCTAGCCAAGCCAGCATCTCCCGCGATGACCAAAAATACTGATAATGATGGCTAAGGTAATTTTTTAGCGCCTTAAAACTGCCAGATTTTGCTGCCTGTACTTGTTTTTTGGAAGGGTCAACCGGGGTGTCGGCGTGCTCTTTAAAAAACACAATGGGCACGGTATTCATTGCCACCAAAGCCGCCATGGCAAGAAAACTGTTACGCCAGCCCCATTGCTCGAGCAGCATCAGTAAAACACCGCCACCGATGATAAGTCCTAGCCGATAGCCGATAACTTGTACGGCATTGCCTTGGCTTTGGCGATGATGGTGATTGGTCGTTTGATTCACCGAATCAGGCGCAGGCATATCATGGGTCAACGGTTCTTTGGGCGCCATAGCCGTTTTAAGCAAACGGGTTGCTAGCCCATCGGTCGCCACATCGTGTGTCGCCCCAATGAGGCTTAAGGTAAATAGCATTCCGTACAATGTCATCACCGAACTGGTTTGTGCCAAATTATGCGGTTCAAAAAATGCCACCGCAGTCAGGATGACTATCGACAACCCTTGCATCGGCAAAATCCAGCTTTTGGCGCGTCCGATTTTCTGTGAATAATAGCCGTCCACGACAGTAGCCCACAGGAATTTAAGCCCCCAAGGCACCAAAATCAGCCCTGACCAACCAATGGCAACCAGTGAGACTTTGTATTCACGTAAAATCGCTGGCAAGGCTTGGGTGATAAATCCTGCCGGCAAGCCTTGAGCCAAGTATAAGGTGAGCAGTAAGCCCAAGGTTTTATAGTGGGTCATACGAGTGTTGGATCGTGGCGCTGGCGACTTTGATAACGGCATAGGACTATCACAGGTAGATTATTTTTATAGTCGGGAGAGGGGCGTAAAATCTACGCCCTCATATAACAAGATAAACTGCAATGATAGCAAATAACGGATGAAAAATTAGTTAAATACCACCGTTTTATTGCCTGTGACAATCACACGGTTTTGTAAATGCCAACGCACGGCACGGGTCAGCACGCTACGCTCGACATCTTGCCCAATCGCCCGCAATTCTGCCACATGGTGGCGGTGGCTGACACGGTGCACGTCTTGCTCAATAATCGGTCCTTGGTCAAGGTCGGCTGTGACATAATGCGCGGTGGCACCAATCAGTTTGACGCCTTTTTCATAGGCTTGGCGGTATGGATCGGCGCCGACAAAGGCTGGCAAGAATGAGTGATGAATATTGATAATTTTCATGTGCCAGGCGGCGGTAAATTCAGCGGACAAAATCTGCATATAGCGCGCTAGCACCAACAAATCACAGTCTTTTACCAGCGCTTGAATCTCGGCTTCTGCTTGTACTTTATTGTCTTTGCTCACAGTCACTTGGTGAAATGGCACACCAAAATTCTCTACCGCTTGGCGCAAATCATGGTGATTACTGACGACACAGGTAATTTCACAATCTAGTTGCCCTTGTTGCCAGCGCCATAGCAAATCAAGTAGCGCATGGTCATATTTGGACACCAAAATCGCTACTTTTTTACGTTTACTGTTGTCAAATAGTTTCCATTCCATTTGATAGATGCGAGCGACGGTATGCTCAAAACTGCCTTTCATATTATCGATGATATTGTCCAAATCATTGATAGCCATTTCAAGGCGCATAAAATATTGACCGCCTTCGGGCTCAGTCGAGTATTGGTCAAGGCTGATAATATTGGCGCCATAACGATAAAAAAATTCGGATACAGCTTGCACAATGCCTGCGCGGTCTTGGCATTTAATCAATAAGGTTGCAGTAGCTAGTTGGCTCATGAGGTACTTCTTGTGTTCAATTTTCAAAAGATGCCATTGTAGCGATTTTTGTGCTGACAAAGAAGTCTAAACCCGTCAAAAGCCTTGTTGGATATAAAAATTTTCTTAAGAGTGGCTTACCCCCTGCCTTTTAACCTAACTTTTAACCTATCTTTTAACTTAAATTACCCAAATCAACTTCGGTCAATCGCCAGCGCCCTTTTTTCTTTGAGCGTCCACCTGCGCTTTGACCACCGATTACCGCTGCCCCGCCGAGTAATTTATTCAGTGTCTGACTATGATAGGCATGACAAATCGCACACGCCAAGCCATCTGCCGCATCCGCTTGCGGCTGTATCTCAAGGCTCAACAAACGCATGACCATAAGCTGAATCTGCTCTTTGTCTGCCGCACCATAGCCACATACCGCTTGTTTGATTTGCCGTGCGGTATATTCAGCTACTTGCAAATCTTTGGCAACCATGGCGGCAATCGCTGCACCCCGCGCCTGCCCAAGCTTGAGCGCGGTATCGGGGTTTGATGCCATAAATACTTGCTCGATGGCGGCGGTCATGGGTTCATTGGTGTATTTTTGATAATGCTCAACGATACGGCTAATCCCATCAAATATCCGCTTGAGCCGCTCGGGCATGGTTTCGCCTTGGCTATAAGCATGAATCGTGCCTGCATCCAAATGTTCAAGTTTATCCCCGTTCAACCGAATGATGCCATAGCCTGTCAGACGTGAGCCTGGGTCAATACCAATAAAGATGCTCATAAAAAATGCTCGTAAAACATGCTCATAAAAAAAGATACCCACAAAAAAATTTTGCTAAAAATGCAGTCGAAGCTAAAAACGCAGTCAAATTATAGCATTTATCAAAAATTTAACGAAAAATTTGCTGAATTTCAAAAAACTATTTGATAGTTTTATGCATTACCCCCATCATTATTGCATTGGTTAATGATTCATCGTTTGTTCTTTATAGTTTATTCACAATTTAGGAATCGTATTTTCATGGGAAATATAGTTGGGATTGCCATTGTCTGGTTGATTATTGAGATGCTGGTTTGGTATCTAATCGCACAATTTGTCAGTGGCTGGTGGGTGTTTTTATGGTTTGTCGTGGCTGGCTTTGTGGGTGCAGCCCTCATTAAAAAAGGCATAGCCACCTTAAAACCGATGGCTGGACAAGCCCAAGCCGCCATGCTGAACCCTGCCATGCGTCCCAATGAAAATTCCGTGGTGAAAGCGATTGCTTTTGCGGTGGCAGGTATCTTATTGGTACTGCCAGGTATTTTGAGTGATATTGCGGCACTTATTGTGTTATTACCCGCGGTACAAAATAAGTTCAAAGCCTTTGCCAAAGACTATGCCACTAAAAACCCAGAAAAATTGATGCAAATGATGGCAAGCAAAATGGGCGGTATGGATCCCTCAAAAATGGGTGGCTTAGGGGGTCTTGGCGGCATGGGTGGACAAAACCCGTTTGGCGGTCAAAATCCATTTGGTGGTATGGGCGGACAAAATCCGTTCGGGGGCTTTGGTAGCAAAAATAACAACGGCGGTAAATTTGGCACGACCATTGACGGACAAGCCAAAACGGTCAACTCTAACGCCAAACGCATCACCCGCTCTGCCAATGATGACTAGACAATCGATAAAAAATTGACTGTTAAAAATTGATAAATTTAAGGCATCCCTAGTATGCCTTTTTTTATGCCCTATTTTTGCGAAAAACTGGGTTTACTTTTTGCAAAAATTCATGCAATGTGATTTACTTAAGACAAAATTTGTTATATAAATTCTATAATGATACAATCTGTTTCGTTTTGGAGTTTTTAGGTTTGAGCGTAATTTTTATTTTTAGTAAATGTTTTTATTTTTGGTAAATAATATTAACAACATTGGTTAGCAACAAGGAGTGAATGTATGACCAGCAAAGTATATGATAGTGCAGCTTCGGCACTTAAAGGCGTCATCAAAGATGGACAAACGATCGCGGTTGGTGGTTTTGGTCTGTGTGGTATCCCCGAAGCTTTGATTGAAGCCTTGCGAGATAGCGGTGTTAAAGATTTGACCTGTATCAGCAATAACGCTGGTGTCGATGGGTTTGGTTTGGGATTATTGCTAGAGACTCGCCAAGTCAAAAAAATGATTGCGTCGTATGTCGGTGAAAACAAAGAATTTGAACGGCAGTTTTTATCGGGTGAATTGGAAGTGGAATTGACCCCACAAGGGACATTGGCAGAAAAATTGCGTGCCGGAGGTGCGGGCATCCCTGCGTTCTTTACCGCCACTGGCGTAGGCACCCAAATTGCTGAAGGTAAAGAAGAACGTGAATTTGACGGTCGTCAATATATCCTTGAGCGCTCATTAGTCGCTGATGTGGCACTAGTCAAAGCCCAAAAAGCCGATAAAGCGGGCAACTTGATGTTCAACAAAACGGCACGCAACTTTAACCCAGATGTCGCCACGGCAGGTAAAGTTACCATTGTCGAAGTTGAGCAATTGGTGGAAACTGGTGAGCTAGACCCTGACCAAATTCATTTGCCGGGTATTTATGTGCATCGCATCATGGTCAATGCCAACCCAGAAAAACGCATCGAAAAAGTGACGACCAAAGAACAGACAAACTAGGATATAAGGAGATTACCATGGCATGGACTCGTGAACAAATGGCACAAAGAGCCGCAAAAGAACTGCAAGACGGCTTTTATGTCAATCTAGGTATCGGTTTACCGACCTTAGTGGCGAACTATATTCCAGAAGGCGTCAATGTTTGGCTACAATCAGAAAATGGGCTGCTTGGGATTGATGAATTCCCAACACCCGATAAAGTTGACCCAGATCTAATCAATGCGGGTAAACAAACCGTCACCACAGCGACTGGTGCGAGCTTTTTCTCAAGCTCACAATCATTTGCCATGATTCGTGGTGGCAAAGTCAACCTTGCCATCTTAGGGGCGATGGAAGTTTCAGACAATGGCGATCTTGCCAACTGGATGATTCCTGGCAAGATGGTCAAAGGCATGGGCGGCGCGATGGACTTGGTCGCAGGCGTTCAACGCGTCATTGTATTGATGGAACATACCAACAAACATGGTGAGCCAAAAGTATTGGCTGAATGTACGCTACCCCTGACAGGCAAAAAAGTGGTGAATCGTATCATCTCTGATTTAGCCATCATGGATGTAACCGATAACGGTCTAAAACTGGTTGAGCTGGCAGACGGTGTCACGTTTGAAGAATTACAATCAAAAACGCCCGTAACCATTGCCCAATAACAGCTATAAATTAACAGCGCTGTCACAAGTCAGCGTTTAATTGCCATTAAAAGGACAATAAAAAAGGACAGTGCCACTGTCCTTTTTTATTGTTTTTTATGATTTTGGCTTTTTTACTTTGGGTTATTTGTCATCTATAATTATAATGACATCACTATTAACATTTATCCAACACCATGATTGCATCTCGCTTCTCTCATCCCAAATTTATCACCGATGAAGACAATCCGCTGATTGATCGTAAATATCCCAATGGGATGGCTGCCGATGACGGCGTGGTATTGCCGGAAATTTATCGGTTTGACTTTACCGAGGTGCCAGATTTTAGCCAAACAGTGATGCAAATCACCCCAGTGATTGATTCACCAAATATCATGGATGCGCCCAGTGATCATGAAGCAGTATCAGAAAATGTCACCCCTGCTACTGATAAATCTGTGCGCGTGGCTCAACAAACGGTGTCATCGGTGCCACCCACTTCGCTCAACCCCTCCCTTATTTCTCAATCGCTAACTAGCAAAATCTCATCAAAAACACGCTCAAATCGCCAAGTCATTGCGCAAGCAAGAGCCCAAGCCAAACAGATTGAACAGCAAAAACAACAACAAGAACAGCAGCGCCAAGCAGAGGAAGTTGCGCGCTATCAGGCAGAAGTTGAAGCCGCGCTACTCAATCCCACACTGCATGAAGGACTGCTCAATCAGCGCAAATCCATTGCCGAGTCACAGGCAGTGGTCAACAAACATGCGATTTTTGGCGAGCTTGCACAGGATTTACAGACCATTCAATGGCTTGATTCAGACATGACTGAGCAAAACCGAGCAATGTATGAAAAAGCGGTTGCACTGATTCAAGCAGCGCAATCAAGTGGCAATTTATTAAAAAGCAACGTATTAGAAAACAGTGTACTCGAAGAAAATGTAGTCGAAAACACTATATCAGCGGATAATTTGGCAAAAGCCGTACAAATAATTGATGAATTTGCCAAGAATGGTCTTGCTGATGCATTACTGCGCCAAGCGCTGTGGTTATTTGAAGGCAATCACTTACTCAAGATTTCTCAAAATTCCCAACAAGCCTTGCTACTGTTGCAACAAGCAGCCTCGCAGCATGATAATCGTGCGGAGAAATTACTCAGTAAACTGTACTATGCAGGACATGGGGTCGAGCAAGATAGCGAGATGGGTAAATACTGGCTAGAGCTGGCTGCGGCACATGGTCACCCTGACGCCATGCGTATTTCGCAAGGTATTGCTACCCTGTCATTACTCAAGCAAACCCAACGCGAAGATACTAGCTATAGCAAAAAAATGGCGCTTGCGACTGCGGCGCTGATTATGTTCATGATACTGATATTTGTGGCAGTTAAAGTTTAAATATTTGGATGAATGGTGTAATATGGATATTAAACAAGGTTAAACATCCAAATCACTACCAAAAAATTTAGCCATCAGTTGGATCGTCAGATGGCACTAGTACGTCCTCGTCATCACTATCCTTATGCTCATCATGCTCCTCATCATTAGGCTCATCGCTCGCCAAGTTTGGCGTCAGCAGCGGATAATTGTTTAAGATATAACAAAACAATTCAGCCGTTTTTTGGGTGTCATATAAGGCAGAATGCGCTTCATTACCATCAAACTCTAGTCCAGCGAGTTTGCACGCTCTCGCCAGTACCGTTTGACCAAACGCAAGCGCGGATAAGGTGACGGTATCTAACACGGAGAACTGGTGAAATTGGCTTTGATTTTTGCTATTGGTACGCTCAATTAAAGCATTTAAAAAGCCCAAGTCAAAATGCGCATTATGCCCTACCAAAATACACTTGGTACATTGCGTCGATTGACGCACCGTTTTTAAATATTTAAAAATACGGCGAATGGCGGTTTTTTCATCTTCGGCAATGGCTTTTCGCATCGGGCTGTGGGGATTGATGCCGGTGAATTGCAGGGCGCGCGCTTCAAGGTTTGCCCCTTCAAACGGCTCAATATGGGCATTGACCGCTTCACCTGGGTAAAAACGCCCGGTATCATCCATCAAAATTGGAATACAGGCAATCTCAAGCAAGGCATCGGTTTTTGGATTGAAGCCTGCTGTCTCTACATCCACCACCACGGGCAAGTAATTGCGGAAACGGTTGGCAATAGTCATGGGTTCAGTTGTGGCGGTCATACGTTACCTTGCGGAAAAAACAGAAAAAAATAAAGGGTGAACAATCATATGGCTAAATTAAATGGCATCACTTTCCAGTCCAGCGTTTGTCCAGCCATCAGCGGGGTCAAATCTTTACCGTCAAGATAAGGATAATACTCTGGGACTTGCCATGCTTCACGCACCAAGGTCACTTTATCACTATTGATAGGCAAGCCATAAAATTTTGCCCCGTGAATACTGGTAAAGCCTTCTAACTTATCAAGTTTGCCCACGCTTTCAAAGGCTTGCGCATACAAAGGCAGCGCAATCGATGCGCTATAACAGCCTGCACAACCGCAAGCATTTTCCTTGGTATGCGTCGCGTGGGGCGCAGAGTCAGTGCCAATAAAAAATTTGGGATTACCACTGGTTGCCACATCAAGTAATACTTTTTGGTGACTTTGGCGTTTTAAAATCGGCAAGCAATAAAAATGTGGTTTAATGCCGCCCACCAGCAGGTGATTACGATTAAACAATAAATGCTGCGGGGTAATCGTCGCTGCGACATTTTTGCCCTGTGACAACACAAAGTCAGCGGCATCACTGGTGGTGATGTGTTCAAAGACGATTTTTAATTTTGGAAATTTATCAATGAGATTGACCATCACTTCATCAATAAAGCGTTTTTCACGGTCAAAAATATCAATATGATGGTGCGTCACTTCACCATGTACCAACAGCGGCAAACCCATCGCCTCCATCTTGGCAAATACATCGGTGCAATGATTGATATGGCTCACCCCATCCGCAGAATTGGTGGTCGCACCTGCAGGATATAACTTGACTGCTTTTACTACACCTGAAGCAACGGCAACTTCGATGTCTTCTGCTGTCAGTGACTCGGTTAAGTAAAGCGTCATCAATGGCTCAAATTGCTGGGAAATACTGTCGTTAGGCACTTGCGCCAAAATACGCTCACGATAAGCGATAGCATCAGCGGCTGTTTTGACGGGTGGCACCAAATTTGGCATACAAATGGCGCGGCGAAAATTGGCAGCGGCATGTGGCACCGTCGTGGCAAGCGCCTGCCCATCCCGTAAATGAATATGCCAGTCATCAGGTGCAGTAATAGTAAAAGTATTGATAGATGCAGTCGCTGCGCTCATGATTTCCTCGAAAAGCTTTGAGAGTGCCTTAAAAAAACAACGTCAAAAACCGATAATTGAAGCGTTGAAAAACTTGTGCATGATAGCAGTTTTAGGCAAAAAACGACATGAAAATATTTGCAAGCCCCATACACCGACAAATAATGCGTCAGTTTATGTCGTTTTGATAACGGTGTTAATGGGTTTTGGATTTATTGCTAAGTTTGTTATTCGCCTCATTGTTTACCTTATTACCCACCTTGTTATTCGCTTTGTTATCCGTCGTGTTATTTACCTTTTTATTAAGCTTTTTAACGGATTTTTTGTCAGTAGCCGTTGTTGACGATGAGGCTTTCTGTGCTTTTTGTGGCGCTTTTTGTTTTACAGTTTTATCGTTAGTCGCTGATTTTTTGCTGATGCTAGGGTTTTTTTCAGGGGGTTGCTTGTCGCCTTTGGTCGCTAAGTTAGCTTTTTTGTTATCTGTTTTAGCATTATTTCTAGAGTTAGGGATAGAATCACGGCTAGTGTCAGTGCCAGAATCAGGGCTGGTTGTTTTTTTGCGGTCTTTATTAGGCTGCTTTGTGTCGGATTTTTTCGTATCTCGCGCTTTTTCAGCTTGCGCTGAATGCTTATTATCTTGTGATTTGTGATTATCTCGCGGTTTATTATTCTCTTGTAATTCAGAGATAGCTGCTTTTTTGCTAGGCTCAGTCATTATTAGCGGATTAGTCTTAGCTGCTACAGAGGCAACTTTTACTATCGCCACATCATGATAAACCGGGCGTGCCACTGACATTTTTGCTGAGGGTTGGGTGGCGGCAGGCTTATCTTTGACAGTCACCAACGCGCCTATTCCGCCAAAAACGGCG
Source organism: Moraxella sp. CTOTU48841 (assembly GCF_032061225.1). Taxonomy (NCBI): domain Bacteria; kingdom Pseudomonadati; phylum Pseudomonadota; class Gammaproteobacteria; order Moraxellales; family Moraxellaceae; genus Moraxella; species Moraxella sp. CTOTU48841. The sequence goes on from NZ_DAMBFQ010000005.1 coordinate 77,606, forward strand.
ACAGACAATACAGTGGCGGTCGCAATCCAATTTTTTTGTAGTTTATCTATCCAATGAACGGGTTTGCGAACTTGCGGTTTGGCAAAAATACTGCTGGCTGAAGTGGCTGTTTGTGCGTTTGACATTACCGCTTTATTTATTTGGCGATTAGCGTTTGAACTCACATGTTGATTGAGGTAAGCATGCGGGATGGTTATTGGGGCAATGTTAAAAAAATTGGACGCTTTATAAATGGGCATTTGGTGGACAATATGCTGTTGATAAACAGGCAAGTCCGCAACATTTTGAATTTTTGACCATTTTAATTGCTGTTGTTGTATTGCTTGAAAACTGACAGCGCGCCTAAAACCCACTGCATTTATCAGTCCTGTATCTTGTGGTGACATAAAAAAAACGGGCTGCATCGCAAGCCACTCGGTAATCTGCGCTGAGTCTATGGTATTTTGTAGCGAACTTATCATATCTGCCAAATTTATCAACGCCAATGCAGTGATAGTCTGCCAAATAGTTAACAGCTTATCTAAAGGTAGATGAGTTTTTTCCAGTAGCACGCCGGCAATCATCGTTTTTTGGGTTTCATCATCAAGCAACTGCTCAAAAATCCATGGGCTACTTTTAGACAGTTGTTTTAGAGTTACAAAATTAATGCCGTTTTCAGGGAAATTTTTTGTAACTAAAGTAACCAATAATTTTGGGATAAAATCATACTCATCTGTTACCTGCGCCAAATTTTGATGGATTAATGACGGATTTTGCTGAATTTTTGCCGATAACTGATAAAGCACTACTTTTAATAGCTCAGGCACCACTTTTTTTAGATAACAAATTGATACGTGTGACCCATCTGCTACTATCGGTAGCAATGGCGGCAGAGTGTTTGCCCAAAAATGATATAACGATATATGGTCAATGATATTACAAGGCGTTGAAGGATTTTTTGACAGCATACTTTATCACTTAATTTACATTTTTTGGCATTGGGGTGGTTAGTGAGTTTTTAGCAATATCGTAGATGTAGGGCAAATTCTTTATACGCCCTCTAAAAAAATAGCGTTAAATTTAGAAATCTTGTTGATACTTTATAATTTCAATTCGATTAAATTCATCAAATTATGATTAGAATTTGTTGTAACTTCTGTGCAAACTTAGTAAAGTAGATAGCATCAAAAATTATATTTTAGCATTAATCACGTAACATTTTCTGCTTATCGAAAAATTGGTAATTTTTTCTGACTCTATTTATGTCTATCGATTTATTTAGCAGCCTTACTTACTGTCTCTAGGATAACTTTATGGCTATCTCTACCAACCTAATCAAATCCTTTCAACTCTCTGCATTGACGACCGCACTTGCCCTCGCTGGTTGTGGCGGTGGTGGCGGTAATGATACATTGCCACCGCCTGTAAAAACAGGTACGGTCAGTGTCACTAACCCAAGCACGGGTACAGATTCGACCACTACGACCAATCTTGCCAGTGTGAAGAAAGTTCAATTAGTCAGTACCAGTTCTGACTTTTATATGAATGTTGGCGATAGTGTAGAGTTAACTGTCTACGCCTTAAACAGTAACAATATCGGTGTTGCTAGTGTCCCGGTAAGCGTTCAGATTACAGATCCAAGCGTAACAGGCGTGTTTAGTGGAATTAGTCCAAATTTAGTCACTGATGACACGGGTAAAGCGGTTATCAAACTTGATATTAAGTCTTTGACCAATGATCAAAAAAACTATTTAAAACAAAATGGTTTGGTTGTGACTACCACGGTAGGTACAGTTTCAACAAGTAAAACCCTCAAAGGCACCGATGTTAATACCACGACCCCAACGCCTACCGTGACTGTCAGTAATTTATTATTAATTAGCGACAGCCAAAATATTACGTTGGTAAAAGGTACGAAAATTAATGTTACGGCATTAGCAGTGGATAAAGACAATAATATCATTCCGAACACGACCATCGATTTTAATATTGGAAATTCAGTCCTTAGTGGTATTTTTGCTAATAGTAATTTAAGTGTGTTAACCAATGACAGAGGTGAAGCAATTTTAGAGTTAGAGCTCAAATCCTTGTCAGCTGAACAAATAAGTTATCTGTTAAATACTGGATTAACCATTAACTCAACTGCGAGAACAGGTAGTGTTGCATCTAATACTATTAATTTAAAGGGAGTCGAGCAAGGTAGTACGACGACTAAGCTAGATGTGCAAAAGGTCAATCTAACGACACCCAAGCCCAATTTTAATGTACAAGTTGGTGAAAAATTCACAGTTACTGCTTCAGTGTTAAATAGTTCAAACACTGGTCTAGGTGGTGTACCTGTCCAATTTCAACTTGATGACCCAAGTGCGACAGGTGTTTATGCGGTTTCTGATACCTCTAATGTTGTAACAAATGCCAGTGGCGAGGCGACCATTGAGCTTGAAGTAAAATCTGAAGCTGCTAAAGCCAAACTATTGTCACAGGGCATTAATATCACAGCCACTGCAAAAAATACGACTGGCACTACCCCTGTTGATGTAACAAATAAATTAAATATCTTGGGTAAAGACCCCGCATTTAATGAAAATATTACTAAGGTTTCAAAAGTCGGTCTTTCTTCTAATCTTACTAACAACGAGTTTGATTTAACAGTCGGTAATACTTTTACCGTGACTGCTAATGTTTTGGATGCATCTCAAGGTGCGTTAGCTAACGTACCAGTGACATTTACTTTGCCTGGACTAGATCAAACTGGTATCGCTAATTTGTCGGGCTCAACAGTCATCACTGATGCCCAAGGCAAGGCCACTATTAATTTATCCCTTACCTCTCTTAATGCGACTCAACGTAGCTACTTAATGAGCAATGGTTTAACTGTTAACGCATCAGTTGCTAATGGTACTAGTGTTGCGCCTATAAAATTATCAGCGAAACAATCTTCCACACTTCCTGTTACGGTTGAAAGTGTTTCAGTCGTAGCAGATAGCGATAATATTTTGATGACAGCGGGTAGCACTGTAAAAGTCACTGCCATCGCACTGGATAAAAATTTTGGTGGCTTGGCGAATCAAACTTTAACGGTTAAAATTCCAGACCCATCAACTACGGGCGTGTACAATATTACAGGCTCAACGATTACCACTGACTCAAAAGGCGAAGCGATTTTTAACCTACAAATCAAATCTGCATTAACTGCTGCACAAAAACAGGCACTGGCTAATGGTTTGGTAGTTGATATCACTGCCGCCAATGGCAAAACTGGTCAAATCAAATTATCGGCAAAAGCAGTCAATGATGTTGTAGTTTCAAATGTTAACTTAACTTCCAATGTCACCAATATTCCCCTATCTGTCGGTAGCCAGTTCACAGTTACTGCTAATGTGAGCGATGCACAAAACGGTACCATTGCCAACTCACCAGTAACTTTTAACCTACCATCTTTAGCGGATTATGGTGTGACAAGTTTGTCGTCCTCAACCATTATTACCGATGACAAGGGGCAGGCTATTATTACATTGCAAGTTCAGTCGCTGACTGATAGCCAAAGAGCCAACTTATTAAAAGGCTTTACCATTAATGCCACTGCCAATGGTAAAGTGGCACCTGCGCTTACTTTAACAGGCATGGATACTATCAAGCGCTTTGATGTAAAAGCAGTCAATTTATCAAGCCCTATTAGTAAATTTAATATCAAAACAGGAGAGCGATTTACGGTTACTGCATCTGTATTAGGCGCTAACAATACAGGTATAGGTGGCGCTCCTGTTGAGTTTACTATTGATGATCCTATTTTGACTGGTGTTTATGCTGTCTCTGATACGACTAATGTTATTACTAACGTAAATGGTGAGGCGACTATTGAGCTTGAAGTTAAGTCAGAAGCCGCTAAGCAATTACTGTTAAATGATGGCGTAACTATCACTGCGATTGCTAAAAACACGTTAAATAATCCACCTACTGATGTCAGCGGTAAGAAAACTATTCTTGGGACCGATCCAACGTTAAGTGCCAATATTGCTAAAGTCAGTAAAGCTTTATTAGTATCTAGCGTGAACCCATTTGATCTGACGGTAGGTAATAAGCTGTCAATCACAGCATCCATCGCAGATGCTAACAATGGCAAATTAGATGGCGTACCTGTTAGTTTTACCTTACCTGATTTAGATAAAACAGGTATCGCTAATCTGTCAGGTTCTACCATCGTCACCAATGCCAATGGTGAAGCAATCATTAATCTTGAAATTAAATCATTGTCTGCAGACCAACGTAACTATTTACTTACCAATGGCTTGACAGTTAAAGCCACAGTGCCTAATGGTACATTAATTTCACCGCTACAGCTCTCTGCTAAAAACGTTACGACGCCTGATAATACAATTGATTCAATTTCAGTTACGGCTGATACCAACAATATTATTATGGCGGCAGGTAGTCGTGTACGTGTCACCGCTGTCGCACTTGACAAGAATTTCGGTGGGATTAAAGGCCAAAACTTAACCGTCAATATTCCAAATCCAGCATTAACAGGTGTGTTTAATTTAAGCGGCTCTACCGTTACTACTGATGACAAAGGCGAAGCCATTATTGACCTTGAGGTTAAAACAACTTTGACTGATGCTCAGAAAGCGGCACTTTTAAATGGTTTAAATGTGACTGTAGCCGCACAAAATGGGCGACAAGGTGTTATTAATCTTGCTGCCAAAGCGGCCAATGAAGTATCGGTAAGCACAGTTAATCTAACAGGCTCAAATATTCCTTTAACTATTGGTAGCCAAGTTAAAGTGGTCGCTACTGTATTAGACGACCAAAAAGGTGTCGTTAAAAACACGCCTGTCACGTTTACTCTGCCAAGCTTTGCAGATACAGGTGTAGCCAGTTTATCCGCTTCTACGGTATTAACAGATGATAAGGGTGAAGCGGTCATTACTTTAGAGGTGAAATCGCTTACAGATGCGCAAAAACAAGCCTTGCTTAACGGTTTTACCATCAATGCCACCTCTAATGGTAAACCAGCTCAAGCCCTAATTCTTAAAGGTATTAAAGAAAGTACGATTGCTGATATCGCTAATGTCAATTTAGTTACAAACAAGGATACATTGACAACCGACACTGGCGAAACCATCAATGTAACCGCACAAGTAAGAGATGCAAATAACGTTGGCTTAGCGAACATACCTGTCAGCTTTACGCTATTGGATGCGGCAGCTGCAACGGGTATAACTAATACCACCCCACTTCAGGCAACCACCGATGCCAATGGTGAAGCGGTATTAACTTTAAAAGTCGGTGTGCTCACCCCAGACCAAAAATATTATCTACAAACCAGTGGTCTATCATTTAAGGCAACTGCCGGTGCTATCACTAGCTCAACGGTCACCTTAAGAACCCAAGAAGCGATTACGGCCAATAGCGTCAACTCATTGCTATTAACCAGTGATTCAGCCGTTCAATTGGCGGTTGGCTCAAAAGTTAAAGTCACCGCGCTTGCGATGGATAAAAACGGCGCCGTTGTGCCAAATGCGCAAGTCAGCTTCAAAGTTCCAACGGATTCTGGCTTGGTCAATAACACAGGTGCGGTTGTCAATACCAACGCCAATGGTGAAGCAACCATTGAAGTTGAAATCAAAGACCTTGCCAAGGCAACGACTGCTTTACAAAATGGTTTAGTCGTCACTGCCCAATCTGGTGTGTCTGTAGGTACTACTACCGTCCGCAGCGCAACAAGCAATGCCAATACTGAAGCTTACAGGCTATTTGTGAGCCCATCAAAAACTATTCTAAGAACGGCAACCGATACATCTACTCTAGGTATTAAAGTTACTGATACTAATGGCGGCATTAAAGCGGGTGTGCCAGTCCAACTGCAAATCTTAGAAGGTATCGATAAAGGTATTACTTTTAGTGAAGCATCGAATCTAGTGACCGATGCCAATGGCTTTGTACAAGTAGATTTGGTGCAAAGTGATATTGGGCTGGTTTCAAAACTTGACCATAGCGCAAAAGTACGTGTCATTGTGAATGATGGCGTTTATCAGCAAGTCGAGCAAACGATAGACTTTACCGTAACAGGTACCAATATCAAAGATACTTTCATATCCAAATCTATCATTACCAATAGTGCTAGTGACACCGTTATTGTATCTGGCGTTGCAGTTGATGGTAACGATAAGCCCCTTGCGAATCAATCAATCCAATTATTGAATGATGGTGCTACTTTAGCAGTGACACCAGTAACAACAGATACTAATGGTAAATTTACTTTTACCTTAAACGGTTCACAACTGCCAACTCCTACAACTAATTTCAATTTACAAGCTAGAATCATCGATGCTAATAATCCAAATCTTGTCTCTCAACCTTATAATTTAGGCTCAATGACGAAAGTATCCGAAACCAATCTAAGCCTCACCGTCACACAAAATGGTATTGTAGGTGATGAGGTAAAAGTTGACACACCAGCAACTATTACTATTGACTTGCCTAATACCGTGGCTGATGGTACAACCATTTATTTAACTACCAATAAAGGCGGGCGTAAGATTGTCACTAAAAATGCGGATGGTACTGATAACATTCGGTACGAATCTCGAGTTGAGAGTAAAGCTCAAGGTGGCAAAGTTATATTTGATAATATGGAATCCATTTCTCCAGGTGTGGCTACACTAACTGTTGAATATAATGGCGCTAAACAACTTGAGAAAAATATAACTTTTATCACTGATAAGGTCACTAAAGTGCTAACTCAAGTTATCAATACTACGGTCAGTACCAATGGTGAAACCAAAATTATTGCCACAGTTCGAGATAACAAAGATGCGCCTGTCAAAAATGCCATCGTTGACTTTACACTACTTCAAGATGCTTCAAGTGGCAAGCTATCCACTGGCACAGCAATTACAGATGAGGCAGGTAATGCAATCATAAGCTATTTTGCAGGCTCTACACCAACACCAGTGAATGGCGTAAAAGTACAGGCTCGCGTTCAATACATTAAGTTAAATAATCAACTTTTACCAATTTCTACAACACCAACTTACCAACCACAAGATGTCAGCTTCTCCGTGCAAAACTTCTCTGCATGGATTGGTTTTGGGTTTGCCGACAAAGTGGCACCTACTACAGATAATATATATTATATCCGCGCTGGCTCTATCTTTATCAATAACAGCATTGGGCAACCTGCAGTGAATCAAGAAGTATCCATCTCGATTGTGCCAAAAACGTATGGGGTAGGATTATGGAAATTTATCGCTAAAGTACCAGGTGTGGCTGCTATTCCTGAAGTTAAAGATCCAACGACAGGCGCCATTACCACAGTTGGTAAGGATGCTATTCCAGAACAACCTGCTAAGTGGATTACCCAATCATTTATGAATGGTAGTCCATTGAGTGGTACTTTCAACTGTCTTTCAGAAGATTTCAATAGAAATGCTACATTAGATACTAGTGAAGACTATAATGGCGATGGTATGTTGACCCCATTAAATCCAATTACCGTATTAGCCCCGAATGGTACGCAAATTCTTAGCACCCAAACTGTCAAAACTGATGCCACAGGTAAGTTAGACTTTAGTATCCGTTATGTTAAAGAATATGCCGAGTGGTTGACAGCGACAGTTCGCGTGACGACAAAAGTTGATGGTAGTGAATTCTCTCAGGAACGCGACATTAGTCTCCCTGTCCTTGATGACGATGTGATTACTGAAGACAATAAAGGTATTCGTTCTAATACCCTAAGTCCATTTGGTACTTTAGTCAGTTCTACAATGCTGCCTTATTGCTCATTCTCAGCTAACAATTAATAATTGGTCTATTAATCTTTGAAAAACAAAAACCCCTTACACAATGTAAGGGGTTTTTGTTTTTCACTAAAAAATTCAAAAGATTAAGTCAACATCCGCCCCCGTGCGGTGCGTACGATATAACCTTGCTGAATCAGATACGGCTCAATCACATCTTCAAGCGTGCCTCTATCTTCTGCCAAAGCCGCCGCAATCGACTCAACCCCCGCAGGTCCGCCATTAAAACGCTCTTCTAACATCTCAAGATAACGTCTATCAAGATTATCAAGCCCGCGTTTATCAACTGCGAGCATATCGAGTGCGCTATGCGCAATTTCAGCGGTGACGGTGCCATCGCCTTTAACTTGGGCATAGTCACGTACGCGGCGTAGCAACCGATTGGCAATACGCGGTGTACCGCGCGAACGTCTAGCGACTTCGACTGCCCCTTCTTTGGTCATAGGCACGTTAAGCAATCCAGCCGATCTTGTGACAATGGTCGTTAAGTCCTCCACATTATAAAACTCTAATCGCTGTACAATACCAAAACGGTCACGCAGTGGCGAGGTCAATAATCCTGCTCGGGTGGTCGCAGCCACCAAAGTAAAAGGCGGCAAATCAAGCTTTATGGAGCGTGCAGCAGGTCCTTCGCCAATCATAATATCAAGCTGAAAATCTTCCATCGCAGGATACAAGATTTCTTCAATCATCGGGCTTAAACGGTGAATCTCATCAATAAAGAGCACATCACCAGGCTCTAAATTGGTCAGCATCGCTGCCAAATCACCCGCGCGTTCAAGCACAGGACCAGACGTCGAGCGCAAATTCCCGCCCATCTCACGGGCGATAATGTTGGCGAGTGTGGTTTTACCCAGTCCAGGCGGTCCAAATATTAAGGTATGGTCGAGCGCTTCTTTTCTCGATAATGCCGCGTTGATAAACACGCCCATTTGTTCTTTGACCACAGGCTGACCGATATATTCAGCGAGTAAGGCTGGACGGATATTATTGTCATTTTGGTCTTCTGAGCGCCCCATCGGACTAATCAGACGTTGCTGCGAATTGGCACTTGAAAAAGGTGGAATCATAATTATTTGACACTAGTTGCAAGTTTTAACAGGAATAATAGCACTGGCAAATCTTGCAAATGCTATGGGATGTAGAGAGAAAAAGTAAAAAAATTTAGGGCAACACACGGTACAATGTCATATCACATCGGGTGCCTTTACTGTCCTTGCACCACTGCATTTGCTCGCCTTGCTGTTTTACATAAGCAACCAAAATATCGCCGGTCTGGTCAACGCGATTGCCAGAACAGTCTGTTGCATTGTTATCGTATTGGGTCTGAATCGCTAGTGCAGGTAAGCCATCCCCTGTGTCAGCGTACAAATATTTGCCGTACGTAAATTCCTGACCGCTTGAACCGATAAATTGTTGATCACGCCCAAAATTATACCGCTCTTGGCAACTTGGCTGCGCAGCGTCGGTTTTATCAAGTCGCAGCTGCCACTGTCCTGCGATATTTGGCAAAATATGAGTCGACACTTGCGACACTTGCTGTTGGGTTTTGCTATTGTCGGGCAACGTACCCCCCATGGCTAAACTGGTTAAAATGCCTATCAACGAAATATTCATGAAGTCCATCGTTATTTTATTCCTTTTATCATGCCATCTTTATAAGCTAACAACCCAACTCATCTACCAGTTCTTAATCAGCCAATTTTCACTCAGCGAGGTTAGCACTGACGTTTATAGTAACTTTTAATAGCTTTTGGTAACAACTTTTGGGATTTGGGGTTAATATTCAAAGATATTCAAAATGTTAAAGGCTAAATTATTCTGCTTTTAATGGGGTCAGCGCGCAACATTTTAACCCAAAACCACAAAAATTATTTAAGCACTTTATTTAAACACTTTAACTTTATTTAAATACTTAAAGTTTCATGTTCATCAGTGGCTTTAATCATACTTGCTTTTGGCTTTATTTGCTATAACACAATAATGCTCATAATGCAGTATTGCCAAAACATCAGGCGGTCATAAAATCTGTGCAAATTTGCTTGTCAAAAAGTTAAAAACCCAGCATAATAACCGAAGATTTCAGGAGAGAATGTTGTTTTGTTTTTCATCAAATTATGAAATACCAAAACCATCACCGAAGGCGTAAAGACCCTATAATCGCTCAGGTAAAAGGACTGGAATCGTAATTTTTGGCAGTGGCGTATGCACTGCATCAAAATATAACAAATCTGGAGAGTGTATTGCTTTGCAATACCACCGAAGGGGAAAAGATTGACTTGTCTATCTATACTAAAGTAAGAAGCTGACAAGTCGATTGAAAATCTCAGGTAACAGGACAGATAGGGCTGATAGCTACCGACATCAGGTTGGATTAGTTTTAGTGCTCTATTGATGTGCGATGTTTGGCTTTAGCGTTTTATCCCACGCTATTAAACCATCAAATAAACCATCAAGCCGTTATTTGATTTTTACCCACTCAAGGATTTGCCATGTCAGCCACAGACAAGCCTTTAAACCGCACCCCTTTTTATCAATCCCATATCGATAGCAACGGCAAAATCGTTGACTTCTCTGGTTGGGAATTGCCTATCCATTATGGCTCACAGATTCAAGAACATGACGTTGTGCGTACGGATGCGGGCATGTTTGACGTGTCACATATGGTCGTGACTGACATCGCCGGCAAAGACGCCAAAGCTTGGCTGCAAAAACTGCTTGCCAATGATGTCGCCAAACTCAAATTTGTCGGTAAAGCGCTTTATTCTGCCATGCTAAATGAAAACGGCGGTGTGATTGATGACTTAATCGTTTACCGGATGAACGATGCAGAGACCGAGTATCGTATTGTATCAAATGCCGCCACCCGTGATAAAGATTTGGCACAGTTTGACAAAGTCGCCAAAGACTTTGCTGTCACCATTACCGAGCGCCCAGAACTTGCTATGCTTGCGGTACAAGGCCCTAATGCCTTGCATAAACTGAGCCAAGCCAAACCAAATTGGGCAGATAGCCTAGCTACATTAAAACCATTTGTGGGCAAAGATTTGACCGACATTGAAGGCGCAGATTGGTTTGTGGCGCGTACCGGTTATACGGGTGAAGACGGCGTTGAAGTTATTTTGCCACAAGCGCAAGCCTCAGCGTTTTTTACCTTACTTAAAGACCATGGCATCGCCCCAGCAGGATTAGGTGCCCGTGATACATTACGTCTTGAAGCGGGTATGAATTTGTATGGTCATGAAATGGATGAAACCATCAATCCGTATGAATGCGGTATGGCATGGACGTTAGCGGTAAAAGACGATCGGGATTTTGTGGGTCGTCAAGCTATGCAAGCCAAACAAGACCAAGCGATTGCTGAGGGTAATGACGTCATGCAAGTAGGCTTAGTGCTAGAGTCACGTGGGGTACTGCGTGAAGGCATGACGGTCACGCTAGACAATGGCAAAACTGGGGTAATCACCAGCGGCACTTTTAGCCCAAGCCTAAAACAATCGATTGCGATTGCCCGTATTCCAAAGACGACGGATACAGCAGCCACCGTTGATTTGCGGGGCACACCGACGCCAGTACGTATCATTTCGTTACCGTTTGTTAGAAATGGCAACAAACAATTCAACTAGGATTTTATCGTGTTATGATGGATTTAACGCTTATTAATGAACAACATTCAAATAATTAGTCAGCGTAATTTGAAAAACTCATAATAAATTCATCATACTTAGAAGGTAAAATCATGAAAAAATTACTGTTTGTTGTACCGTTTTTGGCAAGCTTGGCGGCCTGTACCTCAACCCAAGTTGCACAGCCCAGTCCATCACAAGTGTTGGCAGTTCAAGCAAATTCACAAACCTTTAAGTGTGACAACAACACTGAAGTTGTGGCATTCTACGGTCAAGAAAACGGTAGCAATGTTGCTAATTTAAAAATCACTTCGCCAATGCTCGGTCTAAACCAAGCGGCGATGGTGTTAAAACAAGATGTCTCAGGTTCGGGTAACCGCTATACCTTGTCAAATGCAACCAAAACTACTGTGTATGATTGGGGCGTTAAAGGTGCAGAAGGTGCGTTAACCGTGACCTCACAAGGTCGTGATTATAACTTTGTGTGTAATGCTATTTAATCTGATTCACTTGTTGAATGGGTTAAACCGCTAAGTTATTTTAAGTTTGGTCGATATACTTTGTATCGACCAAATTTTTGTTACTCAGTTTGTTAAATTACTAAGCTTTTTAAATTATTAAACCTTTGAATTATAAAGCTTTTTAAAACTGGTTAGTAAAAAGGCGCCAAGTGCGACTGCTTGGCTAACAGCCTTTTATTTTCACCCCTACTTTCGCTTTGAGGAAAATAGTTATGAGCAATATTCCAGCAGATTTAAAATATGTGGCTAGTCATGAATGGTTACGCCAAGAAGAAGACGGCACTATCACCGTTGGTATTACTCACCACGCCCAAGATTTGCTCGGTGACATCGTGTATGTTGAATTGCCTGAAGTGGGCGAACACGTTGAGGTGGATGCTGAAATTGCCGTGGTCGAATCGGTGAAAGCTGCCTCGGATGTATACGCGCCCATCGCTGGTGAAATCCTAGCGGTGAATGAAGCCTTGGTAGATGCCCCAGAAACCATTAATGAAGACCCTTATGGCGAAGGTTGGTTCTTTAAAATCAAACCAGACAATGCCGATGATTACCAAGGCTTGATGGACGCAGACGAGTACCAAGATAGCATTTAATTATCTTTATCTCATAGTTTTTATCTCGTCTTTTTTATAGACTCTAGCTAAGGTACTCGCTTGATTACCTTAGCCTGTTATCCTATCAATTAACTGTAACGCATCCTTTATTTTGTTAACTTGAGAGCTGCTATGTCAACACTTACCCCGCTTGCTGACCCAAAACAAGCCAGTTTTTATGAGGTTGTGAGCACTCGCCGTTCGGTACGACGCTTTACCAAAACGCCCATCAGTGATGAGGTGCTAAACGCCTGTCTCGATATGGCGATGTTAGCGCCTAGCTCAAGTAATTTACAGCCTTGGCAATTTTTTGTGATTGAATCCGAAGAAAAACGCCAAAAAACTGTGACCTATTGTATGAGCCAAAATGCAGCAAAAACCGCCAATAAGCTGATTGTTGTGGTCGCTCGTACTGACACTTGGCGTCAACATGCCAAAGACAATATCAAGTATTTTCCTGTCAAACCTGTACCAAAATCCGTGCAAGATTATTATGGCAAACTTATTCCGCTGACCATGACGCGCGGTGTGATGAATGTGTTCACCCCTGCCAAGTGGGCGCTAACGCAAGCCACTCGCAAAGTCAGAGGTGCGATGGTTGACCCCATCTATGATGCTGACGATCTCAAAAACTGGGCGCTCATTAGCACGTCACTGGCTGCCGAGAATTTGATGCTCGCCTTGCGTGCCCACGGTTTTGATAGTTGCCCCATGGGAGGATTTGATGAGCCGCAACTCAAAAAATTGCTTGACCTCAATGAAGACCAGCATATTTGTATGGTGATTGCTGCCGGTGAGCGTGATGAGCGTGGTATCTATAGTGAGCAATACCGTTTTGAGCGTGAGCGCTTTATCATTAAAGTGTGATTTTTATCCATTCAACCGATGTTTGTCATGGTAACCATGGCAAAACCTGCTATTTTTTTTCAATGTTTTATCAGACGCTAAAGGAAACTTGAATGAGTCAACCGTCTTTTCAATCATTTGCTGATTTATTCCAATCATCAGAATTTATTCATCGTCATGTTGGTATTAGCCAAGATGAAAAAGAAGCAATGCTAAAAGCCGTCGGCGCTGACAGCATGGCAAGCTTTATTGAACAGACGGTGCCAGCTTCGGTACGTCTTAGCAAAGAGTTAGATTTACCCCTGAGTATGACTGAGCATGATGCCTTGGCAAAGTTGCGCGGGTTGGCGGATAAAATCAAGGTCAATAAAAGCTATATTGGCTTAGGCTATTATCCGACTCGCCTACCTGCAGTCATTGCGCGCAATGTGCTTGAAAACCCAGGCTGGTACACAGCTTATACCCCTTATCAAGCGGAGATTGCTCAGGGTCGTTTAGAGGCTTTACTTAACTTCCAACAAGTTTGTATTGACTTATCAGGTCTTGAATTGGCGGGCGCAAGTTTGCTTGATGAAGCGACGGCGGCGGCTGAAGCGATGGCAATGGCAAAGCGTGTGGGTAAAAGTAAATCTAACCAATTTTTTGTTGATAGCCGTATCTACCCTCAAACCTTAGATGTCATCAAAACCCGCGCCAAGTATTTTGGTTGGGAGATAGTGGTCGGTGATTTTGACGTTGCCAAGAATGGCGATTTCTTTGGCGCAATTTTCCAGTACGTGGGCGCGCAAGGCGATGTGGTTGATTTAACTGATATCATCAGTGCAGTCAAAGCCAAAGGCACGCAGACAATCGTTGCTGCGGATGTAATGAGTCTGGTACTTCTTAAATCACCGGGTAGCATGGGTGCGGATGTGGCACTGGGTAACACCCAGCGTTTTGGTGTGCCGATGGGCTTTGGTGGTCCACACGCGGCTTATTTTGCCTTTAAAGACAGTGCCAAGCGTTCTGCCCCAGGTCGTATCATTGGCGTATCAGTGGATGCCCAAGGTAAACAAGCCTTGCGTATGGCACTACAAACCCGTGAGCAACATATCCGCCGCGAAAAAGCCAACTCAAATATTTGTACATCGCAAGTGTTGCTAGCCAATCTGGCAGGGATGTATGCGGTGTATCATGGTCCTGAAGGCGTGAAACGTATCGCCACCCGCATTCATGCGTTGGCAAGCGCTTTTGCCCAAGCCATCAAACAAGCTGGTATGTCGATTGTGCATGAGCAGTTTTTTGATACCGTGTTGGTCAATACCGATGGTCAAACTGAGCAAATCTATCAAAACGCCCTTAATATCGGCTATAACCTGCGCAAAGTAGACGATAACCATATCGCGATTGCCTTTAATGAAACCAGTGACGCAGCGGATTTTGGTGTACTCACGCAGTTATTCACAGGCGTAGCCGCTCAATTATCTGATGATATCAGCTTGTCTTTGCCAGCGTCACTGCTACGTACCGATGCGATTTTAACTCATCCTGTGTTTAATCGTTATCACACCGAACATGAAATGCTGCGTTATTTGAAAAAGCTAGAAAACAAAGACTTGGCGATGAATCATAGTATGATTTCGCTGGGTAGCTGTACCATGAAACTTAACGCCACTAGCGAAATGCTACCGATTACTTGGAATGAATTTGCCAATGTGCATCCATTTGCGCCACGTGAACAAGTGGGCGGCTATATTGAAATGATTGAAGGCTTGCAAGAGCAACTCAAAGCCATCACAGGGTTTGACGCTATCTCTATGCAGCCAAATTCAGGCGCTTCAGGCGAGTACGCAGGACTATTGGCGATTCGTCGTTATCATGAAAGCTTAGGTCAACCCAATCGTCATATCTGTCTGATTCCGCGCTCCGCTCACGGTACCAATCCTGCCACAGCACAAATGATGGGGATGGAAGTCGTCGTAGTAGCCACCGATGAGCGTGGTAATGTTGATATTGCCGACTTGACTGAAAAAGCGGAAAAATACAGCGACAATCTGGGCGCCTTGATGATTACCTACCCTTCGACGCACGGTGTGTTTGAAGAAGGTATCCGTGATATCTGTGACTTGATTCATCAACACGGCGGTCAAGTGTATATGGATGGCGCTAACATGAACGCGCAAGTCAGCATGATGCAGCCTGCGGATGTCGGTGCTGATGTCCTACACATGAATTTGCACAAAACCTTCTGTATTCCACACGGCGGCGGCGGTCCTGGTATGGGTCCTATCGGCATGAAATCACATTTGGCGCCTTTTATTGCCAATCATGTCGTATCTGCGGTACCCAATGCCCAAGATGGCATGAGTGCGGTATCGGCTGCCCCGTTTGGTTCAGCCAGCATCTTGCCTATCTCATGGATGTATATCACCATGATGGGTCGTGATGGCTTGGTGCAAGCGACAGAAGCTGCGCTATTAAATGCCAATTACACGGCTATGAAATTAAAAGACCATTACCCCGTGCTTTATAGTGGTGAAAACGGTCGCGTCGCCCATGAATGTATCATTGACATCCGCCCACTAAAAGCCGAAACAGGTATCACCGAAGTTGATATCGCCAAACGCTTAATGGATTATGGTTTTCATGCGCCAACCATGTCTTTCCCCGTAGCAGGTACTTTGATGATTGAGCCGACTGAGTCAGAAAGCAAAGAAGAGCTAGACCGCTTTATCTCAGCCTTAATTCAAATCAAAGCTGAGGCGATGAAAGTTAAAAACGGCGACTGGCCAGCAGATAACAACCCGCTAGTGAACGCACCACACACCGCACAAGTAGTGACCGGTGACTGGGATCGTCCATACAGCCGTGAAGAAGCCGCCTATCCACTCGCCTATGTACGTGACAATAAGTTTTGGCCATCGGTGAGCCGTATCGATGATGTGTATGGCGACAAAAATTTAATCTGTTCTTGTCCCGATATCTCAAGCTATGAGAATGGTGAAATCGCGGAATAAACATCAATCAACACTTACCGTATTTTTTACAAAAGCCATGCAAAAATGTGTGGCTTTTTGCTATAAAGCCAATTGCGAGCCAAAAGAATTCTGCTATGATGCAGGGGACTCAAAAAAATTGTAATCACCACGCGTGACTTTAAACCCATCATAAGTCAAGGATGACATTATGTTTAGTACCATTGCGATTATTATTTCGCTCTTTCTATTAATGTATTTTGCCTATCGCGGCTATTCTGTATTAATTTTAGCACCCTTGATGGCCACCCTAGCGGTGGCGCTATCAGGCGATATTCTAAGCTCACTACCTATCTATACCACCGTTTTTATGAAAGCGTTAAGTGGCTTTTTATTGAAGTTTTTTCCCATATTTTTGCTCGGGGCGGTGTTTGGTCAGCTGATGGCAGATTCTGGGGCTGCCACAGCGATTGCCAGAACGGTGGTTAGTAAATTAGGCGCGAATAAAGCCATACTGGCTGTGGTTTTGGTCTGTGCGATTTTAACCTATGGCGGTGTGTCGCTGTTTGTGGTGGCTTTTGCCATTTATCCGATTGCTAAAGATTTGTTCAAGGCAGCAGGGGTGCCAAAAAGGCTAATTCCAGCGGCGATTGCGTTAGGGTCATTTACCTTTACCATGACGGCGTTACCCGGGACACCGGCCATCCAAAACGCCATTCCCATTCCCTATTACGGTACCAATGCCTTTGCCGCACCCATACTGGGTATTATTGGTTCGCTTGTGATGTTTGGCTTGGGCATGCTGTGGCTGCAGCGACGCGCCCATAGCGCCAAAACGGCTGGCGAGGGATATGGTATTCATGAAGATGATGAGCTGCACGCTGATAACTTAGACCCCCATCACACCTCTTTTATGGTGGCGATGATTCCTTTGGTATTGGTCATCGGCATAAATGCCTTGTTAACGTATGCGGTTTTTCCGAGTATGGATTTTTCTGCACTGCAAGCGCAATTTAAAGACTTGGATATCAAGGGCGCTTTGGGACTTTGGTCAATCATTATCGCTTTAGTCACCGCAATTATTGCCTTGATTGTGCTGCGTTTGGGCAAATGGACGAACTTGCAACACAGTCTTAATAAAGGCACTTATAGCTCTATGTTGCCTATTTTTAATACAGGCTCAGAAGTCGGTTATGGTGCGGTGATTGCGACATTGGCGGGTTTTGCGGTGTTACGAGATAGCGTGTTAAATCTGTCGCCCAATAACCCATTAATCTCAGAAGCTGTGACTATGACCACCTTAGCGGGCATCACCGGTTCTTCTTCTGGCGGCTTGAGTATCGCACTGCCCATTTTAGGCAAAGAATATTTGGCGCAGGCGGTGGCGCATGGCATCGATCCTGAATTATTGCATCGGGTCGCGGTGATGGCAGCAGGTGGCTTAGACACGCTACCCCATAGTGGTGCGGTGATTACGTTATTTGCCATTTGCCATTTGACTCACAAGCAATCTTATAAAGATGTCGCCATGGTGACGATGGCAATTCCGCTGATTGCGGTGACGGTGGTGATTGCTTTGGGTACCATGCTGGGTTCTTTTTAACCTGTTTATTTTTAACCTGTTTATTTTTAAGCCATTTAGTAGTAAAAAATCCCACTCAGCGGTGGGATTTTTTTATTTATTCAGCGGTTGTTTCATGGTCGCTAGATGGCGAGTTATTGGCAATCACCGTATCTAAAATGGGTAAAATCTCTGCCATAATCCACGCTTTGCGCCAGCCACTCAGCCAAGGGCTTAATGCCGGTTTTTCTGCTGCGACAGCATAAGCATACAGCTCTGACAGCCATTTTTTTCGCATCAATACTGTCTCATCAATTGACAGGGTTTGCCCATGCTGTTTAATCGCTTTTTCCAGTTGTTTTTGCACATCGCTAGACAGACTGCGATACGGCAAAGGCAATAGAGCTGGATAGGACGCATCATCTTCTTTACGTACCTTATCAATCAGCGTCAAAATCTCTTGCCCATACATGCGAATCACATTGGGCTTGATACTGGTAAAACCTAACTGCTTCATACTAAAAGGCGGTTTTTCGACGATTTCACGGAGCGCCTGCGGGCGCAGGATAAAAGTGCGTGGTCTATTGATTGATTTGGCAAGTTGTTCGCGCCATTCGCACAGAGTTTGCAGCATGGCGAGTTGCTCGCGATTATCTCGGTAATCAGCCACACTCAAGTACAAGGCATTATCAGGCGTGCTAAAGTTGGCAAAAATTTCTTGGGTATAGCTTTGGCAGTCTTCAACCGCATATTGCCATAAACCTTGCTCGATCAACTGTGTTTTGATGGCCACAAACATCGGCAATAAATAACGCACATCGTCTACCGCATAGCTTTCTTGCTCAGGCGTTAATGGGCGCTGCAACCAATCCGATTGGCTCTCACCTTTATCCACATGCACAGCAATGGTTTCTTGCAGCGATTTTTGATAGCCAAGCGAATTTTCACCGGTCAAAAAACCTAAACCAATTTGGGTATCAAACACATTGCGCAGCGCAGGCAAGTTGGAGAGTAAGTAATAAATCCCCAAATCTTCGCCACACGCATGTAACACCACGGTGGGTATATCCGCTAACACTTCCCAAAATTCTTCTAAATACAGCTTGGGCGCGTCAATTAAATAAATCGCTTTGCCTGTATTGATTTGAATCAGCGCAAGAATAGGAAAAAAAGTGTCGCGCTTAATAAACTCAGTGTCTAACGCAATGGTATCGACTTGCTCTAGGTCATCGAGCAGGGCAAAAAGCGCATCCTGAGTTTTCACCCAATGGATTGGCAAGTCATGAAGTTGTTGTAATTGGGCTGGGCTTAACGGATTTTGGATGAGCATAACTTGGGTCTTGTGGACGGATAATTTAAGCGTATTTTATGATGAATCTAGGATTTTGTCTTGTCAAACTGATGAAAAGATTTTATAACCGTCCACGATTTTGCAGGGCTTGACCCAGTGTCATGCTATCTAAATACTCAAGCTCGCCGCCCATCGGAATCCCTTGAGCAATCCGGCTGATATGAGTGACGTAAGGCTTGACCGCTTCACTGATAAAATGCGCGGTGGTTTGCCCTTCTACAGTGGTACTGGTCGCCAAGATGATTTCTTCCACCGGGGTTTGCACGGCTTGGTGTTGCTTTAACAGCTCAATCAGCTGATTGATGCCGAGCTGCTCCACCCCAATGCCATCAATGGGTGATAAATGCCCGCCAAGCACAAAGTATTTACCGTTAAACCCAGCGGTTTGCTCGATTGCCATCATGTCTGCTGCCGTCTCTACGATACAAAGTACGCGCTCATTGCGGCGCGGATCGCTACATATCGGGCAAATATCCTCATCTGATAAACCACGGCATACTTGGCATTGCTTGATATCATGCATCGCCACAATCAAGGCTTCGCCTAGTGCTTGACCTTGCGGGCGTTTATAGCTAAGCAAGTGCAATGCCATGCGCTGGGCAGATTTGGGTCCTACCCCGGGCAGTACTTTGAGTTGTTTTACAAGTTCATCAAATTTTGGCGTTAGCATAGGCGCATTCTTATAAACATGATAAAAAATAAAAAAGCTGACAGTCAATTATCAGCTTTTTATGGGGGTTTGACTGCCTAATCGCAAGGCAATTTTCCACTATTTTATAGCGCTACTTTATAAGCCTAGTATAGCCCTAGTGGGTTTAGAATAAACCATTCATGCCTGGTGGCAACCCCATGCCATTGGTGGCATTCGCCATTTCAGTCTCGTGTAGTTCATCGGCCTGACGCACGGCATCATTGATAGCAGCCGCAATCAAATCTTCAATCATATCAGGGTCGTCTTGCAGTAGGCTTGGATCGATTGATAAACGTTTGACCACATGGCGACCATTCATGGTGACTTTCACCAAGCCACTACCCGCTTCGGCATGCACTTCTTTTTCTGCCAGTTTTTTCTTGGCGTTTTCAACGTTTTTTTCGACTTGTTTTTGCATCATTTGCGCTTGTTGCATGAGGGCTTGTAAGTTCATGAGTGTTCCTGTTTGTTTCTAATGTTGGTGGTTCATTGTAGCGAATTTGACCGCAAACTGTCTATTGCTAATCGTTAGCCCAAATTTTTAACATACAACTGTTAACCTAAAACTGCTAACCTAAAATTGTTAACCTAAAAATGCTAAGATACCATCACTCACATAAATGCATTAACAGAAAAAAACTATGACTATTACTATGACAACAACTACACCTGCATCGCTAGAGGTCGCTCTCTATAAAGCCGCTGATGTTATTAAATGCGCCCAAAATATTGCCATCCTGACGGGGGCAGGTGTCTCGGCTGAAAGTGGCATTTCGACTTTTCGGGATAAACTTACCGGACTGTGGCAACAATACCAAGCCGAATATCTGGTGAGTGTTCAAGCGTTTGAAAAGGAGCCTGAACTGGTGTGGCAATGGCACCAATGGTGGCGTGGACAAATCGCCGATAAACAGCCCAATCCTGCCCATTTTGCTTTAGGTGAATGGCAAGCATTGGCAAAGCAGCAAGGCAAAACTTGGACGCTATTTAGCCAAAATGTCGACAATCTGCATGAGCAAGGCGGTGCCACGGTGGCAAAACTGCACGGGAATTTAGCCAAAAATCGTTGTCATGATTGCGGCAAGCCGTATGACAAAGCCATTGCTGTGACGGATACGGTATTGAAACATTGTGAATGCGGCGGTTTGATTCGCCCTGATATTGTGTGGTTTGGCGAGATGTTGCCGCAGGACGCTTGGCAAACGGCAGAAACGGCAACGCTCAATTGTGAGGTATTGGTGAGTATCGGCACATCAAGCGTGGTCTATCCTGCGGCGGGCTTGATTGATTTGGCAAAACAACAGGGCGCAACCGTCATCGAGATTAATCCCAATCCGACCCACACCACAGCGGTTGACATCGTATTACCTGACAACGCGGGGAAAATATTGCCGTTGTTGGTCAAGGCGCTGAAATAAAAAAGCGCAATAAAAAAGCCAGTAAATTTTGCTATTGGCTTTTGAGTTCTGTCTAATGGGTTTTGGCTTTATATCAGGCGAGTGTATCCAAACCGCGTTTTAAATCAGCGATAATATCATCGACATCTTCAAGCCCCACTGAGAAGCGAATTAAGCCTTCGCTCACGCCTGCCTCGATTCTTGCTTCAGATGTCATGCGAAAATGGGTCGTCGTCGCAGGATGGGTAATGGTGCTTTTGGCGTCGCCTAGGTTATTGGTAATCGAAATCATGTTGGTACTATCGATAACATG
The DNA here is from genome assembly GCF_032061225.1 of Moraxella sp. CTOTU48841. Lineage (NCBI taxonomy): Bacteria > Pseudomonadati > Pseudomonadota > Gammaproteobacteria > Moraxellales > Moraxellaceae > Moraxella > Moraxella sp. CTOTU48841. The sequence continues at coordinate 99,237 of NZ_DAMBFQ010000005.1, forward strand.
CCAGGCTGCCGCTTGGTCAGCCACCTCAAAGCCAATAATGGCGCCAAACGCACCGCCTTGCACATTTTTGAGTGCGGTGTGTTGGCGTTTGGCGATGTCATGGGATGGGTGATCGGGCAAGCCTGAAAAATGCACTTTGCTGACTTTTGGGTGATTGTGCAAAAATTTAGCGATTTGATTGGCATTTTCGCAGTGGGCTTTCATACGCAGTGACAAGGTTTCTAGACCCTTTAGCAACACCCACGCATTAAATGGCGATAGACTAATCCCACCGGTACGCACTACCCCAAAGGCTTTTTCCATCAATTCATTGTTACCGACCAGTGCACCGCCTAGCACACGACCTTGACCGTCAATATATTTACTGGCGGAATGCAATACCACATCCGCACCCAACATTAAAGGTTTTTGAATAGCGGGGGTTGCAAAGCAGTTATCGACGATTAATAGCGCATCGTGGTCATGCGCGAGCCTTGATAAAAAGCTTAAATCGGCAATTTGCGCCAAAGGATTGGAAGGGCTTTCGCAGTACAGCACCTTGGTATTTGGTTGCATCGCGTTTTGCCAAGCGTCATTGTCAAAGCAGTCGACATAACTCACCTCAACGCCAAACGCTTTAAAGTAGGTATCAAACAGGGCGACGGATGAGCCAAATAATTGCTTGGCTGCTAGCAGATGATCACCGGCTTGCAAGTACGCCAAACACATGGTCAAAATCGCGCCCATGCCTGATGCGGTTGCAACGCAGCGCTCGCCTTCCTCTAAAGCTGCCAATCTACGCTCAAAAGCGCGCACGGTCGGATTGGTATGGCGAGAATAAACATTGCCTTTTTTATTACCATTAAAATGATCGGCGGCATCGGCGGCATTTTTGTATACGTAGGAGCTGGTGGTAAAAATCGCTTCGTTATGTTCGCCTTCATCGGTACGGTGATAACCGCCGCGCACGGCGATGGTTTGGTCGGCATACTCTAGGCTTAAATCAAGTGCATCACTTTGCCAGTTGGGGTCTAATTGGGTCATAATGTTACATCTTTTGTGCATCAAATAAATTATGATAGCATAAGTTGGATTTGACGGTGGCTTTCAAGTCAGTATTTTACGCAAAAACGCCATGACAACCAACTTTTCTTAGGTGAGTGCCACGTTAATTAGTGATTTTTTAAAAGGATTGAGGCTTTGGTAGCAGCATTTTATTCGGTATCTGTTGGCTTTGTCAGACTAGCATCGCAAAAATTTACCACCAAAATTGTGACGTTTTGCTTGCCATTGCTACTTACGCTGCTACTTACGCCACTTACCGGTTGTCAAATGCTGCCGAGCAACCCTCATATCGCCGCTACACCAACTGTATCAACGCAGCTGCCAGGTGCGCAAAAATTTTCCGAAAAATCGCGTATACAAGGTCAATATTTAATCAGCCGTATCAGTGCCAGCAAAAACCCCTCACCGAGCAAATTTTCCGGTTATTATCCGCTGATTGATAGCAGTGATGCGTTTGCTTCACGCAGTATTTTGACTGAAATGGCTCAGCAAACCATCGATATCCAATACTATATTTGGCACAACGATGCAGCAGGGCAATTGATGCTTAAAGACTTGTACCAAGCCGCCAATCGGGGTGTCAAAGTACGGCTGTTACTCGATGATTTGAACACCAATCCGGAACTTGACCAACAGCTGCTTGCCTTTGCTGCACATCCTAATATCCAAGTGCGATTGATTAACCCCAAAATGGTGCGCAGCTTTACCCCCGCCAATTTTGTGGTAGCACTGCCCCGCTACCAACGCCGCATGCACAATAAAAGCATGACCTTTGACCGCCAGTTATCCATCATTGGTGGGCGCAATATTGGCGATGAATATCTGCGTAAAGATAGCATCGCTGAGTTTGCTGATTTGGATGTTTTGCTTGCCGGCAAAGTGGTCAACCAAATCAATGATAGTTTTGAAGATTATTGGGATAGTCCTCTATCGTATGATATCGAGCGTTTGGTCAAACCCTCAAAAAACCCCGATCGTAATAAAAGCGATGAGCCATTTTTGGGGACTTTGACTGCGATTGCACCGGTCAACAGCCAGTCTCATCTGCATAAAAGCTCGCAACTTTATCGGGTACAAAATGGCGCAATAGTCGATAAACAACTGTATAACAAAAAAATCCCATTTCGTTGGCAACCAATGGAATTTTTGGCAGATGATGTCAAAAAACTGCTTAATCAAGATGATAAAGATAGCCGATTGGTATCCAAGCTTCGTGCCCGTATTGGCACCCCAAAACAGCAATTGACCATTGTCTCATCGTATTTTGTGCCCACTGACTTGGGCGTACTGCAACTAAGCAAACTCATGGAAAACGGGGTAAAAATCAATATTTTTACCAACTCGTATGAATCAACCGATGTGCCTATCGTACATTCCGGGTATAACGTAGCACGCGTGCCGATGCTCAAAGCGGGAATTGGACTGTATGAGTTAAAATCCTCTGCCGATGCAGACTTTCGCCGCAAAAAACGTAGCTTATATCGCAGTAAATACAGCACCAGTTTGCATACCAAAGCCTTTGCGGTGGATGACAAATACACTTTTATCGGTTCTTACAATGTGGATCCGCGCTCTGCCAATATCAATACCGAGCTTGGTGTGCTGATTGAAGATAAAGCGCTTGCCAAATCCTTTCATAATACGTTTGATAATTCTATGCTCAATGTCAGTTACCGCGTCAATCTCACTGATAATGAACAACTGATATGGCAAACCCATGATGATAAAACCAATAAAAAGCTTATCAGCTTGGATAAAGAGCCGCATATGACGTTTGTCAATGGACTTTGGCTAAAGATTTTTTCTGCCTTGCCATTTAAGCGCTTATTGTAAGCGGCTATATTACAAAAAACACACATTTTTGATAGTAAAAATAGTATCAAAATCACTATAGTATGCGGTTTCAAAAAGTAATATATCTCAACTGTTCAATTGTGACATTTGGTTGTAATATTTGTTTAAATAATTAAATTTATTACAGTTTTGACAAATTATTGTTCAATTTTTCAATTGATTTAATTTGTCATGTGAATAGTGACGAATTTAATTTTTTAGCACGTTAAATAACCTATTTTTCCATTGATTATAAAGCTTGTAAACCTTTAGCCAGCTTCTAGGTAATATTGTCAACTATGCCATTTTTTCATGATGCCAACGAAGAAATTAGGGATTTAAATCGCTACGAAAAAAACGTGGTGTATTTAACGATTTTTGGGGCTTTTTTTGCTTCCTTTGATTTTACGATTTATTTTTATTTTAATGATAGTATCAATCAAGCTTTTTTCCCAGATAATATGCCTGAGTCGTTAAAGTCGATTTGTTTTTTGCTGCTGATTTTAGCCGGTTATATGTCAAGACCGCTAGGCGGTTTGATATTGGGTGATATCGGCGATCGCTATGGCAGAAAACGTGTGTTGCTGTATAGTTTGCTGTTGGTGGGTGCGTCTGGTTTAGTGATTGCCTGCTTGCCTAGCTATCATCATATTGGTGTGGCAGCGATTGTTCTCATACTATTATTGCGTTTAATTCAAGGCTTTGGCTATGGGGCTGAGGTACCCGCTTCATGGGTATATATTGCTGAGCATATGCCTCGGCGTCAATTAGGATCAGTGTGTGGCGGTCTTATTAGTGCACTGATTTTGTCGACTTTGATGGGCAATATTTTAAGCTCCACCTTATCAAATATGCTTACCCCTGCCCAGATGCAATCGTATGGCTGGCGTATTCCTTTTGTCCTCGCCAGTATCGGTACGCTATTTGCGGTGCTGTTACGAACCAAGCTTGAAGAAACCCCGCTTTGGCTGATGGCTAAGTCTAAAAATCGCTTGGTTAAACGTCTGCCGATACGCCGAGCTATTATCAAATACCGTTATGGTACGGTGATGACGCTGGGTTTGTCCTGGTTTACCGCCAGTGTTTATTTGACGATTTATTTGCTTTTGCCGATATTGGGTATCCAGTTTTTTGATGTCGATACCAGTTTGATGATGATATCCAATGGAGTGGGTATTATCTTTGGTGGATTGGGGGCGTTAACCTATGGTTATTTTGCCGATCGTTTTAATTCAGGTCGTGTATTTACTTTAGGCTGTATATTTTTAAGCATTGCCAGTGTTGTTTTCTTTGTTTCACTAAAAAACAGTAGCGAATTACTACTGATTAACTATGCAATTTTAGGGTTTTTCTCTGGTGTGATTGGCTTAGTCCCAAGTATTTGTGTGCGTCTGTTTCCAGTGAGTGTACGCCTAAGTGGCATTAGCTTTAGCTATAACGTGGCGTATGCATTGGCAGGCGCATTATTGCCTGTGCTATTGGTTTATTTTTCACGTAAATTAATGCTTTCAAGCGCCTTGTATTTGGTGTTTGTCTGTGTGATTGGCATTATCATGGGTATGTTGTTGACCAATTTGCATGGTTTGTATCGCATGGAAGATAAGCGGCTGATGAATTCTTGAGTTTTTTCATCGCTGATAGTTGTTTTACCATCGCTTTTTTTAGTGCTTTCTTTGACAGATTAGCTATAGATTAGCCACTTTTTTGAATATTTGCCGATGACACTGCCTATAACCCTGCCTATGACCTCAATGCAGCATAAACGATTGTCCACCGCACCGATGATTGATTGGAGTACACGCGATTATTGTTACTTTGCTCGATTATTCAATCCTTATACTTACCTTTATACTGAAATGATCAGTACCTCGGCAATATTGCAGGGAGATACAGACTATCAGCTGCGATTTTATCCCAATGAACATCCTTTGGTGCTTCAGCTTGGCGGCTCAAATCCTGATGAATTGGCGCGCTGTGCTAAAATCGGGCAAGACTACGGTTACGATGAAATCAACCTAAATGTCGGCTGCCCATCAGATCGGGTACAACATTACAAAATCGGGGCTTGCTTGATGGCAGAGCCCAAATTGGTGGCAGATATTGTCTCTGCCATGCGTGATGCGGTGGATATTCCCGTCACTGTCAAGCATCGCATTGGCATTGATAATTTTGATAGTTATGAGTTTATGGCGGATTTTGTAGATCATGTGGTAAAAGCAGGTTGTCAGCATGTCATCGTCCATGCGCGCACCGCTTGGCTACAAGGCTTAAGCCCTAAACAAAATCGTGAAATTCCGCCCCTTCGCTATGAGGATGTGTACCGCTTAAAGCAGGATTTTCCCGATATATTTGTGGAAATCAATGGCGGTATCACCACTATTGATGAAATCAAAACCCATCTGACGAAAGTCGATGGTGTGATGATTGGGCGTGAAGCTTATCACAACCCTTACATTCTAGCCGAAGCCATGCAGCTGTGGGACGAGCCAGTACCTAGCCGAGCGGATATTTTTTATCAATTACTGGATTTTTTGGCAGCCAGTGACGCGCGAGGCACACCATTGACGGTCATTATGCGCCATTATTTGGGCTTGTTCCAAGGATTGACAGGCAGTCGTAAATGGCGTCAGGCGCTTAGCGGGCAAAAATCCCTCTCGGTCGCCCAAGTTCGTGAAGCGGGTGAATCGGTATTGGCGTTGAATGTGGGTTAAAAGTTAGCTAAAAAAGACTAACTGTATAAATACTGCCACATCGCCAAGCCATTATTCATCATATGCAACACCACAGGCAATAACAGTGACCCTGACATGATACGCCCATAGCTAAATAACATCGCTAGACAAAAAATCCCCAACAACTCGACCACCCCGTATTGCATATGAATCACCGCAAATAGGATACTGGTTAGCACACTGGCGCCCCACATACCAAGCTTTGAGCTGGCAAGCCCTGTCCACATAAACCCGCGAAATATCACTTCTTCATAAATCGGCGCAAATACCACCATCGCCAGCACAAGCAGCCAGCGTGGATGTGCGGACTCAGCAAGATTGTCCATAAACATCATGGGCTCGCGACCCAGCCAGACGGTAACTAGATTGATGATAACATTCAGCACAATCAGTAGCGCGCTACATTGTAACAACTGATACCAAGTAAAGGGCTTGAGGGCAAGATAATCTTTGATACGGCTGTTTTTAAATCGGATAAACAAATAAACGCAGCCGAGCACCATGGCTAAGGTAAAGCCTAGAGATAGACTCATTACCGTGCCGTTTTCACTGCCCTGCAACACTTTTTCAGCGATAGCCAAATTTGCGGCATCTTGTAGCACCCATGGTGCAAATAACACCACGCCAATCAATTGACTGGCAAAAAACACCACCAATAACACCATGGATAGCACAATGGTCTTTGGCAAATCGTAGATGGGGGTGCTAGGCTGTAATGATAAATTTTGCAAATTAAACCCTTTAATGGCTATTTGTGTTATTACTGGATATCATGATTGACTGAGTGAATAAGCGCTTTGATTCGTTCAACCGTACTGGCTGGGTATTCTAGCGGAAACATATGTCCGCCTTCATGCACTTCAAAATCAATGCCCATACGCTGTTTGACCAGCGCAGGAAACCCACGTTTGAAAAACAGGCTATCTTTACCAATTATTTGCTTGGCAGGAACAGCCGGCGGATGGTTAGGTTTTTGCCAGTATAGCGAGGGGTTGGTACGAAACACCGCCACTTCCACCGCTTTTGGAATGGTAAGCGTCACTTGTCCATCTGCGGTATCAGTCAAGCCATAACCAATAAAATCATTAAAACAGCGCTCATCAAAGTGTCGATAGAATGCTTTATGTCGTAGATGCTCGTAGGCGACTTCACGGCTTGGCCATGTGTCACGGCGATGGCTTGATAGACCTGCAGGCGTGAGCCTATCTACCAACCGTGGGCTGAAGCGTTTTGCCCAATGTAGTGCCATCGAATAGTAGCCATGAATGAGCGGTGGGTCTAAGGCAATCACTTGGCTAAAGAGCTCGGGCGCCTCATAGCTGGCTTGCAGTGTGCACAATGCGCCAAGCGAATGCCCTAGCCCGATGACCTTGTTTTGCCCGCGCGCGCTTAAGTGCGCTTGGATGCTATCAATCACTTGTTGGGTCAGTTTTTGCCAATGATTATCAACCGGATAACGCGGGTCAATGCCTAGCGCTGGAATATAGACAATATCAAATTCATCACTCAGCAAATCAAACAGATATTGATAGCTACGTGATGGAATGCCATTGGCATGCGCAAAGTGTATTAGCGGTTTTTGCCCTATTCCTGCTGTCTCTATTATGCCCCCTGTCCCTGTCGCTAGCGTTGGCGCAGAAGGCAAACCATTGGCTAACGGATACTGGCTCGTCTCAGATGACATGGTTATTGCATTCCTTTATCATTTGCAGCCGCTTGGGTTAATTGGCTGGTAAAGCCTTTGGAGACCGTTTCGCCAAACCCATAGCCGATTTGGCTGGCAAATTTACCAAACACTTTTTTCACCGGGTCTTCTGGATTATATTCCACTACATTGTCTAGTTTGAGCTGAGACTCAAGGGTGCTGATGCCGCCTTTTTTATCCGCCAAACCGAGATTAATCGCTTGCTCACCACTCCAAAACAACCCGGAAAAAAGCTGATTGGCGTCAGGGTTTTTGAGGCGATTGCCGCGACCTTGTTTGACAGCATTGATAAAATGGGCGTGGGTGTTATCAAGGACACCTTGTACATGTTGGCGCTCAAAATCGGAGAGCGGGCGACTCATGCTTAAAATATCTTTGTGCGCACCGGCTGTCATGGTGCCATCTTTAACGCCTAGTTTATCCATCAAACCTTGGACATTGTAGCTTGGCATAATCACGCCGATTGAGCCGACCAAGCTTGAGGGATTGACCCAAATTTCATCTGCCGCAGAAGCGATATAATACGCGCCTGAAGCACCCATATCTTCGATAACGGCATACAGTTTTTTGTTAGGATGGGCTTTTCTCAATTCGGTCATGGTTTGCCAGATTTCATCGGATTGTACAGGCGAGCCACCCGGTGAGTTGATGCGTAATGCTACCGCTTGCGCTTGGTCGTTGTTAAACGCTTCCGTCAATGCCTCGCCCACCGCTTGACTATTGGCTTCATTGTCGCTGCTGATGACGCCTTTGACATCGACGACGGCTAAATGCGGGTTGCTCATATCGATATCACTCATGCCACTTTTGGCAGAGCCACTACAGCCTTTGGCTACCACCGCCCCAAATAGTAGCACATAGCCCAAGGTGATAAGCTTAAAGAAAATACCCCAGCGTCTTGCACGGCGCTGCTCCACAAGGCTTGCCATGAGGGTTTTTTCTAGCAATTGCCATTCTTGGCCTGCGTATGGCGCATTGGGTGGCAAGTTTTGCGTATGGTTTTGATGAACGGGTGGCTTTGACTGTGAGGGTTGGTTGGGATCGGGTGGCCAATTATCTGACATAAAAGTTCCTTTGCAATAGGTAATTTACCGCCCATGATAGGGGGAAGCGGTCAAAATTACAATCACTGCCTTGTAGCCAAATCGTCAATCATCAGTCCGTATCATCTGGGGCGAGCGTGTAAATTACCGCACCCAGTTGATCGGCATACAGGACTTCGAACGGGTGGGCGGCAGGCTTATCCACTGACCAACTAGTCAGCGATAACTGGCTATCTTCGCCCAGTTTTTGCGACTTATACGCGCCTGTGACCACATGCAGTAAGGAAGGTTTTGTCAACGCTAGCCACGATGGTTTAATAGATAAATTATAGGGCTGGATCAGTAAATGCGTTGCCGATACCGTGCATAATTTTTCAGTCATTTGCATGGGGATATCGCTATTACCTGCCAACATCAGCACATCGTAGGTTTTGCTGGTTGGTGGCATAAAACGGATGTGAATATAACAGGTTTGGGTCGCTAGCTTTTGCTCATCGGTTAAGGCTAAATCCAAGTGCCATCCCGACACTGCTGTCACTTCCAAGCCATCTTGTTGCCAATGTTGGGCGGTTTGGCAACTGCGGGGTGTAATCGCACGAAAACTTGTAGATACAGCCTTATCTGTTACATCAAGCCTGCTGTGTTCGACATCATATCCTGCCAGCCAGTAGGCTTGAACAGGTACATTGGTGGCAAGTTGTTGCACCAGCTCATTGACGCGGACACTGGGCGTTTGACTAATCACCCCAGTTAATTGGTGAACCTGCTGATTTGCCAACAGCGGATAAACATCACGATTCAACAGCGAACTGATTTCTTCATCAGCCGCAACATTACGGATAGCTTGTTTGGTTTTCAAAAAATTGGGTTTATCCGCCTGAGCGGCTTTTACTTGATTGTCCGACAAAATAAGCCAGCTATCATCGCCTTTCTTTAACAAACTGATTACCAGTTTAGGGTTATCAGCAACTGCCAGAGTCGGTTTGTTGTTACTTAAGCTGCGCTGCTGCAGTGGCAATAATATCAATAGGATAGCCAGTGGCAACATCAGCATTCTAGGCAACAAGCCTTTTAACAACCCCAATAGCGCAATTAACAAACACAGGGCAAGCTGGGTTTGTGACAAGGCGAAAAATGATTGTTTGGCAACACCCGTGTCGATAAGTTGGTTGAGCAAACAGTGAAATAGATTGAGCAGGGTTGTTAGCATCGACCAAATGATTTGGCTTAGCCAATCGCCCACCATAGGTAGCCAACTAACGACGCCTGCCAACATATCCAAGGGTACAACCACCAAGCCTAAAAATGGTACGGCTAGCAAGTTTACCAAAATGCCGATGACCGATATTTTGCCAAAAAACCACATCACGATGGGCAGCATCCAAATAAACAGCCAAATTTGCAGCTTTAGTAACGCCTTGAATTGATGGCTTATGATTTTAACAAAACCACTCAGCACATCGCTGCGTGCCGTAGGCGCTAGTAACTGACTAACATCCTTAATTTCAACGGCGCTAACTGTCCCTATTGTCTCGCTAAATTTCAACAGTAAAACCACCGCCACAAAGGATAACCAAAACCCTGCTTGCCCGACAGACATCGGCTCAAGCCAAGTCATGCCTAGCGCAACCCAAGCCAACAGCCGATAAGCAGAAAAATTAACCAATAACTGTTTCGACAGCGTGAGCAGTAACAGCATCCAAAATGTCCGCTGGGCAGGTATCTCAAAACCCACCAATAGCGCATAAAACCCTGCCATCACCACACTCACCCAAAGCACCAACAAACTACTCGGTAATTTGACCAACAACTGGGGCGCAAGCCATTTAACGAGCCATAATAAAAAAATGGATACGATAGAAGCTAGCATCAACACATGCGGGCCTGAAATTGCCAATAAATGGCTAATCCCCGTGACTTGATAGCGATTCTTAAGGTCGCTATCCATCAGGCTTTTATCACCCGTTAACAGTCCTAATAAGATTGCATGGCTTTGGATAGCGCTCTGACTTGAACTTTGAGACGTGGATTGAGCAATGTCGTTATTTTTAGCATTGACTATAGAGGTGGATTGTTTCAGCAGGGTTGTATGCAAATTGGCGAGGATTTTTTGGCGTAGTTGCCAGCGCAATTGTTCGATAGCAATAGCCATACGTTCTTTCACATGGGATGGGTTAAATTCCCGTAGGCTCGTTTTTTCAATACCGATGATCACTCCCTTTGCTTGCACCCCACGCTGCCTTAACCATTGCGCTTCATCAAATCCTAGCATGAGCGGTTTAGCATTGCTGGGTAAGCTTGTAGGCTTAGGCTTTGCAATGGGCTCAAGCTGTAATTTTACGTTAAGCTGCATGCCAGGTCTTAACTGCGACAAGGTCGCTTCCCAATCAGGGTTGTCTTTGATATTAGCGGTAATGAGTGCCGTTAGCGGTGGTTGAAGGGTTGATGACGATGCATCAGCATCACCGTCCTTATCAACGCGGACTTGCAGGATTTGTTTGATGAAACCATTGCCAATCAGGGCAGTATCATTTGATAATGGGCTCATTTGGCTCACCGTATCGCTGATCTGATGGGATTCAACGATGGCATCCACTGTGAGCGCTGAGGGCAATAACGCGTCTTCATACCGCTTATAATGATATAAACCATAACTGGCGCTCAACATGAGCGTCAGCAAAAAGATAAAGCTTGATAATAACGGTAAGGCAAAACGGTAGGCGAATGCAGGGTTTGGCAATGCTCTTTTTAGCTGTTTACGCTTGCAGCCATGGTATAAACCTAAATTGATTAGCAGCGCTATCAACAGTACTACTGATAAAACATACCAAATTTTTGCATCATAACTGGCTAGCGCATAACCTGTCATCAAGGGTTGATTTGCTAGTGTATTTACCACTAAAAAACCCAACAAACTGGCAACCGTGATGAGCCAAATCATGTTTCATCCTTGATAAAGATAGCGATAGCTCGCTACTTCCCTTACAATTATCGAATGAACGATATAGTAAAACAAATAGCAACTTTTGGAAATTATTAATCGATGTTGACTCAATTTAGTAGCGGCAATGACAATGCCTCAGTGTTCGGCAAAAAAAGTATTCAAATCAGTCTAGGGATTGCAGGATTGATACTGGTTGTTGACTGCGGGCTATTGCTGGCCAATCGTGTTTTTCATATTGGCACCCTAGTGCCATTGGGCATAGGGCTAATTTTTTTAGGCCATGCGGTGTACTGGGAACGTATCCAACTTTATTTGGCGTCACAGCCGTCATTAAAAAAATTATGGCAGCTGGTTTGGCTACTATTTTTTGTCTGGTTAATAAGTTTTTGTGTCTTTGTCAGCTATTTAAAACAGCACTTTAACACCGATAACCATCCTAAAGCAGCGCAAGCGATTATTGTCTTAGGTGGCGGAACAAAAGATAATAAGCCGACCGATGCGGTAAAACTGCGTTTGGATAAAGCATCTGAAGTCATCAAGCGTTTTGCAAACGCACTTGTGATAACCAGTGGTGGTTTTGATGCGGGGGAGGATGTCAGTGAAGCCAAAGCGATGGCGGACTATTTACATGACACCTATGGCATCAGCTTGGCGCATATTGCGCTTGAAGAACAAAGCACCAGTACCGAGCTTAACTTTATCCATAGTAAAAAGATTTTGGCACAGCAAGGGATTGCCTTAAATCAGCCGATAATCGCAGTCACCAGTGATTTTCACACCTTGCGCGCAAGCCTTATTGGCAAACGACAAGGATATACCAATTTACAGGTGGTCGGGTCTGACACCCCTTGGTATATCCGTCCAAATGTGTGGTTTCGCGAATACTTTGCTTTTATCAGCGGTTGGCTACTCGATGAGTATTAAGCCACCCACGTGCCATTTTGTAAGGCCAATTGCTTATCCGCTAACTGTGCCAATTGCCGGTCATGGGTGACCATCAACAGCGCGGTATTAAAATCTTTTTGTAGTTCTGAGAGGATTTCAAACACCGCCTGCGCATTGGCGTAGTCTAAGTTCCCTGTGGGCTCATCAGCCAGTATTAATGAAGGCTTTGTCACCAGCGCCCTAGCAATCGCTACACGTTGACGTTCACCGCCAGACAGCTCGCCTGGGCGATGGGTCAGCCGATGCCCCAGCCCTACTTTTTCCAATAATTCAATAGACTGTTGACGCGCTACTGCGATTGGCACTGCTTTTCGCATCAATAGCGGCATTGCCACATTTTCAATGGCAGTAAACTCCGCTAACAAATGGTGAAACTGATAAATAAAGCCCAAATGCTGATTACGAAGCTCACCGCGCTGGGTTTCATTCAGATCATTGATGCGTTGCCCATGTAACCAAACTTCCCCACTGGTCGGCACATCTAAGCCACCTAAGATATGTAGCAAGGTACTTTTACCCGACCCGCTAGTGCCAACAATGGCGATGCGCTCGCCACTGTTAATACTGATATCCAAATGATTGAGCACATTCGTGGTGGTTTTACCATCTTGATAGGTCTTGGTGATATTGTTTCCTGTTAAAATCGCCGTCATGGCTCACTCCTATTCATAACGCAATGTTTGAGCCGGTTGAATGCTAGCTGCTCGGCGTGCTGGGTAAATGGTTGCCACAAAACTTATTACCAGTGAGGCTGCCACGATGATGGATACGTCTTTCCATTCAAGTTGTGAAGGTAAATAGTTGACAAAATACGCATCAAATAAATGTAACCCAAATAAACTATTGATACCGCCTACCACATCGCTCACGGTCAACGCTAAAATCACGCCCAAAATAGTTCCCGCGACGGTACCAATCACCCCAATAAACAATCCTTGCACCATAAATACTTGGGTGATGAGCTTAGGCGACGCACCAAAGGTTTTTAAAATCGCAATGTCCGCCTTTTTATCAGTCACCAGCATCACCAAGGATGAGACAATGTTAAATGCAGCAACCAAAATAATCAAAAACAGCAATAACCCCACCATGGCTTTTTCCATTTGAATCGCACCAAATAAATTCCCATGCGTCGATGTCCAGTCACTAGGTATAAGCATATTGGGTGCAAGGCTCGCGGCTTGCTGAGCCACTTGTGGTGCGGCAAACAAATCCTTTAATTTCATGCGAATACCTTGCGCTCCCGCAGGCAGACGCAATAACGTAGCCGCATCACTCATTGGGATGAATGCCATAATATTGTTGACTTCGGGGCTGATGTCATACACCCCAGTGACGGTAAAACGCTTGAAGCGCGGAATCACGCCAGCAGGCGATGGCGAAGCTTCTGGCAACACCAAGGTGACCATATCGCCTTGTTTCACCCCCAGTGAATCCGCCATTTGCTTGCCAATCACAATGTCAAATTGACCTGCTTTTAGACTATCGACACTACCACTTTCCATATGCTGATGAATAATCGAGACTTTTTTCTCATAGCTTGGCTCAATACCTGTCACCATGATACCTGCGACTTGTCCATTCGCGGTGAGCATACCCTGTAATTGGATAAAAGGTGCGACGGCTTCAACTTTGGGGTTTTTTTGAATGGTTTGCGCCAGTGTCTGCCAGTTTGGGATAATTTCACTGGCAGTGACAGTGGCTTGCGGCACCATGCCCAAAATACGACTCTTGAGTTCGCGGTCAAAGCCATTCATCACCGATAACACGGTAATGAGCACAGCGACGCCAAGCGTCAAACCCACCATTGAAATCAAAGAAATAAAAGAAATAAATCGGTTACTTCGCTCAGCACGGGTATACCGTAATCCCAAAAACAAAGCCAACGGTCGAAACATAGCATTCCTAAAAATTATCACTATTTTGATGATACAAGCAGGCAATGAAATAGCTTATGTCTAAAACTATTATTCAATCCTGCTAAAAGCGTGTTAGTCTGACACATTTTTTTACCGTTTTGGCAAAAGTTTTTTTGCAATTTTGCTAAAAATTCGCAGAATCAAACATATCTGCGCAATAAATTGTGGATGTTTTAAGCAAAATAAGGTGAAAAAATTCTGCATGTCCCCATTAACATAGCAGAATTAAATTTCATCCCTGTTTAATCAAGGGTTAATCCATTGTTAACAGATAGGTTAATAGCTGATACTCGTTGATTTAATCGGGATGATTTGAAGGCTCATATTAGCCTATTGATAGCTGATAATGTAATCATTAAAATTTTGATAAATATCGTGACAGCTGTTTAGTTTATTCAGTGTGTTTGCAACATAAGCCTGTTGTTACTGATAAACCTGTTGTTACTTAAAGGACGTCTTATGACCAATACTCACCAACCCCCTTCTTCAAATGCCCCCAATACGATTAGTCTAAACTGTGATCAAGCGGTTGGTCATGCAGATCACTGGTCATGTTTTACCAACAATATTCCCGATGACGTCCCAAATTGGTTGCAATCGCATATTGATACTGCCACCATGCCTACCCCACTAAAGACTACCAACGCCACGTCTTCGCATATTTTACTATCGGGTAATCAGCCAATTCATATCAATCAAGTGATTGAAATTGATAGCAATCGCTCACCCAAACGTTTGATTAATGCGTTTCCTTGTGTCAATAGCCCGTATGGGCAATGGGTCACTATTGAAGGGGTCTATAAATGTGACAATCAGATAGAGGCGATTTTGCGCTTAAAAACTGATGACAATACCGTGCTGTATGTATTTGACCAGTATTATGCCATCAATGCGCACAACTATGAAAAAAATCACCGCTACTTAATCAATCTGAGTGCATTTGCTTACAGCGTAAGCTTGAGTAACCGCTCAGAAACTATTGTGGTTGATGAGCCTGAAGCGATTCGCTATCACCGCGCCTTTAATGATATTTTGACCAAAAATAATAACGTTGCCCCAAAAGACCTTGAAGCCCAAATCGCCGCTTGGCAACCTAGCGAAAACGACCTGCCGCTGGAGCCAATTGAAATCAACGTCGGTCACATGTGTGCTTATTTATTTGGTGAAACCATCGGTCAACAAGATGAAGCCTGGTGTCAAGGTCAAATTATTGGCAAACAGACTACCAGCTTTAACGGCGTTGACTTTGTATTGCTGGATGTAGTGATATTACGTGAAAGCCTTGATAATCCTGTTGTTATTCGTTTAGCGGTCAACGCCGATAACATCGATGCGACCATTCAAGTCAATGACTATATTCAAGCCAATATTTGGCTACAGGGGACTATTTTTACGGAAAACCAGAAAAAAGCAGCCACCAATTATAGAGCGTTTTAAGCCTTTCCCTTGTAAGATTATTGATTAATTTTCTTGAAGCCACTGCCGATTATGACAGTGGCTTTGTTATTTTGTAAATAAATGTAAATTTTGCCCTTTATTTTATTTAATTCATTGAATTGACTATAATTTTATATTATCGTTATTTTAAATTTGATTTTAATCAATTTTTATCAATCAACGTCATAAATTCTATAGCGGCTCAACAGCCTACCCAATATCAGCCATTAACGTTTATGAGTGTTATATCAGTTATTTTGGGAAGATGACCCATGCCAAATCAGTCGACTAAATCCGCAGTTTCTACTTCAGACGCTATCCAAGCCCAGACTGGATTGGTAAATCACAGCTCACCCCCACTATCTGCTCAAACGACCTTAGCAGCTCAAACCACCTTAGCCACTCAAACTAGCCCAGTCAATGATCTGATGGTTTATACCACAGGTTTATTACTGTACCCCACCCAAGCACGTGATAAAAAAAATCACCGAATATTATCGATGATTTTCTTTGTGCTCGGGGTGTTAGTGATATTTCGGTTAACACACGGATAATGCTCACAATATCCAAAATTATTTGATAAGCCCGATTACACTTGTGTATTGGCTAAGATGTCTTTGAAAAGCTGTTTTTGCTCAGCGCTTGGGCTTGCAGTTTGGATAGACATTAACTGTCCCATATCGCCTTCAACGCGGATTTTTCCAGACATAAAGGCTTCCATCGCACGGTTCATATCACGATCTAAAAATATCGCTTTTAAGGTATCGGCATCCAGTTTTAAGGTGGTTAAAGCGCCATCTTTCAAACCCTGATGAATTGTCCCATCATAAAAAGCTGCATTGACTTCTTGATTGTCGCTATCGGTGACTTGTAAATTAATCGACATATTTTTAATCGCGGGTGGGAGATTTAGGTCACCTGCTTTGTTGGTTAATTCGTCAACTTTATCGAACCATTCTTGTGTTAAAATTTTAGCCATTTTAAATCCTCATTATCGTTAGTTGTATTAGAACTTGTGCATCTTACCGAGATTTTGTAAGAATGACAATTCTCTAACGCATAATAAACCCATTTTTAGAACAACGATAATGGCGCTCGGTTAACCATTTTTAGCATTGTTACTAGATAGTGTATGGGATGTTAAAAAAATCCCCACAATTTACATGGTTTTTTTTATTTTTCATATTATAATAGTTGGTGTGTAATTTTTTTTTGCGCTATGAACGTTACATTAGATGATATTTAGCAAAGATTAAGTTACAATACTTGGTGAGAATCGTGAGTTTGAGCCTATTTTACTGCTTGTAAATTTACTGTTTTGCGTCAAGATTTAGCCGCTAATTTCTTTAAAATTCATCGTGAAACTAGCCACTAAACAGTTAGCCTATCTTATAAAAAAATAACTAGTGCCAACGTATCTGACCTGATAGTTTTATTGACAGGCACAAAGGAGATTTCTGCTTAAACTTGTTGATAATATAGGCTGTAAAGGAAATCATCGAATGAATTTACAAAACACAGCAATACCTATTACCGATGATTATGAAGTGGACATCATTAAGTTGTTCTCAATCATGGCGGTAGTATATGGTATTATCGGTATGGCAATTGGGGTGTTCATTGCATCACAATTGGCATGGCCTGCCCTCAATTTTGGTATCCCTTGGCTAACATTTAGCCACTTGCGTCCATTGCACACCAACGCGGTGATTTTTGCATTTGGTGGTTGTGCGTTATTCGCAACTTCATATTATATCGTTCAAAGAACGTGTAAAACGCGTTTATTCGCACCTTATCTAGCCTGGTTCACCTTTTGGGGATGGAATCTTGTTATTATTGGCGCAATTATTACCCTACCCTTGGGTTTAACCTCAGCCAAAGAATATGCTGAGCTTGAATGGCCCATTGATATCTTAATTGCCGTGGTGTGGATATCTTATGCTATTGTGTTTTTTGGTACATTATTGAAACGCAAAACCTCGCATATCTACGTTGCTAACTGGTTCTTTGCTGCATTTATTTTGACTATTGCGTTACTGCATATTGTCAATAGTATGTCAATCCCTCTGAGCTTTTGGAAGTCATATTCATTGTTTGGCGGTGCGACTGACGCTATGGTGCAATGGTGGTATGGTCACAACGCCGTAGGTTTTTACTTAACAGCCGCATTTTTGGGTATGATGTATTACTTTGTGCCTGTACAAATCGGTCGTCCTGTTTACTCCTATCGTTTATCTATTATCCACTTTTGGGCGTTAATCGCGTCTTATATGTGGGCGGGTGGTCACCATCTTCATTATTCAGCACTCCCTGACTGGGCACAGTCTTTAGGTATGGTATTTTCTATCATTTTATTTGCGCCTTCATGGGGCGGTATGATTAATGGTGTACTTACCTTATCTGGTAGCTGGGATAAACTTCGCACAGACCCTATTATTCGTTTCTTGATTGTTGCACTGTCATTCTATGCGATGTCAACGTTTGAAGGTCCGATGATGTCAATCAAAACCGTCAATGCGTTATCCCACAATACTGACTGGACCGTTGGTCACGTGCATTCTGGTGCGTTAGGCTGGGTTGGTATGATTACGGTTGGTTCATTATATGTATTGATTCCACGTATTTGGAACAAACAAAAAATGTATTCAACTGACTTAATCACCACGCATTTTTGGCTGGCTACGGCAGGTACTATTTTCTACATCGTATCGCTTTGGATTTCAGGTATTGGTCAAGGTATGATGTGGCGTGCTACAAATCCAGATGGAACGCTGGTGTATAGTTTCGTTGATACTGTCTTGTTCTCGCACTATCCTTACATTGGTCGTGCATTTGGTGGTTTATTGTATGTCACAGGTATGGTCGTTATGGCTTACAACGTCTACAAAACTATCACGATGCCAAGCACTAAAACTGTTGAAGTAGCGGATACCACTACACCTGTAGTAGAAACTGCTACCGTAAAACAGATTTAAGGAGAGACTCATGCAACTCAATCATGAAATTATTGAAAAAAACACGGGTCTTCTACTTATCCTAATCGTTGTAGCTATTAGTTTTGCGACTTTGGTAGAAATCGTGCCATTGATTTATACCAAAGAAGTTAACCAACCTTTGCCCAATATGAAGCCATGGACCGCACTTGAATTAGAAGGTCGTGATATTTATATTCGTGAAGGCTGTCACGTCTGTCATACCCAAATGGTTCGTCCTCTTCGGGCTGAAGTGGAACGCTATGGACCTTATTCGCGCGCTGCTGAATCCGCTTGGGATCATCCCTTCTTATGGGGTTCTAAACGTACTGGACCTGATCTTGCGCGTGTGGGCGGACGCTATTCTGATGACTGGCAACGTGAACATTTGATTAACCCACAATCATTGGTACCTGAGTCTGTGATGCCATCATTTGCTTGGTTAGCAAAAAATGACGTTAACCCTGGAGAAGTACAAGCAAAAATGCGTCTTTTCCGTGACCATTTTGGTGTGCCATATAGCGATGCTGATATTGCAGGTGCACCTGATGCGGTACAAGGTAAAACTGAGCTCGATGCTGTTGTTGCATATTTACAACAACTGGGCACTGCAATGAAAGGTCAACGTTAATGTTGGGCACATTACACAGTATCGCAACGGTCGCAGCGTTTATCGCTTTTATTGCGATTGTTTGGTGGGCTTACTCGCCAAAGAATCGCAAACGGTTTGAAGAAGATGCAAAACTTGCGTTAGATGACGAAGACCTAACAGAAGCATCACAACGCAATAAGGATAAAAAATGAGTGGATTTTGGAGTTTTTGGATAACCCTATTTTCCATCGCTTGTTGGGCTTGGATTTTGTGCTGGTTAGTCGGTGTATTGGGTTATCGCCCAAACATGTCGGATGACGGTACCACAGGCCATGAATACGATGGTATCCAAGAGTTTGACCGTCCATTACCAAAATGGTGGTTAGCAATCTTTTGGGGTACATTAGCTTGGGCACTGCTATACATGCTATTGTTCCCATCAGTAATGCCAGGCTCATGGAAAGGTATCACTACGGTAAAAGTAGATGGTCAAGATGTTCCTTGGACCAGTGCTAATGAATTAGCATCCGATCTTGAGCGCAATAATGCCGTATTTACTGGCACGTTCAATGATAAAATCTTAAAAGACAAAGCAGTAACGGCACAAATTGATAGCCTTGCTAAATTACAAGCACAGCAAGCTAAAAATGCAGAACCGAATGCCGAATTAAAATCGCAGATTGATAAAGGTATTGTAGGGCTGGCACCTGCCGTTCTAAAACTTTCTCAAGATCCGCAAGCGATTAAAATTGGTCAGCGTTTGTTCTTACAAAACTGTTCAGTGTGTCATGGCTCACAAGCGCATGGTGCACCGGGTTATCCAAACTTGACAGACAATGACTGGATTTATGGCGGTACACCCGATAAAATCTTGTTAACCCTTAATCATGGTCGCGTCGGTGGTATGCCAGCTTGGAAAGCGCAGATTGGTGAAGACGGTGTTCGCGCCGCTGCTGAGTACGTACTCTCGCTATCACCCGGTCATGGTTCAAAAGAAAATGGTCAGTTGAACCAAACTTTGGTTAATCAAGGCAAGGCTATTTTTGATACCAACTGTGCGGTATGTCACGGTAAAGATGCCAAAGGTAATCATGATGTCGGTGCGTTGAATCTTACGGATGACACTTGGTTATATGGTGGCGACCGTGAAACGGTTCGTACTACGTTACGTAACGGTCGTGCCGGTGTGATGCCACATTGGGATACCAAACTGGGTAACGAGCGTATTATGTTATTGGCAGCGTATGTTTATTCATTAAGCGATCACAAACAAGACGCTTCTGTGATGACGCCACAAACTATCGTCAATAAAGAACGTGGTGCAGCTTCTACCCCAGTTGAAACTGCAAATGCGGTAAAATCTGCGGTGGCTAGTGCGGTAAAATAATTTTTACCCGCCACTTAAAAAAGCGAGTTTTAATCACTCGCTTTTTTATTGGCGATTGATTTGTCCCTATTTACTTGCCTAGTTTTACATGCCTAGTTTTTCAAAGGCAGTTTCATCAAAACCAATCATTAACTCATTGTCTGAGACAACAATCGGGCGCTTAATTATACTTGGCTTAGCTACCATCATATCTAACGCAGCATCCACATCTTGCTTTATTTGGGCTTTTTGCGCATCGCTAAGGTTGCGGTAGGTTGTGCCTTTGGTATTTATGATTTTGTCAATACCAACTGTTTCGACCCAATGGGCTAATGTCGGTTTATTTATCGCCTGTTTTTTATAGTCAAAAAATTCATACTCCAAACCCAGTGCAGTTAATTTATCAAACGCCTTTTTCATGGTGCTACAATTTTTGATACCGTAGATGGTGATGCTCATATTGCCTCCTTTTTTTATCGCAATTTTTACGGTTTTACGCTATGCTATGGGGCTTAAAATACCTTCCCATTCAAATACTACAAATTCAGACCATTATGAGTAATTCAGCTTTAACCAGTCAATACCGACCCCAAGAGATTGAGCCCGCCCAACAACAAAAATGGGAACAGCAAAATCGCTATCAAGTAAATAATGCGGCATCAGATAAGCCGTCACGTTATTTGCTGTCTATGTTTCCTTACCCCAGTGGTAAGCTGCATATGGGGCATGTGCGCAACTACACGATTAGTGATGTGTTGAGTCGTTACTATCGGTTAAAAGGTTATGAAGTGTTGCAACCAATGGGCTGGGATGCGTTTGGTATGCCTGCAGAGAATGCGGCGATTGCCAACGCTGTCGCCCCTGCTGCGTGGACGTTTTCAAACATTGATAACATGCGCGCACAGCTTAAATCATTAGGACTATCGATTGACTGGTCACGTGAATTTGCTACTTGTACGCCAGAGTATTACAAGTGGGAACAATGGCTATTTGTACAACTGTTCAAAAAAGGTTTGGTATACAAAAAACTCTCAACGGTGAATTGGGACCCTGTTGATAATACCGTCCTTGCCAATGAGCAAGTGGTGGATGGTCGCGGTTGGCGCTCAGGTGCGCTAATTGAAAAACGCGAAATCCCCATGTACTACTTTAACATCACCGCCTATGCAGACGAGCTGTTAAATGATTTAGATAAGCTCGAAGGTCATTGGCCACAGCAAGTAATTACCATGCAGCGCAACTGGATTGGTCGCTCTGAAGGCATGGAAATTCATTTCCCCTATATCTTAAATGGTGAAGAAAAAACCCTAAATGTATTCACTACCCGCCCAGATACCTTAATGGGTGTGACTTATGTATCGGTGGCAGCTGAGCACCCACTAGCAAAACACGCTGCCGCGACCAATCCTGCCCTACAAAGCTTTATTGAAGCCTGCAAAAAAGGCTCAGTTGCCGAAGCAGACTTAGCCAAAGCTGAAAAAATGGGTATGGATACGGGTCTGACTGTCATCCATCCGTTGACCGGTGAGCAAGTGCCTGTTTGGGTCGCTAACTACGTCTTAATGAGCTACGGTTCTGGCGCTGTCATGGCAGTCCCTGCGCATGATGAACGCGACTTTGAATTTGCCAATAAATACCAGTTACCTATCAAACAAGTGATTGACCTAGACGAAAACCATAAGCAAGGTCATGAGTTTGATGCGACCACTTGGCAAGACTGGTATGGCGATAAGCAAAATGGCGTGGCTATTAACTCGGGTGAGTTAGACGGTTTAAATTTTAAACAAGCCTTTGACAAAATTTTAACCCAACTTGAGCCAAAAGGCTTGGGTAAAAAAACCATTAATTATCGGCTACGCGATTGGGGAGTATCTCGCCAGCGTTATTGGGGTTGCCCAATTCCGGTTATCAACTGCGCCGACTGCGGTACAGTACCTGTTCCTGAAAATCAGCTGCCTGTGGTATTACCCTTAGATGTGGTGCCCGATGGACGCGGCAATCCCCTCAACAATCTTGCTTCATTTACCGATGTCAACTGCCCATGTTGCGGTAAGCCTGCCAAACGTGAAACCGATACCTTTGATACTTTTGTAGAATCAAGCTGGTATTACGCGCGTTTTGCCTCACCCAATTATACCGATGGGATGATTAATAAAGTCGCAGCCGATAAATGGCTACCTGTAGATCAATATGTAGGCGGTGTTGAGCACGCCGTGTTGCATTTACTGTATGCGCGTTTTTTCCACAAACTTATGCGTGATGAAGGCTTGGTGCAGGGTGATGAACCCTTTGCTAATTTACTCACCCAAGGCATGGTCTTGGCGGGTACTTATCTTCGCGAAAATGCCGATGGCAGCAAATCCTATTACTTTCCAGAAGAAGTTGATATCCGCTACAACGATAAAGGTCAGCCTATCGAAGCGACCTTAAAAGCCGATGGTCAGCCTGTCAAAATTGGCAAAATCGAAAAAATGTCGAAGTCAAAAAACAATGGTGTCGACCCCCAAGCCACTATTGATCAATATGGCGCCGATACGGTTCGACTTTACACCATGTTTACCGCGCCTGTCGACCAGACGCTTGAATGGATTGACGATGGGCTCAAAGGTCCGTATAACTTTTTGAAAAAAGTATGGCGTTATACTATCGAGCATGCTGAAACATTGGCACAACAATCTTTAACTGCAGCAACGCTATCGGTGAGTGACGCCCAGTCGCTAAGTAAAGCCGCTAAAAGTTTACGCCGTAAAACACATGATACGATCGGCAAATTAGATGACGCGTTTGGCAAAAACTTGGCGCTCAATACGCCTGTGTCATTTTTAATGGAGCTGTCTAACGAACTCACTGCGTTTGACATTCGTTCAGACAGCGATTTGGCGGTAGCCAATGAAGCACTTATAACATTATTGACCTTGCTCACCATGTACGCGCCGCACATGGCAGAAGTCCTACTTGAGGAGTTAGGGATTGATGTAATGACGCTAACCTATCCAACCGTTGATACTTCAGCCTTGGTACAAGACACTATTACCATAGTGGTGCAAGTCAACGGCAAAATCCGAGGTCAAATGGAGGTGGCGCCAAACAGTGACAGCGATTGGTTAAAAGCCGAAGCCAAACAACTCGACAGCGTCGCTAAATTTATCACCGGCGATATCGTCAAAGAAATCGTGGTGCCCAATAAACTGGTTAATATTGTGGTAAAAGCCTAATTGATTACAAGGGCTTATTGGCAACCTAAGCCCTTTTTTACCTTAAAGCTTTATCTTGCAGCTTTATAATAAAGCGTTATCACAAGCAATACCGACAATCATAGACAGGTAACTATATGAATCAGCCATTTCTTCGTATCCTCCTAAGCAGTGTGTTACTGACGCAGCTACCTGCCTGTGGTTTTCATCTACGCGGGTATGATGCGCCCATGTCACAGAATATCCCGACCACTGAGCTGATTTTTCACAATAGCCCAGAAGATTATGCGGTCAAAAATTCGTTAAAAAAACAACTCCACCAGCTAAGCATCAATACCCAAGATAGGGTGATTGATAACAAGGCAACCACCCAATCAAATACTACCTTGCCTGCCAGTATTGAAGTCAAAAACATTCGCCTGCAAAACTACCAGCTACGCGGTATTTTGACCGAAATTCGCATGGTGTTAAGCGCAGAGGTAAGCTATCGCGCCATTGAAAATGGTCAACCCCGCAAGCTGACCAATACGATTCAAGTACAGCGCAGCTATCAGTACGACCAAGGCGTGGTAGCGACCGACAATCCCCAAGCCGAGCAAATTAAAGTATGGTTGTATGACAACCTGGCGCAGCGTATTGCTGACCAATATGTCGCACTGAGCCTTCCAAAAATCACCAAAGTGCCGACCGCAACTACCCCCTAACCTAATTGATAATACGCTGATGCAGTACAATTTTTTAAATGCCTTTCAACATCTCAAAAATAGCCAAGACCCCGCCACTGGGCTGTGGCTACTGCATGGCGATGAAGATTTGCTGTCACAGTGGCTAATAGAAAAAATGTCGCCCAATTGGCGGCAGCATAATATGGCAATTTCGCGCATGGATATTACCAGCGCCAAATCATGGCAAGCGGTTTTGGCAGAGCTGAACAGTCTGTCACTGTTTGACGACAACAAAGCCATTATCGTTCACGGTAATCATAAACCCGATAAAGAGGCGTTGGCAGAATTAGCGCAATTTGCGACAAGCAATCCGAGCAATTGCTTAGTCATTATCAGTGATAAATACGATAAAAAAAGCCAAAACAGTGCGTTTTTTTTACTTTGCGATAAATTTGGTCAGGTCATCGAATGTCATCTTTATCAAGAACAGCAACGCGAACAACTGCTACAGCAACACGCGCAAGACTTTGGGCTCGAACTCACCAAACCCGCTTGGCAAATGCTGATGGCACAAACTCAGCATAATTTGCTGGCGGCTTACCAAAGTCTGTGGCGACTCTCCTATCTTTATGCTACAACAGATGCGAATCCCCCTACCCATTTTGTGACCATCGATGAGCCTCAGCTGTTTGATGGGTTGGTGAGTCAATCTATGTTTACCACCTTTGATTTATCGGATGCTATGTTGGCAGGTGATACTGCGCAGGTTGCAAAAATCTTGCAGCAACTCAAAGTCAGTGAAGAACCAGAGAGTCTGGTATTATGGATGATAGCCAAAGATATGCGCAATATCTTAAGCTTGCAATCAGGGGCAAGCTATCAAAGTCTCGGCATTTGGCAAAGTAAGCAACAGCTGTATAGTAAAGCCCTGCATCGTCATTCTCATGACGCTACCCGAAACTGGTCGGATGCACTGTACCAAGCCGACCAAGCCATCAAAGGTCTGCTGCAACAACCGGCTTGGGAGCTGCTCTACCAACTCGCTTTTCGCCTAGCGGGTCAACCGCTATTTCACTAGTTGCTTTCAAAAATGCTCCGCAGCCTTTCAAACAGGACACCCATCAAAACACCATACAATCCACCCCCCTCAAATTTTTAATGCGTTTTTCTTACTCATAACATTCATTTTATAATCCAGTAAGATTATGTGGTTATAATTAAAAATCCTTGCGACTTCCCTATTTTTATTGCAATTTATTCTCATTTAGCTTTTAATGCTCAGTGGTAAAAAACTTTGTTTATTTACTTTTAATTTTTCTCAATTGTTTATCCCTTGATAAGGCTTGGCACGATGACCGCTACCCAAAAAAAATGGCTCAAATGGGCAATCTTAAGTTTGATCGTTATTTCGCTGGCAGCGTTAGCTTATTGGTACTTTAAACCCAAACCGCAAAAACCCAATTACATCACCGCCAATGTCGAACGTAGCGATATTGAGAACAGTGTGATGTCAACGGGCAAAATTGAAGGCATTAAACAAGTGGATGTGGGCGCTCAAGTGTCAGGGGAAGTGACAAAATTGTATGTTGAAGTGGGTGATACGGTCAAAAAAGGCGATGTTATTGCTCAAATTGACCCAGTTACCCTACAAAATACCTTAACCACGCAGCAAGCTACCTTACAGCAAAGCAAAGCAAATTTGGAAAGTACCAAGTCCGCCTATCAGACCAAACAAGCCGCGCTTGCCACAGCGCGAGCCGACTTGAAAGGTAAAATAGCGACCTTGCAACAATCGCAAACAGAATACAATCGCCTAAAATCCTTGCTTGCCATGAATGCCATCTCCAAACAAGAGCTGGAGCAAGCGGATACTGCTGTCAAAACAGCCCAAGCCAATGTGGACAGCGCCAAACAAGCGATTGCGACTGCTCAAGCAAATATTGCCTCATCGCAAGCCGATATTGTGAGTGCACAACAAACCATAAAAAAATCGCAAACGGACGTCAATACGGCTGAAAAAAATCTTGGATATAGCCAAATTGTTGCCCCGATGTCAGGGACGGTGATTTCTATTACCACCAAACAAGGGCAAACGGTGAATGCCAATCAATCAGCCCCCACCATTGTGACATTGGCAGATTTGAGCAGTGTGCGCGTGAAAGCCAAAATATCAGAAGCCGATGTCGTTAACCTCAAAGTAGGGTTGCCTGTTTATTTCAATATCATTGGACGCCCAGATAAGAAATACCAAGCCACACTGTCGACCATTGGACCTGCGCCCGATGGCACTACCGCCAGTGATTCATCGACGTCAACGGATTCGGCAATTTATTACATTGGCTATTTTACTGTCCCCAATCCCGATGGCGCGCTACGTATCAACATGACAGCGCAAGTCTATATTGTTGAAAATAAAGTCAATAATGTGCTTAGCGTACCGGCGGCGGCAATCAAAACTGACCCTAAAATGGGCAGTTATGTCGAAGTCGTACAAGCTGATGGTACTACCAAAAAACAAGCGGTCAAAACAGGCGTCACCAATCGTATTACCACCCAAATTCTTAGCGGCGTCAACCAAGGTGATAAGGTGGTTGTGGGTCAAGCAACGGTGAGTAAATCAAGTTCATCGTCTAAAAATAAGGGTGGTCCACCGATGATGTAGTCATCGGTAGATGATAACCCTAGATTGGAAACGTTGATTGTAACCTATGACGCATGCTAACCCTATGACGCATGCTAACTGTGAGACACACGGCTGATGATAACGCAAGACACCAAACAACCTGTTATGGAAGTGAAGGATTTAATCCGCGAATTTCCTGCAGGTGATGAAAAAATTCGGGTTTTACATGGGATTGACTTGACCATTTATGAAGGCGAAATGGTGGCAATTATTGGTCAATCAGGCTCGGGTAAATCCACCTTAATGAATATCTTAGGCTGCTTAGATCAGGCGACTGCGGGCAGTTACCACATCTATGGCAAAGCGGTGGACAAACTCACCGCAGACGAACTTGCCGAGCTTCGCCGTGAGCATTTTGGGTTTATTTTTCAGCGCTATCATTTACTCGGTGACATCAATGCCCAAGACAATGTCGCCGTCCCTGCCGTATATGCAGGGATGCCGGTGCGGCAACGTGAAGCGCGCGCCACCCAATTGTTAGACGACTTAGGGCTTGGGGCAAAAACCCAAAATCGCCCTAGCCAACTCTCCGGTGGTCAACAACAGCGTGTATCTATTGCGCGTGCCTTAATGAATGGTGGCGACATTATCCTGGCTGATGAACCGACTGGGGCATTAGATAGCCAATCGGGTAAAGACGTGATGGCGATTTTGAGAAATCTAAATAGCCAAGGTCATACCATCATTATGGTGACCCACGATCCTTCCATCGCTGCCCAAGCCGAACGCGTGATTGAAATCAAAGACGGACAGATTCTTAAAGATTATTATACCGACAATAGATTTGATAAAACCACTGAAGTTCAACACCTAAATTTTGCCAAAAAATCTGGTGTTACCGCGTTTTTGGACCGCTTATCTGAAGCCTTTAAGATGTCTGTTTTGGCGATGAAAGCCCATAAAATGCGGACATTGTTAACCATGTTAGGTATTATCATTGGTATTGCCTCTGTGGTATCGGTAGTGGGTCTAGGGCAAGGTTCTCAACAAAAAATTCTCAATGATATTAGCTCCTTAGGGACCAATACTTTAACCATACGAGATGGCTATAAATTTGGTGACCCTCGCCGTAAATACCATGATGACAACTTGACAGATGCCGATGCGAATGCTGTCGCAGAACAGCCGTATGTGCAAAGCGTCAGTCCACAAGTCAGCAGCAGCGCCACCGCCCGTTACCGTGAAACAGAAGCTTCTGTGAATGTCAGTGGCGTGGGCAAAGATTATCTAACGGTGAAAGGGGAAAAACTGGCGCTTGGGCAAACCTTTAATGACAATAGTATTACCTCGATGACCCAAGATGTGATTATTGATGATAATGCAAAAACTGCCTTTTTTGCCAATGTCAGTGACCCCATTGGTGAAGTGATGTTGGTGGGTAGTGTGCCCGCTCGTGTCATCGGTGTGCTGCAGCCATCTGAGCAAGCTTTTGGTCCAAGTTCAGACACCCCTACCCTATATATGCCTTATACCACTGTAATGCGTAGAATGCTTGGTACTAGTCATGTAGATAGTTTTATTGTGCTACTAAAAAACACTATCTCGTCTAGTGCCGCTGAGCAAGCCGTTTCTGATTTGATAGAGCAGCGACACGGCACCGATGACTTTCGTATTCAAAACTCCGATTCAATCCGTCAGACGATTGAATCCACCACAGGTACGATGACATTACTGGTTTCGTCGATAGCCATTATTTCTTTGATTGTTGGGGGTATTGGCGTTATGAATATCATGCTCGTCTCAGTCACCGAGCGCACCAGTGAAATTGGTGTGCGCATGGCAGTGGGCGCAAGACAATCTGATATCATGCAGCAGTTTTTGATAGAAGCGATTTTAGTGTGTATCTTGGGCGGGATTTTAGGCATTAGCCTAGCGTTTGCCATCGGCGCTTTAATTAACAAATTTGCAGGGGGTAATTTCCAAGTGGTGTATTCAACCACCTCCATTGTAGCGGCTGTGGTATGTTCCACTCTCATTGGTGTGGTTTTTGGGTTTATTCCGGCGCGCAATGCCGCGAGACTCAATCCTGTTGATGCCTTATCGGGTGGTGAATAAAAATTTTATCACCTATTTAGTCATCATCTAGCTCGTCAATACCCATCTAATTAGACTTATCTAATCAACACTAGATAAGTTAAAGGTATGATAAATTGATGAATTTACCCCTCTATTTTGATGCCAATCTTTAGTTAAAAAATTTGTGCAAAAAGGCTTGCAAACTAAGATTTAATGCGTATAATATGCACTCACTTAACGGCAATAGCCAAAATAAAAACGTGGAAAATCGTTTTTTATTGCCTTAAT
This sequence comes from Moraxella sp. CTOTU48841, assembly GCF_032061225.1. Classification (NCBI taxonomy): domain Bacteria; kingdom Pseudomonadati; phylum Pseudomonadota; class Gammaproteobacteria; order Moraxellales; family Moraxellaceae; genus Moraxella; species Moraxella sp. CTOTU48841. The sequence goes on from NZ_DAMBFQ010000005.1 coordinate 128,615, forward strand.
AGTTTTGGATCGTTAGCTCAGTTGGTAGAGCAGTGGACTTTTAATCCATTGGTCCCGCGTTCGAGTCGCGGACGATCCACCATATTGTAAAAGTTTGACAATGTCGTTTTATGAATTTGACTTGTGAAATCAAGATTGCTTTAGCAAATCATAGATTTGCTCTTGCGAAGCTAAAAACGTCTACCAGACGTTTTCTTAACGCTTCTCAGGATCGTTAGCTCAGTTGGTAGAGCAGTGGACTTTTAATCCATTGGTCCCGCGTT
>NZ_DAMBFQ010000005.1:128977-163677 GCF_032061225.1 Moraxella sp. CTOTU48841
CGAGTCGCGGACGATCCACCATATCCAAAGCCCTTATCGAATTGATAAGGGCTTTTTTTATACCATTGATTTTATAACGCTATGATTTAGGCTAGCCGTTTAGATTAGACAAATAAAAATTAACCACTCTACTTCAACGCATCCTTGATTGCATCAAATAGCTGGCTTAACGTTTAGTAAAGAAAAAAGCCAAACCATTAAAGGTTTGGCTTTTAACAGCAGCGCTATCGGATGCTGTCAAGATAGGCTATGACTTTTAGTGTAGCTTATTTTTGGTATGGATAGTTAGGTGATGTACTTAATACATAGCCTGTTGCACCACCTGCGGCTGCACCGATTGCTGCGGCTTTACCGATGTCGCTACGGTCGCCATCTGATTTTGCCAGTGCACCTAATGCGGCGCCCGCTACCGCGCCTTGCATTGCCGCGCGAGAAGAGCCTTGTGTAGTAACACGGTTACCATAAGCATCAGTGGTTGCACAGGCTGTTAAAGCTGTTGAACCAACAAGTGTTGCAAGTACCGCAAGTGTTTTAAGTGATTTCATACTTTTCTCCAGTAGGGTTTCCATTTGCTAAAATGTCAGGTGCTTTTAGCAACTTACGGAAGTTATATTAGCGTAAATTTTTCACTCTATTGTTATGAATAAAGACTGATTTATACGTGTTTTGTAAGTAACCTTGCTATAGTTTGGGCAGCGAATAACTTACTCAAGGTTACGTTAACTTTTTCTACAATACCGAGCATATATTAGGCATGATAACTGTTTAATAAATCGGTGAATTGCGCTTCAGTCACCACTTTTACCCCCAGTTTTTCGGCATTGGCAAGTTTACTACCCGCTTTTTCGCCTGCGAGCAGTGCGGTGGTTTTGGCAGAAACGCTGCCTGAGACTTTTGCCCCTAATGCTTGTAGTTTAGCTTTGGCTTCATCGCGTCCCATGCCTTCAAGGGTGCCTGTAATGACCCAACTTTGACCTTTAAGCGGCTGATTACTTTCAGGCACTTGGCTGACAGGCTGCCAATGAATGCCCGCTTGTAATAATCGATTAATGACTTCGATATTGTGCTCGGCACGAAAAAACTCAAAAATCGAGTCTGCGGTTTTTTCACCGACATCGGGGGTTTTTTGTAAGGCTTCAATACTCGCTGCCATGAGCGGCTGCAAGTCGCCAAATTGCATGGCTAAATTCATCGCCGTGCTCTCGCCTACGCCACCAATACCCAAGGCAAAGATAAACCGCGGTAAGGTCGTATCTTTACTTTTTTCAATGGCAGCTAGCATATTTTCGACAGATTTTTCCCCCAATTTTTCAAGGTTGATGAGCGCGTCGCGATGATTGTTGAGCGCATAAATATCTGCGACATTTTTAACAATACCCTGCTCAAAAAAGTTAATCAACCAGCGCTCACCGAGCCCATCGATATCCATCGCTTTACGACTGACAAAATGAATCAGTGCTTCTTGTTGCTGGGCTGGGCAAAATAGCCCGCCGGTGCATCGTGCCAGCGCTTCACCTTCTGGCATGATAACGGGTGAATCACACACCGGGCAATGCGTCGGCAAGCTCACCACTTGGGCATTGGCGGGGCGCTCGTCCGTCCAAACGCGCGTAACTTTGGGAATGACATCACCGGCACGGTGTACGCTGACCATGTCCCCTGCTCGGATATCTAAACGCTGAATTTCACCGATATTATGCAGGGTCACATTGCTCACCGTGACGCCACCGACATTGACAGGTTCAAGCTTGCCCACGGGCGTCAACTGACCTGTGCGCCCTACTTGCCATTCAATCGCATTTAAGCGGGTCATGACAGTTTCGGCAGGGAATTTATACGCAGTTGCCCAACGTGGCTCACGGCTTAAAAAGCCTAATTGCTCTTGCAAGGCTAAACTATTAACCTTAATCACCGTGCCATCAATTTCAAAGGGTAAGCGACTGCGTTTTTCAATCACCGATTGATAATACGCTTGTAGCTGCGCGGCTGTTTGCACGATTTTGATATCGCTGATGCTAAAGCCCAACGCTTGTAGCCAAAAAAGCGCATCGGATTGGGTGGTAATCTCAGCGGGTAAGCCCTGATTGACGGAATAGGCATAAAACGCTAGCGGACGACTTTTGGCGATATTGGGATCAAGCTGGCGCAAACTCCCTGCGGCAGCGTTACGCGGATTAGCAAAGGTTTTCTCCCCTTTTGCTTGGGCATCCCGGTTGAGCCTTGCAAACCCCGCTTTGGGCATGAGTACTTCACCGCGCACTTCTAGCCGTGGTATATCAATCGGCAACTGCAGCGGTAGATTTCGAATAGTACGCACGTTTTGGGTAATATCTTCGCCCGTTTGACCATCGCCGCGCGTGACCGCTTGGATAAATTGTCCGTTTTGGTACAACAGTGAAACCGCAAGCCCATCAAGTTTGAGCTCGACTTCATATTCGGGGTTTTGCTGATGGTCCGCCAAACGGTCATTGACCCGTCGCATAAAGTTCTGTAAATCATCAAAAGTAAATAAATTACCCAGTGACAGCATGGGTATTTGGTGGGTGACTTGGGTAAAAAACGGCAACGGCTTGTCGCCTACTTGGTTGGTAGGGCTATCGCTTTGTACCAATTCAGGATGGGCGGTTTCTAGTGCCACCAGTTCTTGGCGAAGTTGGTCGTATTCGCTATCTTCTAACAGCGGATTATCTAGGACGTAGTAAGCGTGGTTATGTTGTTTTAACTGTGCAATGAGTTTGCGCATTTGCGCAGTAATGGCGGCTGTGTTCATAATGATTATGATTTAAAAAAGATAACGGATATTTTACAACAAAGTGATGGTTTACTTGGTCAATTTTTTCAGTCATCAGGTCAGTCAAAACAATAAAACTTTTAACCATAAAAAAAGGCACTCGCGAGGAGTACCTTGTTTCATTTTAATAAAATCTATCGACCAAAATTAATGGCAAGCTCGCGCATGGCTTGGGTGTTTTCTTTGTTAATCGGCTCGCCTGTGTCGTCATATACCGTGGCATTTAGGTCATTGGCAAGCAATCCTGCGATACTCATCATGCTATCAAAGCCTTGAACAGGGCGTGGGTGTGGTAGCGATAAAAATAATACCAAGCCTTTCATGGTTTGCGTCGGTAGTCGATTGAGATCGAAAGGTGAAATACCTTCATTATCAATCATCATCAGACTAAACCACAATAAGCCTGTCCCGTCTTTGTTTTCGTAGCGATGGAACATATTCATCGCACCAAACTTCAAGCCATACTTGTCAATCAGCTCTAGCAGATAATCGCCTTTAATGTCGACAAACTGCTGATTAGGAAAAATACTGATGTTGATATTTTGAATCGCGTTGTTGAGTGGGCTGTTTTGTTCTTCGTCAATTTGCGCTTGGATATGGGTATCCAAAATTGGGCTGTTATCGGTAAAGCTGTCATTTTTTAGTTGATTTTCATCGAAAGTATGCACAACAGGGCTGATAGTCTCTGTGGCATTGGCAAGCATGCTAAAAGCGTCGTTTTCGTTTTCCACAAATGTATGGGTTTCTGCCAATAATTTGTCATTGGCAGATTTAGTGACATTGGCATTGGCAAAACCGCCATTGGCTGTATAGTTGTCTAGGTGCAACTCGGTATCGTCCGCGCTTAGCTGTACTTCGCCTTTAGGATTGTCGGGTGTAATTTCTGCTTTAAACAGCTGGCTTTCTTCGGGCTCAGGGCGCTGATGGCGTGGAATAATAGGTAGACCATCTTTGTCATGTTCAATCGCGTCAGTCGCTAATACATCTTGGTTTTTTTGACGAATGGATTTTAGTAGCGTGTAAATACCCCAAACGATAGCAACAACCGCAAGAATGATAAGAATAAGCTGAGTGATAGACATAAACAACGACCTTTGAGAAAGACGATAACGACCCTGTTTGTAGTGTAAAAATTTTTACATCGGTATTTTTGCCGTTATACTATCATGACTTCATAAAATCAGCTAGAAAAAACCGTGACAAGGCTTGACTTTTTGCTTATTTGACAGGTGAAAATCGTTTATGCCAAATAAGCTTCCACCTCAGTCATATCGACACTGACCAGCTTGGACACCCCCGCCGTTGGCATGGTCACACCTTTGAGCTCATCGGCAATTTGCATGGCAAGTTTGTTATGACTGATAAAAACAAACTGTACGTCTTTGGCAAGCTGCTCAATTAAGCGGGTAAAGCGCGCGACATTGGCATCATCGAGCGGCGCATCGACTTCATCGAGCACACAAAATGGCGCGGGCTGCTGTTTAAAAATAGCAAAGATTAAACTTAACGCCGTCAAGGTTTTCTCACCGCCCGATAACAGCGCTAGCCGGCTGTTCTTTTTGCCTTTCGGCTGTGCCATAAGCTCTAACCCTGACTGCCAGCCTTTGCCGCTGCCATCTTTGTCATGGGTATGGTCTGATAACACTAGCTGCGCTTGCCCGCCGCCGAACACTTGGGTAAATAGCTTGTTAAGTTCGATATTGACTTGGGTCAACATATCCATAAAAAGCTGTTTGGTCTGACTGTCAATCTGCTGGATAGCAAGTTGCAATTTGTCAATACTGGCGGCCAAATCCGAGATTTGCTCAGCAAGGGGCGCCAAGCGGCTGTTCACTTCACTGAGCTCGGCTACCGCGGCATGATTGACTGCCCCAAGATTAACCACCTGTGATGCTAACTGATCGAGTTGTCGCTGTAGTTGCTCGCGTTTGCTGCTACCCAGTAACTCAATGTTGTCAGTTTTTGGCACGGGGATTTTGCGACTAGTCAATTGCTCACCAATCAATGCCACGTTTTGTTTTGCTAGTGCCAATGCCGTGTCGGTGGTGTGATATTGCTGTTGTAGTTGGCTTAACTGCTGCTGAGACTCTTGCACACCCAATTGCGCTCGATGTAGCTCGGTTTCCATGGTTTTCAAGGTGATTGTCAATTGCGTAACGCTGTCATTGGCGGTTTGCAGTTGCGTCGAGTCCACCGTGAGTTGCTGTTGTAGCTGGGGCAAGCGTGCCTGCTGCTCGCTAATTTTATGACTCAGCAGCTGCTGCTCACTGGTGAATCTTGCTTGGTCTTGCAAAGCTTTGGCAAGTTGCTGCTCACTTGCGGTGATTTGCAATTGTCCGGTTGCCAGTGTTTGGGTGATGCGATTTTGTTGTTGTTCTAGCTCACGCTGTTGACTGGCAAACTGGTTTAAGCGTTCATCGAGTGACTGGCGTTCCCTGATTTGCTGATGTAATTGCGGTTGTAAATGCGAAAGCGTGTTGCTTAGCTCATAAACCCGCTGTTGCTCTTGGTGCAATTTGTCCGCAAAACCTAACCCCTCTTGTTGTAGACGCTCGCTGTCACTATCGAGGCGTTTTTTATCTTGATTAAGTTTATCGAGTGCGGATTGATAGCGATACTGCTGTTGTAGTTTTTGTTGCTGGCATTGCTGTTGTTGCTGGGTTAGGCTTAGCAGTTGATTGCGAGCAGCTCGGTCTTGGGCTTGCCATTCTTGCAGACTAACTCTCGCTTGTTGCAAGCGATCGGCTAGACGCTGTAGTTGCGGTTGTTGCTGCGCTAAGTGTTCATCGAGCTCTTCAATACGGGCTTCATTCATCAACTGCTGGCTAAAACTGATAACCTGCTGACCCTCAGCTTGCAACAAATGGCTTAGGTTAATTAGCAGCTGCTGATTACAGAGTATCAGCTGTTGCGCTGAGGTCTGCACCAGCAACCAATCGCCCGTTGGTAAGTTATCGAGCAGCCCTTTATCCTGCACATCTGCCCAGTCAAGTGGCGTCGCACTGATCCAAACCTGCTGAAAAATAGCCAGATTGGGCGCCGCAATCAAAGCAGACAGTGGCAAACAACCTTTTATTAGATGACTGTTCGCTGTATGATTTTTCGAGGTGTGATGTAAAGTTGATTGATTATCAATAAACACCGCATGGTCATTGATGATTTGGGCAAAATCTTGGTCAGCAGCGATAGACCATTTGGCAAATACCGTAACTAGGGTATCAAAAACATTGGCATACCCCTTACCTGTTTCGGTCAATTGCAGTTGACTGATAAGTTTTGGCAAACTGCTAATATTTTCTTGATTGGGTGACTGGTGGATAACTTGGGCAAGGGCAGTTTCTTGTTGTGTTAGCAAATTTTGTAGTGTCGCGTGCTCGGTTTGCCACGCTTGATACTGCTGCTCAGCTTGGCGATGCTGCCGGGTTAAGCTGTCAACTTCATCAGCTTGGTCAGCGATAGACTCTTGACGGGCGATGATATTGGCTTCAAGACGTTCAATCTCATTACTGAGTCTCGTCATTTGCGTGTCTAGCTCGTTGTCATCAAACGCTGCAAATTGCTGATCAAATTTGGCGTTAGCAGTCTGCCATGCCAGTACGGCTTTGTCATGTTCGCTTTGGCGTTGTTGTTGGCGCTGTTGTTGGCTGGCATGGTGTTTGAGGGCATTTTCACTGACGGCAAGATTTTTTTCTACGTCTTGCTTTTGCTTATTTAATGCCACTAAATTTTTTGCAATTTGCTCACGCTGCTGTTTGCAATCATCTTGTTCATCACGCAATTGGCGCAACTGTGCGGTGAGCTGTTCAAGCTTTGCAGGTAAGCCTTCAATACGCGTTTGCGCTTGCTGTTTTTGTGCTTGCAACTCTTGTTGATACGCTGTAAAACGCCCCAGCTCAACATTGAGGATATTCAGGCGTTGTTGGTCATTGGCAAGGGCTTGTTCAGCTTGTTTCAGTAGACTTTGCGTTTCATGCTGCTGCTGCCAATAATCCTTAGCAAGATTTTGCTGGGTTTGTAGAGTCTGCTGTTGCTCAGTCAGAGCCTGCTGGGCAAGTTGCTGCTGCTCGATTAAACCTTCAATGAATACTTGCTGAGCATCCACACGCTCACGCATCGCTTGAAAATCTGCCGCGAGTGTTTGCTGTTTTTGCCATGCCCGCCCATAGTCATCAATGAGTAGCTGCTCACTGATCGCTTGCTGCGCTTGTTGCCATTGCTGGGCTTGTTGTGCCGTTTTGGCTTGTTTTTCTAGGCGTTTTTGTTGGCTGGTCAGTTCGCTGACCATATCATGCAGCCGCGCTAAATTATCGCTTGCGGTATCGAGCTGTTTTTGGGTGTCATCACGCCGGCTTTGGTAGCGCGACACGCCCGACGCCTCTTCGATAAACTCTCGTAGCTGCAACGCATTGGCATCAATGATGCGCCCTATCATACCTTGCTCAATCACCGTATACGACCGCGCACCAAGACCTGTGCCCAAAAAAATATCGACCACATCGCGGCGGCGTACTTTGGTGCCATTGATAAAGTAATCGGATTTGCCTTCTTTATTGATTTGCCGGCGTACTGATAATTCTTGATACAGATTGAGCGCGTGGTGGATGCCGCTGCTACCATCTTCGCCGCGGGTATGTTCAAACACCAATTCTACGCTTGCCAAGCTTTTGGCGGACTTGTCTTGCGTGCCGGCAAAAATGACATCACTCATCGCGCCGCCACGAAGCTGCTTGGCGGAGGATTCGCCCAGCACCCAGCGGATGGCATCAATCACATTGGATTTGCCGCAGCCGTTGGGTCCGACAATCGCGGTGATGGTTTTGGGGAAATGAAACGTTGTTGGATTGGCAAAGGATTTAAAGCCTGCCAGTTTGAGCTGTTTTAACCGCATGTTGCTAGAGTGTAGGTATCAAAAAAAGGCGCTTATTTTAGCAAAATTTTAGCGATTATTCATTAAATCTATGCTGACTTGATCTATGCTGAATTGGTACACAGAAATCAGGCTAAACCTGCTAAAGCCTTAAGTTGATAAATCTGCCATAGCATAAAAAACCGCTAAGTGGATTAGCAGTTTTATCAATCAGGCTATTGGTTAATATTATTTTGCCGGTGACGCAGTAGCAGTCGCTGTATTTGCCGTTGCAGTTGCTGTATTATCGGGTGCAGACGCTGTTGTGGTGGTCGTTGTCGTCGTGGTGGTGGTTTCAGTCTTGGCTTCTTCTTTTTTGCCACAACCCACAAGGCTGATGACCGTTACTAATGCGATTAATAATTTATTCATAGTTTTCTCCAAAAACGGTTAATGTAATCATCCATCTGATAACTTGATAGTCTGATAACTATATGATCCCAATAACTATATCACTAGGTCAATCAGTATCACTGGGCTAATCAGTTTATAAAATCTCAACTCAATTTTACCAATCATGTTATCAAGACGTCATGGCATTTTATGAGTTTTCTGACCGTTTGGGTAGCGGCTGTGACAATTTTTTTAAGGGTTTTATGTAAATATTTATGCGTATCATCAGTCAATACGCCCAATACACTAAATTTTACCCACGCGATTATGTGTTACAATAATCATTAAAAATTAACCACTAAAATTTAATCGCTAAAAATTTTTAAAAGAACTATTGCTTATGTCTATGCTGCTCTCCTCACCCAATGTTCAAGCCGTTCGCGCTTATTTACTTGATTTACAAGACCGTATTTGCCAAGCGCTAGAACACCAAGAAGCTACTGGCGGCTTTAATCTATATGCTGAAGGTGCCAGCAATGCCAAATTTGTCGCTGATGTTTGGGAAAGACCCACTGAGCAAGGCACTCATCAAAATTTGGGCGGTGGTCGCTCCAATGTACTCCAAGGCGGCAAAGTGATTGAAAAAGGCGGGGTGATGTTTAGCCACATTGTTATCAACCATCTGCCAGCCACTGCCACCGCTCGCCACCCTGAACTTGCCGGTCGCCAAGCGCAAGCACTCGGTGTCTCGCTGGTGATTCATCCGACCAATCCCAACGTGCCAACCAGTCATGCCAACGTGCGCATGTTTATCGCGGAAAAAGAAGGCTACGAGCCGATTTGGTGGTTTGGTGGGGGCTTTGATTTGACGCCGTTTTATCCTGTGATGGAAGACTGTGTGCATTGGCACCAAGTGTGTCATGATTTGTGCGCGCCATTTGGGAGTGACGTTTATCCCAAGTTTAAGACGTGGTGCGATGAGTATTTTTATTTAAAGCATCGTAACGAACAACGTGGCATCGGCGGCTTGTTTTATGATGATTTGAACACCCTTAGCATGGGTTGGGATTTTGATAAGTGCTTTGCGTTTATGCAGGCGGTAGGCGACGGCTATCTTAAAGGTATTATCCCGATTTTTGAGAAACGCAAACACATGCCATACACGCAAGCGCAGCGTAATTTTCAGTTGTACCGTCGCGGTCGCTATGTCGAATACAATTTGGTGTATGACCGCGGCACCTTGTTTGGCTTGCAATCAAACGGGCGCATTGAGTCGATTTTGGTCAGTCTGCCACCGCTCACCGGCTGGGAATATCGTTATGAGCCTCTCGCAGGAACGCCTGAATTTGCACTCACAGATTTTTATCTAAAACCCAGAGATTGGCTGAACCTCAAGGCTTAACAAGAAACAATCTTAATAAAACACAATAAAAAAGGGCAATCACAATTGCCCTTTTTTTAATGGGCGATTAACCCATTAAGTTTGGTTGTACGATTTCTATCCAGTAACCATCTGGATCCAAGATAAAGGCAATATCTTTCATCGCACCTTCTTCAGGGCGTTTTTTGAAGGTGACTTGATGTTGCTCAAACCAAGCAACCGCTTCTTGCAGATTTGGCACGGCAAAACAAATATGCCCAAATCCTTGTGGTTCGCTGTTGCCACTGTGATAGTGAAACTCTGCATCAGACTCAGTGCCATAATTATGGGTCAATTCTAGCACCCCTGGCTGACTAAAGGTAAATGCGGCTAAAGCGGCGGTATCGGTCGGCAAATTTGCCACCTGTTCATCGGTGAGCTTTGCCAAAAAATACAAATCAAATTCCGCTTGTGGATAGCGTTTGGTTTGTAGTAGCGTCATGCCTAACACATCTTGATAAAAAGCCAAAGACACTTGCGGGTCTTTCACCCTAAGCATGGTGTGGTTAAAGATAAACCCATTGGTAGCGGACAAGTTTGACATAGTGATCCTTATTGTAATATGCCTCTAAAAGAAAAAACCTTAAAAGAAAAAGATGTTGACTAAACGTCATTAATAGCGAGAGTCTGCCAAAAATTCAATACTGTTTAATTTTAATTAACTTTTGGATAAAAATATAGCCCTTATTTCTCATAACATCATGGCTCATAACATCATTGCTCATAACATTACGCTTAGGTAAGTTGCTCAATTCGCTATTTACTATTCAATATTCGCTATTCAATACTCGCTACTCAATAAAAGTCACTTTACCGGTGTCCAAATCATACACTGCCCCAACAATAATTAAGCTACCATTATTAACCGCATCTTCAAGAATACGAGAGCCGTGTTTGAGCTGGGTGACTGACATACGCACGTTGGCTTTAATACCCCGATTAATCAACTCTTGCTCGTCAATGTCTTGTCCATTGGCGGTATAGATTTCATGCAAGTTGTAAACACTGGGACGAATCCGGTCAACAATCGAACGTAAATTGGGCGAAAACTGCTGATCAGGATTGATCAGTGTCTCCACACAAGCCGTCACCGCACCGCAATGTGAATGACCCAACACCACGACTAACTTGGTACCGAATTTTTCAGCGGCAAACTCAACCGAGCCAATCTGAGACGGCGCGACCACGTTGCCTGCTACACGAATGACGAATAAATCACCCAAACCTTGATCAAAGACAATCTCAGCGGGCACGCGCGCATCAGAACAACCCAAAATAATCGCAAACGGTTCATGCACGTGGGTGAGCGCATTAGACGCTAGCAAGGTTGATTGGGGGTTTTGCACATTCTCTACGAATCGTGCGTTGCCTTGTTTGAGCATCTCGAGCGCTTGCTCGGCAGTTTCTGGACGCGGTAAGTGACTGTTTGGCATTTGGTTTTCTCCTTTCACCCTGTGATAATAACGAAATTTTTGATGATATAAAACGCGATATTTTTTATCATTTTAAACTTTTTAAAACTCAAAATTTTTTCAAGACGGCTCTATCGCTACTATAATACCTCATCGCCTGCCACAGCAATATGCCCATCGGCTATTTGGTTCTTGACTTCCTCCCCTTGCTAAAGCAAGGGGATTCCTGCTCCCAGACGGCCAAGCCCGACCGCAAGAATGTTCCGACTGGCATTAATATCTCTATCATGCCATGTGCCACACATTGCACAAGTCCATTCTCTTATTCCAAGCGATTTTCTACCTTTCGGACTATTGGCGGTGATTTCACCGCAACACGAACATCGCTGGGTCGTGTATCTCTCATTCACGATTTCAAAACGGCAACCTGCGTTCTCGCATTTGTAGGTCAGTTGTCGTTTCAGTTCAAACCAGCCTGCATCGTAAACCGATTTGGCGAGTTTGCCTTTTTTACTATTAAATTGATTACTCTGAATATCACCCACCACGATTAGCGCATTATCTTTAACTAATTGGGTGGTGAATTTATGGATGAGGTCTTGGCGTGTATGTTTGATTTTGGCATGAATCGCTTTGACACGCTGTTTGTTTTTAGCTCTTTGAGCAATGGCTAACGCTTTAGCATATTTGAGCGTTTGCTTAATGGTGAGTTTGTCAGCGTTTGAGACGGTGGCACTGTCTTTAAGCCCTAAGTCAATGCCTACACTGCCTGTACCGCATTGTGTCTTGGGGTAGTCTTTGACGGTAATACAGGCATACCAACGGTTACGGCTGTCTTGGACAATTTCTAGTGTGTTGATTTGATACAGCGATAGATTGTAGCTGTCCCATAGGTCGATGACTAGTTTTTGTCCTTTGGCTAAACTAAGCTGTAAGGTGGATTTTAAGCCTTTTTTACCAATTTGGTGTGTGGCGATGTGTTTGATGGCAGATTGTTTAAACGGTAGCCAACCTAAGCTTTTACGCTTAGAGCTTGGGTTATTGGTTCGCCAGTTTAGTTTGGCTTTTTTGAATTGTTTTCTAGCTTTGGCATGGGTTTCGTTGATGGCTTGAATGGTTTGCGAGTGTAAGCCAAGTAGTTCACCGCTACCTTTGGTGTATTCGTTTAGGTCGTAGGCTGAAAAGAACTTGCCAGTACGCTTAAGATGCTCATAGCTTAACGCATTAACGTAGTTCCATACGAAATTAACCAAACCACTTAGGCGGTTAAGCTTTGCTGTGTGTTTATCTCGTATGCGTAGCTTGAGTGTTTTCATGCAAATTATTTTAGCAAAATTTATGCAAGCGTTATAGTGTACAAGTTGCCTTATATCCACCGCCTAAAGTCGGTGGTTTTACGGCAACGGCTGATAAAGACTGAGCGCGTCGATGGAATTCGGACGTTGGCTGATGGCAGCTAAGGTTTTTAATGGGTACGCCTTACGCTGCTGTTTGCCAAGTGCAATACTATCTGCTTGGCTTAGAAGCTTGCCTTGGTAGCGATGGCGCGTCAAATCCACACACTGAGCATGCTGTAAGGATTTGGGCAAAGCAATAGCGATGGGCAGCGCGGCTGTTGCGTGTGTTGCTATTTTTTTGGTCGCTGTTTCTTTAGCGGCTGGTTTTTTTGCGGGTATTTTTTTAGCCGTGGTTTGAGAAGCCGTATTGTTTGCACCTGCTTGAGTGGTTGTTGTTTGGGCATTTGTTGTTTCAGTCGTTGGGTCTTGAGGCTTTTTTTGTTAGGCATGGCGTGTCTCTTAAATTTTCAATAGGTAATCTTCAATCATTCACTGGCTAAATTATCATCACATAAAAGTCGCTCAAGCTTGCTATTTTAATGGCTTTGGTAAAAAGTTACGTTGCTTATTTGTGCCAAATCAACCTCTTATTATCCACTAAAATTTTATGAACAGCAGGTCAATTTTCAGTAACATTTTTTAATTTTAGCCGTTATACTGAACGCAACTTTTAACTGTATTTTCACAGGTGAAACTATCGAAAAACTCTGTATTTATGTTGTCATGCTGATTGCGCTTTGACCCTACATAAATATGCCATTTTAGCCCGCTATTTTAGCCTTGCCGTGAGATTGTGCCTATGTCTGCATCAACGTCCGCATCAACGCCACAAACCACCCTAAACGCACCATCAGCTATGCCTGATAGCGCCCAGCCGACCAACCAAAAACCTGTACTACTACAAATCCGTCATTTATCCAAATCTTATGGCGACACCCAAATTTTGCAAAATATCAATCTAGATATTTATGACGGGGAGTTTTTGACGCTGCTGGGTCCTTCTGGCTGTGGCAAAACTACCCTACTACGCTTGATTGGCGGGTTTGAGCTGCCCAATGCCGGTAGTTTGCAGTTAGAAGGGGTTGATATTGCAGGCTTACCTGCGGAAAAACGTCCGATTAATACGGTGTTTCAGCAGTATGCCCTGTTTCCGCACATGAACGTGTACGACAATATCGCCTATGGACTAAAACTTAAAGGCGTGCCCAAAACCGAAATCGACCAGCGCGTGCGTGAAGCGCTGGCAATGGTACAACTTGACCATACCATCAATCGTCGTCCGCAAGATTTGTCGGGAGGTCAGCAGCAGCGTATCGCCATCGCCCGTGCTGTGGTCAATCGCCCAAAAATGCTGCTACTTGATGAACCTCTATCAGCGCTCGATGCCAAACTACGTGAGCAAATGCAATCAGAACTCAAACGCTTGCAGCGTGAACTGGGTATTACCTTTGTGTTCGTGACCCACGACCAACAAGAAGCCTTGTCGATGTCTGACCGGATTGCCGTCATGAAAAACGGCGTATTCCAGCAAATTGATACGCCCATTGGTATCTATGAATCGCCTGCCAATTTATTTACCGCAAGCTTCATTGGCGAAACCAATTTGTTTAAAGGTAACGTGCTAGAGGTCAATCCAGCCACCATCAAAGTGGAAGTGGTGGAGCAAAATGACGGCTTTCATCCGATTCGCGAATTGCCCCGTCCAAAATTTGACGTGCAAGTCGGTCAAAATGTCAACTTACTGCTGCGCCCTGAAGATATCCGCGTGTACTACACCCATGAAGCTCATGAAGGCTTAATCGGCAACGTGGTAGACAGTGCCTACAAAGGCAGTACCCTAGATTCTGTGATTCGATTAAAAAACGGCAATATCGTCAAAACGTCAGAGTATTTTAACGAAGACGATCCGAATTTTAACTATAAACTGGGTCAAGAAGTGCGTATTGACTGGGTCGATGGTTGGGAGTGGATTTTGCCAGATGAATAATACTACTTCACCTTCGACCTCTAGCGTTTCGGCTGCTAACACGCCTGCCCCTGTTATGACAAAACAAGGCGGGCGTGGCTTTCAGCGTGCGACCCTGTTTGTGATTTGGGCATGGTTGATTATTTTTGCCCTGATTCCCAATATCTTGGTGATTGCCGCCAGTTTTTTGACCCGTGATGAAGATAAGTTTTTAACACTGCCTGTCACCATGGGCAACTATATTCGATTGATTGATCCGCTTTATTTAAAAGTGTTTTTGCATTCGCTGTCGATGGCAGGGATGACGACGATTATCTGTTTGCTGCTCGGTTATCCATTTGCCTACTTGGTCAGTAAAGCCGATAAAAAATGGCAGTCATTATTGATGTTACTGCTCGTGATTCCGTTTTGGACCAACTCATTGGTGCGTCTGTATGCGGTGAAACTCATTATGGCGGCCAATGGTCTGCTCAGCACCCTGCTGATTAACCTTGGGCTTATCAACGAGCCACTGCAAATTTTATATACCCAAAAAGCGGTGATTGGCGGTTTGGTGTATTTGCTGTTTCCGTTTATGGTACTGCCCCTGTATGCGGTATTTGTGGATTTGCGTGACGATTATATTTTGGCATCCAAAGATTTGGGCGCTAACAAGCTACAAACCTTTTGGCACGTGATTTTGCCGCTCACTACACCAGGGATTATTTCAGGGGTATTGCTGGTGCTGTTGCCTGCCATGGGCATGTTTTATGTGGCGGATATCTTGGGTGGTTCGCGCAACTTGCTGGTGGGTAATATCATCAAATCACAGTTTTTGGATGCCCGTGACTGGCCATTTGGTGCCGCGGCGTCCGTGCTATTGACGCTTGCCATGGCATTGCTGATTATCGCGTATCGAGCCAGTAGCAAACGTATTGGCAAAACTAACTACAACGAAGTGGCATAAGGGGGACGGCTATGTCTAATACTATGAAATGGCTGTCTCGCCTGTATTTGACCGTCGTATATCTGCTGATGTTCTCGCCGATTGCGGTGATGGTGATTTTCTCGTTTAATGCCTCAAAAGTCGGCTATCAATGGGGCGGTTTTAGTACCCATTGGTACAGCGAGTTATTTAGTAATGCCGCGATGGTACAAGCTGCCATCAACTCGGTCATATTGGCGGTAGTGGCTGCGACGATTTCTACTGCGATTGGCGGTTTGACGGCGTTAGCGTTACAGCGTTATGACTTCAAAGGTAAATCGATACTACAAAGCTTGCTATTTGTGCTGATGATGTCGCCTGAGATTGTATTGGCGATTTCGCTATTGGCGTTATTTTTGATTGTGGGGATACAGCTGGGTTTTGTGACGTTGCTAATTGCGCACATTACCTTTTGTCTGCCCTTTGTGGTGATTACGGTGACTGCGCGTCTATCTAGCCTCGACACCCGCGTATTGGAAGCGGCGCGTGATTTGGGTGCCAATGAATTTACCATGATTCGTACCGTGCTTGTACCGATTATTTTGCCTGCGATTTTGGCGGGCTGGGTGCTTGCCTTTACCCTATCACTTGATGATGTGGTGGTATCGACGTTCAATACAGGACCTGATTTTGAGATTTTACCATTACAGATTTATTCGATGGTGCGTGTCGGGGTAAAACCTGAAGTCAATGCCGTTGGCACAATCTTGCTCGCAATCTCGCTACTGGGTCTGATTATCTCGCAGTTATTACTTGCCAAAAAGTCGATGAATCTACCATCGACCCAAAAACGTTAAGGAGACTTATATGATATCTCGGATGCTCAATAGAAGACGTTTTTTAGGGTATGGCTTGGGTGTTGGCGGCGCCGTTTTAACAGGGGGACTGGCAAGTAATCTAACGGGTTGTCAAAAAGCGGGCGAAACCGCGGCTAGCGCTTCCGCGTCTGCGCCTACTGTCAGTCAAGGCGGCAAGGTTGTCAATGTCTATAACTGGACGGAATATATCTCTGACCAAGTGCTTAAAGATTTTACCGCAGAGACAGGTATCGACGTTATTTATAGCACCTTTGATTCTAACGAAGCCATGTATGCCAAGCTCAAACTGATGAATGGCAGTGGTGAGTATGATGTGGCGTTTCCAGGAACGGATTTTGTCGACAAAATGCGTAAAGAAGGGATGCTTGAGCCGCTTGACCATGCCAAATTAACCAATTTTGGCAACCTTGGCAAAACCTTTATCAATGCCCCTTTTGACCCTGAAAACAAGTTTAGTATTCCCTATCTGTGGGGCTCATCAGGCATTGCAGTCAATACCAAACGCATTGATAAAGCAAGCTTGAGCAGCTGGAATGACTTATGGAAGCCAGAGTACGAAGGGCGCGTGATGCTGATGAATGACATCCGTGACGTGTTCACCATGAGTCTATTGACCCTTGGCTATAACGGCAGCACCAAAAACCCTGAAGCCATCAAACAGGCGTATGAAAAACTCACCAAGCTGATGCCCAATGTGCGCACCTTTAATTCAGATGCACCGCGCATGCCGTTTATGGAAGGGGAAACTTACTTGGGCTTGGCTTGGAACGGTGAAGTCATCATGGCGCAAGACCAAGGGATGCCAGAGCTCGACTTTGTGTATCCAAGAGAAGGCGCTATTATGTGGATGGATAACATGGTCATCCCCAAAAATGCCAAAAACAACGACAACGCCCACAAGTTTATCGATTTTATCTTGCGACCTAAATACGCTGCCATGATTAGCGAAGAAATCGGCTACGGCTCGCCCAATGAGGCGGCAAAAAAAGAAATGCCACCTGAGCTTGCCAATAATCCGATTGTGTATCCGCCAGCTGATTTGCTAAAACATGCCATGTTTCGTGAGGACGTTGGGGATGAGATAATGGCGCTATATCAGCAGTATTGGGATAGGCTCAAAGTGGATATGTGATTTTTCAATAAGCGCTCATTAAAAAATTATAAAAAAAGCGGGCTTATGATTAAGTCCGCTTTTTTTACCCTAAAAATCTGCTTAGCGCATGGTGACAAACTCTTCTGAGCCAGTCGGATGAATCGCCACCGTGTCATCAAAGTCACGTTTGGTCGCGCCCATCTTGATAGCCACAGCAAAACCTTGAATCATCTCATCGACGCCAAAACCTACACCATGCAAGCCCACCACTTTTTCTTCCTCACCCACACAAATCAGCTTCATGTGGCACGGCTCACGGTGCTTGGTCACTGCACTATACATCGGGGTAAAACTGGATTTATAGACTTTAACTGCATTGATGCCATAGCCTTTGACCGCCTCTTCTTCACTCAGCCCTATAGTACCAATCGGTGGATGGCTAAAAATCACGCTCGGCACTAGGTTATAGTCCAAATGCTCATTGGGTTTGTTGTTAAACAAGCGCTCAGATAGTCTGCGACCTGCTGCCACCGCCACTGGGGTCAATTGAATACCATGTTCGATGATGTCGCCGACGGCATAGATACCTTCGACATTGGTATTTTGATAGGCATCGACTTTGACAAAGCCTTGCTCATTGACTTCAACGCCCGCTTTATCAAGATTGATGGTATCGGTTGCAGGTACGCGACCCGTTGCCCAAATCAAACAATCCACCGTCAAGGTCTCATTGTTTGACAATTCAATGCTCAATGAGCCATCTTGGTTTTTGCGTACTTGTTGTGGCAGCAATCCATAATGAAATTCGATGCCATCATCGTGCATGATATGGGTGAGCGTGGTGACAATGTCGGCATCGAAGTTTTTGAGCACCCGCTTGCTACGCACAATCAAATGGGTTTTTGAGCCCAGTGCATTCATCACCCCTGCAATCTCAACACCGATATAGCCTGAACCGACAATCGCTACCCGCGGTGGCAACTCGGTCAAGTCAAAAAAACCATCCGAGTCAATACCCAACTCTGCCCCTTCAATGGCTGGGCGAACAGGTCGACCGCCCATTGCTAGTAAAATATGGTCAGCGGTAATGGTCTCTACCGTGCCGTCATTTTTATACACCTCAACGGTATGTTTATCGGCAAATTTGGCAAAACCATGAATCACATCGACTTGGTTATTTTTGAGGCCATTGTTGTACGACTGATGAATGCGGGTGATATAAGCTTGGCGACTTTGTACCAATTTGGCAAAGTCAAATTGTTTAACATCCAAATCAAAGCCATAGTCAGGCGCATAATGATGTATCGCTGCTGCCATATTGGCGCCATACCACATCACTTTTTTGGGCACACAGCCAACATTAACGCAAGTACCGCCTAGCTGCTTGGCTTCAATCAAGGCACATTTTTTACCATAGCTGGCAGCACGGTTGATGGATGCAATGCCCCCTGACCCACCACCAATCGCGATATAATCATAATGTTTGCTCATAATTCTTCCTGTTTTTTGGTCATTTTCAAAATTATATGCGGTTATTTTACCAAGTTTTGGTGGTTAGAAAAGTTGTTAATTCTCACCTTTCTCATTGATAAAATAAAACAAATCAGCGCTTTTTTTGAATAATTTTAATAAAAAAGGTTTAAACACCCTTGTGTCACCGCAATTTGAATAATTTTAATAAAAAAGGTTTAAACACCCTTGTGTCACCGCAAAAGGCATCAGATAAAATCGGGTTTTTTTGGGTTGGCAAAATTCAATCTGCTGTGCCATCAATTGCGTGCTTAGTGTTGGGACAATCAGCCAAGCTTCATCGGCATCAAACTCACTGGCATAGGTAAGTAGTTGGTACATGTCTGCCAAGCTTATGTCGTTGAAAGTAGCAGTTTTTTTCCATTTTACATCGGCGATAATGAGTTTATCGGCAGACTTTAACCAAATATCGGGTTTGATGGTTAACCCTTGCTGCACGGTCAATGGTTGTCTTTTTTGCTCAACCAGTTCAAAATTCTGTGCTGCAAATTGTTCTTGGATTTTCCTGCCCACCCATTTTTCAAAGGCAAATGGCATATTCACCAGCCAAGTTGGGGTCAAAAACTGCCCTTGGCTACTGGCTTGTTGTAGCGTCAGCAGCGCATAACAAAAACTGATAAAAGTATAATTACGCTGGGCAAGCAGACTGGGCAACGCGGTCAATTCTTGTAGCGCTTGAGAAAATAAGATGTCGTATAAGTCTTTGGCAACGGTACCCACTGCCTGCCACTGCGGCGGTAATGGGCTCGACAATGGGCTGCTAGCCATGCTGCCAATCACTCGCTCGATGGTGGTTTTTACCAAACGATTGCCAGCGGTATCCATCGCAAAATTTTCAGTCTGATGATAAAACTTATGCGGCTGGTGGAGGTTATGCTGCAATTGCTCTTTGACCAGTAATTTACCTTGCAGATAAGGCTGATTTTGCTCAAATTGCTGATATTGCTGATTGGGCACATACTGCGCAAATCCCTGCCAAAAATATGCCTGCAGCCACTCGCTAAGCGATAGCGAATGATTGCTGGGTGGAGGATTGGGGGCTGGAGGATTGATGAGTAGTTGATTGGCTAGATTGGCTAACGACTTGGGCAATAAGGCTTGCCACACTGCTGTCAGCATCTGTTGTACCCATTGACGGGTTTGGGTAACTTCATCGGCATGAGTGATTTGGCTTTGTGCAAGTTTTGGCAAAATCTCCACTTGCCCGCCACTGGGCAACCCAATCACACCGATATAGTGGCGCACTTTGAGTTGCCACTGCTGCTGTTTACGCTCAATGCGGAAAACGTCAAAATTTTGCTCGATAAGCCAGTCAAAATCTTGCCCATCGTCAAAATCTGCCGCGGTCAGGTAACTATGTTCAAACGTGATGATGGCTTTCATTGGGCGCTTTGATAGATTGCAAGATAGCTATTTGGCTCATCAAGCGCCTGGGTATGGATGTCAAAACCCGCTTGCTGCGCCATAAATCCAGTTGCTTTTTTGTTATCAATCAGCCTGATAAAGCGATGCCCAAAGACTGCTTGCAAGATTTGTCCATGGTGCTGGCAGGCTTGCGCCACTTGTGGGATGATGGATTGGCTAAATGCAGCGCTTAACGCTGGCAACGAATCAATACCCCACAAAAAACTATGCCCTAACTGACTGTCTTTTGCCAAATTCTGCGAGATTCTTTCATTTAATGCGGTCAACAATTTGGCTAAATCAATCTCAATCCCATTTGCCATGACTTTACCCAATAACTGTGGCTGTGGTTGACATTCAATAAATTCAAAACGGCGGCGAAATGCCATATCGAGCGGCGCCAATGAATGATCTTGGCTGTTCATGGTGGCGTAGATATCGACATTGCTAGGCACACTAAACGGCTGACGCGAATACGCCAAACTCACCGACAGGCTATCTGTCTGTCCTGCGCGTTTACTCGGTTCAATCAAACTCATCAACTCCCCAAACACGCGGGCGACATTGGCGCGGTTGATTTCATCAATCAACATGGCATAACGGTGGCTAGGGTCATGTTTGGCTTGTTGACACAGTCTAAGAAAAGCCCCTGACTCAATGCGATAGCTCATCTGTCCATTGTCCGCGATGTGGGGACGAATCCCTTCGACAAATTCTTCATACCCATACGCTTGATGAAAACTGACAAAACTAAAGCGTTCTAGCTTTGGCTGTAAATAGTTGGGCTGAAACTGGCTGTGAATCGCCACTTGGTAATCATCAAGTTTGTTTTGCAAGTCTGCTAATAACGGCAAGCTGTCTGCTAATAAAAACCAATTACTGCTATCGTCTTTATCAAAATACGATTGGCTAGCTCTTCGATGATATTTGACACGGACTGAGTTCTTATCACTGTACATCATCAATGTGCCCCAAGCCGTTTGATTCAAATTTTCTTTACGGTCATTTAATTGCGCCTTCATCCTAAAAAATTGATGATCTATTATTTCTGGCACTTTAAGCAGTTTTCTACCTTGTTGATAATTATTTAGGAATATCAAACAAATCACCTCTCGCCAGCTTAGTGGCTTAAGCAAAGCTTTTAGCAATTCATCCGCATTGGCTACTGGCAATATCTCGGTATATTGTTTGGCGATTTGTTGCAGTCGGTAGGTCTTGCCTGTCCCTGCTACGCCCGTATAGATGATATTTTTTGGTCGCTCACTCATGATAGATTATCACTCACGATGGTCATACCTGCCGCTTTTGCTGCACGCGTTCCACCCGTCAAATGGACGATGTCCCGATTTGGGTCAATCTCATGGAGCAAAGCGACAGCTTTGGCGGCTTTGCTGCCGCCACCGCATAGCACATAGACGGTGCCATCCGTGGTTGCCAATAACTCTGCCGTCAGCGTATCCAAGGGTTGGTTTTTGGCAGACTCAATATGTCCTTGCGCAAATGCTTTACTATCCCGCACATCCCAAACGGTGTCGTTTGCGGTGGCAGAAAAGTCGGTAATGGCTAGCTCACGAATCATGGTTACCTCTTAATTTTTAATGTCTATTTTGTGATGGCTTATTATGGATAAGCTGACGAAATTTATCAAATCAGCGATTAATAACCAAATGTTTGCATCACCTTAACTATTTTTATCAAGTTTTTGACAAATTATGATTTATAATTCATTCCAATATTTTATGCATCTTAATTTTCACTTAAACTTTTATTATCTAAGGAGGGATGACATCATGACAACCGCTTCAACCGCGCATCTTGATCATCAGCATATCGCGCTACGTAATGACCCAAAAAAGGTCGCCGTGGCATCCATGATTGGTACGGCTATTGAGTTTTATGATTACTATATTTATGCCGCTGCGGCGGTATTGATTTTTAATACCCAGTTTTTTGATAAAACCGATGAAAAAGCGGCGATGCTTTACTCGCTTTCGACGTTGGCATTGGCGTTTATTGCCCGTCCTTTCGGTTCAGCGTTATTTGGTCACTTTGGTGATAAACTCGGTCGTAAAAAAACCTTAGTGGCATCTCTGCTCACGATGGGTTTATCAACCGTAGCGATTGGTTTGCTACCAACTTATGCCCAAGTAGGCGTCATTGCCCCATTATTGTTATGTTTACTTCGTGTGGGTCAAGGGATTGGTCTTGGCGGTGAATGGGGCGGTGCTGCCTTGGTCGCCACCGAAAATGCGCCAGAAGGCAAACGTGCTTGGTATGGTACTTTCCCGCAGTTAGGCGCGCCGATTGGGTTATTTTTAGCCAATTTAGTGTTCTTTTTACTCAGTTATTTTTTAGGAAAAGATGCCTTGGTCGAGTGGGCATGGCGCATCCCGTTTCTTATTTCAATCGTGCTTGTAGGTGTGGGTCTTTGGGTACGTTTAAGCCTGCATGAAAGCCATGTATTTCTTACCGCTGAAGCCGAAGGCAAAAAAGTTAATGCCCCTGTGTCAAAAGTCATCACCCAATATTGGCGTCCGATTATGCAAGGCACATTCTTGATGGCGATGACTTATGTGATTTTTTATATCATGACTGCCTTCGTACAAGCCTATTCAAAAAGCCCGGCAAAATTGTCTTCTTTTGGCTTCCCAACAGGGTTAGGTATTGCCCCAAATACCTTTACTGGCTTTTTATTGGTGGCTGCGATTGTGTTTGGTATTTTTACCAGTATTTCAGGGATTGGCGCTGACAAAATCGGTCGTAAAAAATGGCTGATTGGCGTGACTATATTATGTATGGTGTTTGCCTGCTTTATGCCAATGCTGCTTAGCAATGGTACACCAACCACGGTATTTATTTTCCTCATTTTGGGCATGGCATGTATGGGTATGTCGTTTGGTCCAATGGCAGCATTATTACCAGAGCTGTTCCCCACCGAAGTACGGTATTCAGGTGCGTCACTGGCTTACAATCTAGCGGCGATTGTGGGTGCATCGATTCCTGCGATTTATGCCATCAAAATCAATGAGCAATATGGCATGAAAGGTGTGGCTATATATATTGTGATTAACGGTTTGATTTCTCTCATTGCGTTATTTTCAATTAAAGAAACCAAAAATATCGATTTGATGGACTAAAAGATAGATTAGAAGATAGACTAAAAACTGATACCTAAAAAACGCTGGCAAATGCTGGCGTTTTTTTTGCCCAAGGCGGTTATAATAAACCTTTCAATACCATGAGACCTAGGATGAAAGCCTATAACCGCTGTGAATGGTGCGGTACGGACCCACTTTATCAAGCTTACCACGACAATGAATGGGGAAAGCCCAGTTATGATGACCGTCATCTATTTGCCATGCTGTGTTTAGAAGGCATGCAAGCGGGACTCAGCTGGATTACCATACTCAAAAAACGCGAGCGTTATTACCAAGTATTTGCTGATTTTGACCCTGCAATTATTGCGCAGTTTGATGATGACATGGTCGATAGTCTCATGACCGATGCGGGCATTATTCGCCACCGCGGTAAAATCAAAGCCATCATCAACAATGCCAAATGCTATCTAAAAATCACCCAAACGCAAGCTTTTAGCGATTATCTTTGGAACTTGTCGCCCAGCGGCGTGGCAAAAATACCACAGGATAACTACCCAAAAACCTTTGCTGATATCCCCACCAACACTGAATGTTCAAATAACATGTCAAAAGTGCTCAAAAAAGACGGGTTTAAATTTGTGGGCTCGACGATTTGCTATGCGTTTATGCAAGCAGTCGGCATGGTGAATGACCATGTAGCGGCGTGTGATTTTCGATAAGCGGGTTCAATAGTCAACAGCGGATAACATATTTCTCGATGCTACAGACCCCAAAATAGGCTAAAACTAATCAAAATCAATACCAGTAAAATGCTTTGAACCAATAAAAAATGCTGATGCACTTTGAGCAATCCGCGCAGATTGACCCCATAATGACTGACATTTTTGAGAGAATAACTTTGAAAATCCACCAAGCTACGGCGATGATATTGTGACCGCATGACCTCAACAAACTTATCAGCCGCTGCTGCTGTTGACCCAGCTGGCAATAGAGGTAAAAACGCATTGATAACATCTTCATGCGTTTCTGGGTTATTGATATTGACCATCAACATTTGCCAATCTTGAAACAGCCGTTGTTCGATCACCCCTTTAGACTTGAGCGTGACATCGCGATTGCGCCCATCACGCTGAATGTTACCAAATAATTGCTCAATCGCTGATTTTTCGCCTTCAATGTACTGAAAAAAGTAGCCATTACCAAAGCACAAAAAACCGGTAATTTGATGTGCAAGGTTCTCACGCTGTGCCACCGTCATGATATCAGACAGCGTTCTAGGGGTTACGCCAGCTTTCAACGTCATACGGCTCACATAAGTTAGATAATGAATTTGCCCCAAGCAGCACCTCAGTCTTTATGGTTGTACAATTTTTGTTCAGCGCAATTTTAACAATTTATTACATACTAATCCATCCATTAAATCAAGAATATTTGCTTACCTAATCACAAATAGCGGTTGAGTAGTTATTTTTGGACGCTCGTATTGCATTTACGATCATCAGTAACACCCCTACCCAAATCAAAGCAAAACTGGCAATCATGGTACCATTGACAGCTTCATGCAGCACAAAAATGGACAATAAAAACATCAGCGCAGGTTCAAGATAACTGAGCATACCAAAGGTATTCATCGGCAACACCTGACTGGCTTTAAGATTGGTCTGCATGGCAAGTGCACTAATCATACCCAGTCCAATCAATAACAGCCCCATTGTCATTGACCCTGCCACTATCGATACACTCGTGTTTTGCCATAATAAAAAACCTAGGGCAATCGGGGCAATCACTGACAAATCAACGAACAGCCCCATCAGTGCCGGCACCCCTTGCCAGCGGCGCAGTCCATAATAAATCGGATACGTCAAACACACCCATGCAGTGACCCACGATACACTCCCCGCGAGCCAAAATTGCAATCCTACCCCTGCCGACGCAGCGATAATCGCCGCCCACTGCAATCGATTTAAGATTTCTTTAAACACCACACAGCCCATCAGTACCATCATCAAGGGAAGCAAAAAATACCCCATTGCGGTATTGACCGCCTGTCCATTGATAGGCGCCCACATAAACAGCCATAGCTGACTTGCCAAAATCGGTGTCGGCAACAGCAATAAAACCCATTGTTGTTTGTTTAATCCCATCAAAAACGCTTTGAGCTGCCCAAAACTTTGCGTCACGGCCAACAACCCCACCAACCCAAACCACATCGCCACCATGCGCCACAAAAAAACTTGCGTGCCTGACAACGGCGCAAGCCAGTGACTATACAGATACAGCACGCCAAACAACACATTAGAAATCAATGCAAGCACTACCCCAAAACGTAACTTTTTGGCAGCGGTAGCGGGCTGAGAAGTTGTTGCCTTGGGCTGGACAACAATAGGTGATGGTGATAAAACGCTGGAGACTGACATAATTGACCTTGTTATATTTTTGCTTTTGCGGTTAAATTGCCAAGCAGTATAACAATTATTTTTGGTAAATTATTTCAAAATACCCCTATTTGTGATAATTTAATATTAATATAAGATAAATTTGCTATATTTTTCTCAATTTGTCTTATTGTATATTTTTAGAAGGACATGGCTATGATTCATGAAATCGATGATATCGATAAACGTATTTTAAACTTATTGCAAGAAGATGCGACCCTACCGCTTAAGAACATCGCCGAAAAAGTGCATGCATCGGTAGCGACCTGTCAGCGCCGTATCCAAATGATGACAGAGACCGGGGTGATTACTCGCCAAGTGGTGATTGTCAACCCCACCGAATTGGGCTTTGATTTAAGCGCGTTTGTGCTGATTGAAATGGAAAAACAAAATACCGCGCTGCAGCATGGCTTTGAGCGCTTGATGAGCCGATTGCCCAACGTGATGAGTTGTTATGAAATCTCAGGGGATTATGACTTTTTGCTATTGGTACATGCCAAAAATATGGCGGAATATCACCGTTTTACCCGCGATAATTTAACTTATGAAAACAATGTCCGACGCTTTAAAAGTCAATTTGTAATGAATTTTTCCAAAGTAGGCACTAAAATCCAGTTAGATTAATGCGCCATCAGACAATGGGCTCAAACAATGGGCTTAGTGCGATACCAAAATGACGTCGGCAACGAAATGCCAAACACCAATGCAGCGGTCACAAATATCGCATTGAAGCTAAAATCCATCATTTGGGTGAATACTTGTGGATTGTAGCCATAGTAGCCTAGCTGTACAAAGCTAATCATAGCTTTGTACGCGGTAATCCCTGGCATCATACACAGCATGGCAGGCACCAAAATCATCTTTGGGGTGAGTAAATATTTTTTTGCCAAATAAATTGCCACAAAGGATGAAATACCTGCTGCCACAAACGTCGCTAGTATCAAATTGACTGACAGTTGTTTTAAGAGTTCTCTAAGTCCGTAACCCAGCACAGTCAACAATAAGCATTGCCAAATATAGCGGCGCGGCACATTGACAAGCAGTGTCCAGCCAAGCGTCATCAAGCAGGCAAAAGTTGCTGCGCGTATCAAGGCAATCGCATCAATCGCCATTTTTCACCCTACCCAATATTGGCAATAGAATTTTATCAAACGCTTTCATCAACCCACGCCCCAATGACTGATATTTAGTAGTAGCAATGACAACACAATGCCGATACAGCTCGATAGCGTCAAGATAATCACAAACATAAAGCGCCCGATACCGATGTTCATATAACCCTTGAGCATATCCGACAACGAATTTATCAAAGGAAAACTGGGAACCAACCAAAGCACACTCGACGCCATAGCAATATGCGGGTCGTTACCAATCCCCAATAACAGCGCGGTACTGGCAAAGATGGAGCCAAAACACGCCGCTATAAGCGCGGATATAAAGGGATTAAAGTTGCGGTTACTCAGCCATAGCCGCAGCGAATACCCCATCATGCTCGCAATAAAAGTCACCAAACACACCAGTATATTGCCCCCTGCCAAATACGCAAAGCAGGCACACGCCACACCGACCATCGGTGCGACCATCTTGGCAGGATAAGTGCCCCGATCAATCTCATCAAATCGGTAGGTCGCATGCTCTAGGGTACTCGTCACCGGCATACTTTCCAAATCCAGTACAATTCGCTGAATTTGTACAACGATATTGACATTGATGGCATGGGTGGTTGACGCGCGCAAGGTGGTAATGCAGCGGTTATTATAAATTGTGGTGATGGTCAAACCATTGTAGGCAATCCCACACTCCACGCTGGCCAACCCCAACGCTAACCCCAATCGGCGGCACAAATCTGTTACCGTTGCCGACTCTGCCCCATATTGCATAAGTAGCAGCCCACAGCGCACACACAGACGGGTGATTTGCTGCTGGTGTTCATACGCCATATACGGCAACCGCCGTCTAGGCTTCGGCTCCGTCGGGGGCAAAAGCTTGGCAGGCTCAGGTGTTAGCGGATCAAGCGCTTCTAGGGCATCAGCAAAAGTATCGGTCATAGCATCATTTTAACAACCTTGATATCTCATTCTAGCATTAAACTAGCATAAAATCAGGGCGAATCAGTATGGTTTTATTCATTAAAAGGTTGATTAACAAGCTGAATAAAAATGAGCAAAAAGTTGAAAACTACTCGTTATTTAAAAAGCTTATATCTACTTAAAAAGCTGCGATTGGTTTATTTTGGTTTAAATACTAGGGCGATATTCAATACCTTCCATTACCCTCCATTTTAATCACCATCTAGCCATTTGACAGTCATTTTGTCCGTTAATTTTTACAAAAATATTCAATCGCTTTATCCTTTAATTAAACCCGACTAATTTAATCAGGTTTTTTTGTTATTTCGCCCCATAAACCCCCATCGCAAAATTGATTCATGGTAAAATGAGCCATATTCATTCTATTTAATATCCAAGCCTATGTCCGCCGAAACTATTGCCAACAAAGCCTTTAAACAAGGTACCAAAGCCCTATTTGACTATGACAAACACTGGGCAAGCTGCTTTGAGCCTGCGCCATTTTTGCCGATGAGCCGAGCCGAAATGGATGCCCTTGGTTGGGATGCCTGTGATGTCATTATCGTCTCAGGCGATGCCTACGTCGATCACCCAAGCTTTGGTATGGCAATCATCGGCAGACTGTTAGAGTCGCAAGGCTTTCGCGTCGGTATCATCGCCCAGCCAGACTGGACGAGCAAAGACGCCTTTATGACCCTTGGAAAACCGACCATTGCCTGGGGCGTCACCGCAGGCAATATGGACAGCATGATTAACCGCTACACCGCCGATAGACGCATTCGCAGTGACGATGCCTACTCGCCAGACAATGCCCCCGACAAACGCCCCGACCGTGCGGCTGTGGTATATAGCCAGCGCTGCCGTGAAGCCTATCCCGATGTGCCCATTATTTTGGGCGGGATTGAAGGCTCGCTGCGCCGTATCGCCCATTATGATTATTGGTCAGATAAAGTGCGCCGTAGCATTTTGATGGATAGCCGCGCTGATATTTTGCTGTATGGCAATGCCGAGCGGGCGATTGTCGATGTTGTACATGCACTTGCCAAAGGTTACCGTTTTGAAGACCTTGCCAAAGTGCGTGGCACCGCGTATCTGTCGACACAAACCAAAAAACACTGGCAACGCGATATGATAGAAATCGCCAGTAACGACGTCGACACCGTTGGGCGCGTTGACCCGATTATCAATCCGTATGTGATGATGGAAGATGTGGGCGACTGTCATATCGAACAAGAAAAAACCCTTGAGAGTCAGTACAAAGGGTTTGTGGCGGATAAAGTCGAGCACAAAGTGCTCAATGCTGATAAGGTCGCTGAAAGCCAAGACATACAAGTGGTTAACCTCAAAGACCCTAATAAAAACGCCTTAAAACACAAACGCCCGTTGCCGCCCCGTGACAAAACCGTGATTCGCTTGCCCGACTTTGAGCAAGTCAAATCCGACCCGGTACTTTACGCCCATGCCAACCGTATTTTGCACCTAGAAACCAATCCGCATAACGCCCGCGCCTTGGTGCAGCGACATGGCGACATTGATGTATGGCTCAATCCGCCGCCCATTCCACTTACCATGGAAGAGATGGATTATATCTTTGATTTGCCGTATGCCCGTCTGCCCCATCCCAGCTACAACGGGGCGAGAATCCCCGCTTACGACATGATTAAATTATCAGTCAATATCATGCGCGGCTGTTTTGGCGGCTGTACCTTCTGCTCGATTACTGAACATGAAGGACGCATTATCCAAAACCGTTCAGAAGAGTCTATCTTGGGGGAAATCAAAAAAATCCGCGACACCGAGCCATCATTTACCGGGGTAATTTCTGACCTTGGCGGACCGACGGCCAACATGTACCGTCTGCATTGCAAAGACGATGCCATTGAGAAAAACTGCCGCAAACCTTCCTGCGTATATCCCGATATATGCGACAACTTACTCACCGACCACAGTCATCTCACCCAACTGTACCGTAAAGCTCGTGACATCAAAGGGGTGAAAAAAATCCTGATTGCGTCAGGCTTACGTTATGATTTGGCGGTCAAAGACCCTGAATATGTCAAAGAATTGGTCACCCACCATGTCGGCGGTTATCTCAAAATCGCCCCCGAACATTCCGAAACCAATGTACTCTCCAAAATGATGAAACCGGGTATGGGGACGTATGACACTTTCAAGCAGATGTTCGACAAATACAGCCGTGAAGCAGGTAAAGAGCAATATTTGATTCCGTATTTTATTGCCGCGCACCCGGGCACCACCGACACGGACATGATGAACTTGGCAATTTGGCTCAAGCGCAATGGCTTTCGTGCCGACCAAGTACAGGCCTTTTACCCAAGCCCGATGGCAACTGCCACTACCATGTATCATACTGCCAAAGACCCGCTGCATAAAGTCACCCGTGACAGCGAAGGCGTGGAAATCGTCAAATCGGGCAAACAGCGTAAACTACACAAAGCGTATCTACGTTACCACGACCCCAAAAATTGGGCACTGCTGCGTCAATCGCTTAAAGAATTGGGGCGTGAGGATTTGATTGGGCATGGCAGTCAATGTCTCATACCGCCTTATAATCCCAAACTTGAGGGTGAAGATGTTTACCAATCAGCCCGTAAGAAAAATAGTTCTGCCGCTGGTGATTCGGTCAAACGTACGAATAAAGATATTACTGCGAAAAAATCGGGTAAAAAACCAACACCGACCAGTTTTGGTAAAAAACCGAATCCGAAAAAGGGTAATTTCCAAACCCAACATACGGGCTTACCACCGAGAAAAAATAAATAGTAAAAATTCTTGAATTCACCCAAAGCGACTATATGTTTACAAAATACTTATTATTTGGAGCAATATATGTTAGCTTTTGCGGAATGGTTTTTTGATGGCTTAGGTACAGCAATCATTACTTTGATTATTGGTTTAATTACTGGTGGCGCAGTTGGTTATAGGGTTGGTATTAAAAATACTATAAATCAAAAGCAATCAGCAGGTGATAATTCTACTCAAACTCAAGTAGGTAGAGATTATCATGCTAAGTAACTCTTTATTTAACTCTGACTCTCAAAATCAAAAAGCTGGTGATAATTCTACTCAATTACAGATTTCTAACCTTATCATCGGTATTGATGAAAAAAGAGCGCGCGAAATCTTTAATGAGATGATTTTGTTATCAAGAGAGGGTTTCTCGCAGGAGGCTATTAAAGAGGCAAATATTAGAATAGAAAAACTCGAGAACAGGTTATTAAATAAAATTTCTCAAGATATAACTAAATTAAGTGCATTTGCTGATCCAGACTTTCAGATGTCTCTAGTCGATGCTCAAAAATCAGCAACTCGTTCTGAAAGACAATCTGACTATGATTTATTGTCTGAGCTTTTAATTAGTAGAATTAATAAGGGATATAACAGGAATATCAAGACAGGTATAAACAGAGCTATACAGGTAGTGAACGAAATTACGGATGAAGCATTGTTAGGAATAACCGTTTTCCATTCAGCTTCTAGTTTTTTACCTGCCGTAGGTAACATAAGTCAGGGACTTGATCTTCTAGATAAACTTTATGGAATGCTAATCTATACTGATTTACCTTTGGGTGATGCTTGGTTAGATCAGTTAGATGTTTTAAATGCAATAAGAATAAATAATTTAGGTGATTTTAAAGATTTAGTTGATTTCTATAGTGAGCGTCTCCCAGGATATACCAGTGTAGGTATAGGCAAAAATTCTGAACAGCATCACGGGGCTACTTTATTGCTGCAAGAAAATAACATACCTTTTAATATTTTAGTTGATCATGAACTAATTGAAGGGTTTGTACGTTTGGATATAATTAATAGGGAAAGGATTAATGAACTAGAATTTATATCCACTGATAATAGGTTTCATAAAATTCCATTAACCGAAACTCAGAAAAATGTTTTATTTGAAATTTATGATACATATAATCAAGATCCAAATCTAAAACAACAGATTTTAAATAAATTTAAAGAATTCTATTTTTTAAGACCAAATTTAGCTAAACTACATAATTGGTGGTCGCAATTCCCTTACCATTTTCAAATAACTTCTGTAGGGAAAGCTTTGGCTCGTGCAAATTCACAAAGATGCGATAACACTTTACCGCCTTTAGAATCATAACCAAAAAAAATAGTTACATCATTATCACAGCTGAACTACTAAATACTGATATTTTAATTTTTAAAAACAGATAGAATACCAGTCATTATAAAAATAAAAGGTTATAGAAAAATGGCAAAGATTCTTATTGGGCTCGGCATTTTATTTTTAATTATTGGTGCAATTTGGCTATTTTTCCCAAACGCCTTTAATTGGTTCGGTCGTATGCCTGGCGACGTTAATTACCGCTCCGAAGGCGGCGGCTTTAGTTTTCACTTCCCCATCGTCACCATGATTATCGTGAGTATCATTCTCACTATCATTCTTAACCTATTTAACCGCTGACACCGTGCTAATCACAGCCATGTCTAGCGGGTTTTATCGCAAAAAAACGCCTTTTTTATCAAAAAATGTCGTAAACTGTGATTATGCCAGTCACGATTGAAAAGGAGTTAGTCATGCAGCGCGACATCTTTAAGCCAACACTACTGAGCCTCGTCATCGCCCAAAGCTTATTGACGGCGTGTAGCCCTTCACCGTCAAACAGCCGTGATACCAGCCCTGCCACACCTGTCATCGCCCAGCCAACGCCCGTGGTTGCTGCGCCTGCCATGATGATGGATGCAGCAGCAATGAGCAAGATGGCACGCTACTCGCCTATCATGCCGATGCCACAGGATAATAGCGAAAAATATCAGCATCTTGCAGTCAACCCTATTCATCAAACCGCCACTGATGCCGTTGCCACCTTTAGTATCGATACCGACACGGGCAGCTACGCCAATGTGCGCCGTTTTCTCAACAACGGGCAATTACCGCCCACTGACGCGGTGCGCATTGAAGAGCTTATCAACTATTTTAACTATGACTTTTCACAAGCCAAGCGCCTTGCCAACGCCCCTTTTTTGGTAAGCACCGAAACGGTTGCCGCACCTTGGCGTGCTACCAATCGTATCATCAAAGTGGCTATTAAAGCGGATGACCCTACCATCACCAAACAAAGCGCGTTACCGCCTGCCAACTTGGTATTTTTGGTAGATGTATCGGGCTCGATGTCAGACAACGATAAATTACCACTGGTCAAATCTTCGCTAAAAATGCTCACCAAGCAATTGAGGGCGCAAGATACCATCAGTATCGTGACCTATGCAGGGCGCACTCAAGTGACGCTTCCTGCCACTAAAGGCAGTGATACCGACAAAATATTAGCCGCAATTGATAGCCTAGACGCCAGTGGTTCGACCAATGGCGAAGCAGCGATAAAGCTAGCTTATCAACAAGCAAAAATCCACTATAAAAAAGACGGCATCAACCGCATTTTGATGATGACTGATGGGGATTTTAATGTCGGTGTATCGGACGTCGATGAAATGCTAGATATTATCCGTCGTGAGCGTGATAGCGGTGTGTCACTTTCCACATTTGGCTTTGGTAAAGGCAATTTAAACGACCACATGATGGAACAAGTCGCGGATAACGGCAACGGTAACTATAGCTACATCGACAGCCTATCTGAGGCCAAAAAAGCCTTGGTAGATGAAATGTCAGCGACCTTTAACACCGTGGCAAAAGACGTCAAAGTCCAAGTGGAATTCAATCCCCAGACGGTTAAAGAATGGCGGTTGATTGGTTATGAAAATCGTGTCCTTGCAAAAGAAGATTTTAACAACGATAAAGTAGATGCAGGTGAGCTAGGTGCAGGCAAATCCGTGGTTGCGCTGTTTGAAGTTACCCCTGTGGGGCAGCAAGGTTGGCTAGACGATAGCCGCTACCAAGCTTACCCTATCATCCATACAGGCAAAAATACTGAGTTAGGGTTCTTAAAACTTCGCTATAAAGCTCCAAATAGCAACACATCAACGCTTTTGACCCTGCCCATTAGCAATCAGATCCAACAGCCAAGCAGCGAGCTGGCATTTGCGCTAAGTGTGGCAAGTTTTGGTGAAACACTCAAGCAAAGCAAATACCTCGGTAATTGGCAACTAAATGACAGCAAGCGACTCGCCCAAGCCAATCTTGGCAACGACCCACAAGGTATTCGCCGCGAATTTATCAAGCTTATCGACTTAGCCGATAGCTTACAACCGACCAAAAAATAGCCACTATACAACTTTCAATAAAAAAGCTAGATAAATCATCTAGCTTTTTTACTGCTTTTACTATTTTGCTCATCAGTGCTGTTTTGTGCCAAAAATTTTATCCCCTGCATCCCCAAGCCCTGGAATAATATACCCCTGTTCATTCAGATGACTATCGAGTGCTGCGGCAAAAATCTTCACATCAGGATGGGCATCATTTACCGCTTTTACCCCTTCAGGGGTTGCCACTAATACCAAGGCTTTAATATTTTTACAACCGTGTTTTTTCATCATATCAATCGTTGCTACCATACTACCACCCGTGGCAAGCATAGGATCTAAAATCAACGCAGGACGCTCATTAATATCTTTGACCAATTTTTCAAAAAAAGGTACAGGCTCAAGGGTATCCTCATCACGTTGCAGTCCAACCATCGAGATTTTAGCCGTGGGAATAAGGTCTAAAACCCCATCAAGCATTCCCAACCCTGCACGCAAGATAGGTACGACAGTGACGGTTTTACCTTTGATTTGAATGCCTTCTATTTGGTTGCCTTCCCAGCCCTGAATGCTGATTGTTTCTATGGGAAAATCACGGCTTGCTTCATACGCCATCAAACGGGCAAGTTCTTTAGTCAAGGTACGAAATTTATAAGTGCTACTATCTGCCTCGCGCATCAAGGATAATTTATGCTTAACTAAGGGATGGTCAATAACGGTAATTTGCATGGTAACACTCACTTTAAATTTCACACCAAAAATTTTCGCCTATTTTACCCAAAGTCTGCGATAAAAACATTAATTTTCTATTTTGAATCCTTCAAAGCAACCCACAAAGCAAAACCCCCCTTACTGATAGTAAGGGGGGTGTTTTGGGATAGGGAGCTGACGATGACCTACTCTCACATGGGCGAACCACACTACCATTGGCG
>NZ_DAMBFQ010000006.1:0-142033 GCF_032061225.1 Moraxella sp. CTOTU48841
TAGATTTTAGTTTATTCATGTGGCTATGATACTATATTTTCTGGGTTTGGTATTAGTTTTATTCTTTTTATATGCTGCATTAATAACCTACTTGTTACATAGCTTTACGCATTTTCACACTGTAAATTTTTGAATCCTATATACTAACTACATCAATGTCGATCCTTTTTTAACCTTAGGTGAACATTTGATGTTTTCTAAAAAATTACAAATATAATTAAATATCTAGGATAAAAGATGACACAAAAGCCCGTTAAACCAGAGCCAAATATGAATGTTCAGCAAGGCAATGCTGGTGAAACTCATCAGCAGGCTGATAATAATTCAACCAATTTAACTACGCAGCAAGGTATTGTTATTGCAGATAATCAGAATTCGCTAAAGGCAGGTCGCCGGGGTCCTGCATTGCTGGAAGATTTTATTTTACGCGAGAAAATTACCCATTTTGACCATGAACGTATTCCTGAGCGTGTTGTACATGCTCGTGGTACGGCAGCCCATGGTTATTTTGAATTAACTAAATCATTAGAGCAATTTACCACAGCTAAGGTATTAACAGAGGTGGGCAAACAAACCCCATTATTTACTCGTTTTTCAACGGTAGCCGGTGGTGCGGGATCGATTGATACGCCGCGTGATATTCGCGGTTTTGCCGTCAAAATCTATACAGAGGAAGGTAACTGGGATTTAGTGGGTAACAACACCCCTGTGTTCTTTATCCAAGATGCGATTAAATTTCCCGATATTATTCATGCTGTAAAAATGGAGCCTGATCGTGGTTTCCCACAAGCGGCATCAGCGCATGATACCTTTTATGATTTTATCTCGTTAAACCCTGAAACCTTACATAACTACCTATGGGCGATGAGTGATCGCGCTATTCCTCGCAGTTTACGCATGATTGAGGGCTTTGGTATCCATAGCTATCGCTTTATTAATGCCCAAGGCGAAAGTGTGTTCTTCCGTTATCACTGGCGTCCACGTTTGCAGCTTCAATCACATGTGTGGGATGAAGCTGTGAAAGTTGCCGGTGCTGATCCAGACTATCATCGTCGTGATTTATTTGAAACCTTGTTTGAAAATGGTGACGAAGTTGTTTGGGAATTTGGTGTGCAGATCTTTACCCAAGAACAAGCAGAAAAATTCCCATTTGATCATTTGGATGCAACCAAATTAATTCCAGAAGAATTAGTCCCTGTTGAAATCGTAGGTAAAATGGTATTAAACCGTTATCCCGATAACTTCTTTGCGGAAACAGAGCAAGTGGCTTTCTGCCCAGCAAACATCGTCCCAGGTATCGACTTTAGTAATGATCCGTTGCTACAAGGTCGTTTATTTAGTTACCTTGATACCCAGTTGTCACGTTTGGGCTCACCAAATTTTGCCCAGCTGCCAATTAATGCGCCAAAATGTCCATTCCATAATATGCAACGTGATGGCCATATGCAGATGCAAATTCCTAAAGGTCGCGTCGCTTATGAACCACAAAGTTTAGAACCAGAAAAACCGCGTGAAAATCCCACAGTAGGCTTTAAATCATTTGCTGAGGATTTAAGCCAAGGCAATGATACAGTTAAAGGTCGTATCCGTTCTGAAAGCTTTGCAGACTTTTATAGTCAACCACGTATGTTCTATCGTAGTCAAACCCCCATTGAGCAGGCGCATATTGCTTCAGCGATTGTGTTTGAGCTTTCAAAAGTTGAGACACCCTATATCCGTGAACGCATGGTTGCACAGCTGCTAACGGTTGATGAAACATTGGGTAAACGCGTTGCCGATGGGTTAGGCATGAAACCAGTGCCAAAACCGATTGAGCCGATTGTTCCGGTGCAAGATTTGCCATTATCTCCAGCTTTACAGTTGATTGGCAAAGCTAAACCAACGCTTGAAGGTCGTAAAGTCGCTATTTTAGTCGCAGATGATTCAAATGCAGAAATGCTTGAAAAATATAAAGCGGCGATTACCGCAGCCAAGGCAATTCCCTTTATTGTAGCGCCAAAAATTAGTATTACCTTAAACAATGGTGAAACCATTGCAGCTGACGGTCAATTAGCGGGCTCGCCTTCTGTCTTATTTGATGCAATCGTGAGTATCATTATGCCAGAGCAAGCGAAAAAACTAGCCAAAGTGAGTGAAGCGATTGCGTGGTTTAAAGATGCGCATGCCCATCTAAAAGCGATTGCTTATTGCGGTGCGACGGATGAATTTATTCTAATTCCCCAGCATATTGACAAAGACGCCAGTGTGGTCGCTTTAAAGGAAATAGATACCTTTATCGAGAAGGCCAAATCGCGTGAATGGGAACGTGAACCTAATGTGCGTGATTTAGCGTAATTCATCAACCCAGCAATAAAAAAGCTAGCTTAATAATAAGCTAGCTTTTTATTTGTTTGGCGGAAACGGAGGGATTCGAACCCTCGATACGCTATTAACGTATACACACTTTCCAGGCGTGCGCTTTCGACCACTCAGCCACGTTTCCAATCGAGTTGCAATTCCAAAATATAGGTAATCGCAAAACGGACGCCTATTTTACCCAAAATAATGCCAAATGTCATGTATAATTAATCAATTTTCATCGATGGCTAGAGTTGGTAAGTTATAGCGTATGAGTGGTTATCAGCGTTTTTCCCACAAATCACTGTCACAGACACTAGTAGTGATAGCTTTATCCTTATTGCCCTTATGGGCACATTCTAGCAGCTCTTTAGATTATCGCAAACAGCACCTCAATCAATGCGGCAATACCTATGCTAACCAACAAAGTCCGCAGCCTCTCTCGAATCCACCACTTGAGATTTATTATCTATGTCTAAATGGCTTTGCTGTGGGGTATTCGTCACTGAGTAAAACCGCCTTGTGGTCAGCGGAGTATTTGACGCGAGCGCGTATTGAAAAAGCGAGTGAACTATCTAGGGTTGATAATTTTCACGAAGAAAGTCAGCTGCCTAATCGGGTTAAAGGCTATTTAGCTGATTATCGCAACGTACCTTATGATCGTGGACATCTAGCGCCGAATGCAGATATGAGTACGCTTGAATCACAATATGATAGTTTTAGCCTTGCCAACATTGTACCGCAAAATCCCGTCAATAATCGTAGCACTTGGCGAGACATTGAGTCCCGTACCCGTTATCTAGCGATTAAACACAGCCGTATCTATGTGGTGACAGGGGTGGCTTTTATCGGTAATCGGGTTAAGAAAATCAATAATAATATATTAGTACCTAGTCATCTGTACAAAGCGATTTATATTCCAAGTCTACAACAAGCAGGGGTCTATTTTGCACCTAATGATGATAGTCAGCGAGTGGAAATCATTAGTCTGGATGAACTTGCGGTAAGAATAGGCGTGGATGCCATGCCAGGGTTATCAGGGAAGGTACAAAAAACGGCAATGACGCTGCCTATTGATGATTATTCACCAGCTACAAAAAATAAAAACACGCCAAAATCAGAGCCCGATAACCAGCAAATTTTATTAGTCTTAGTTAATTTAGTTTTGACCATTTTTGAATGGATAATCAGCCTATTTAAGTCCTAAAAATAGTAATTATACACAAATGACTGATTAGTCAGTTTAAGCTTTTGGAATTTTTTAAAAAAATAATTACTTAAAAATCAGTAAGTTAAAATTAAAAAAGCGGATAATTTTACCCTGTAAGGATGTAGAAAACTATTAGAAACTTTTGCGTATCAAAAAATATCTTTACCTCAAAACCATTTTGGCTATAATGATTGTCAATGGCACTGCATCTCACTTCCCTTACTTTTTTGCAGTGCGCTACAGAAGGAACTGTTATGAAAATTTCTCTTAAATCAATCAGCGTTGGTGTTGCTCTTTCTACTTTAAGTGTTGCTGCTATGGCTGCCGATCCAATCGTGGGTACTTGGCAAACTTATGAAGACAATCAACCAAAAGCGCAAGTTCAAATCTCACAAACAGGTGCTACTTTCACCGGTAAAATCGTTGCGGGCAATACTGAAAAAGCAAAATCTTTTGTTGGTAAAACTGTGTTAACAAACGTGAAAGCGAAAGGTAATGGCAAATATGCAGGTAAAGCAAAAGACCCACGTTGGGGTCTTGGATTAGGTGCAGATATTTCATTAAGCGGTTCAACCTTAACTTTATCTGTTCCAGTCAAAGGCAGCCAAACTTGGAAAAAAATTAAATAATCGCCCATGATTTGAAAGCCCAAAAAAGCTAGATATTAATATCTAGCTTTTTTATTTGTCCAATCGCAAGTTTTGTAGAGTCTTTTAGTATGCTTATATAAAAAAATAGGCTGATTGAATCAGCCTATGTTTATCATTCTTTGTCTATTCGATACGTTCGCCATGTACGGCTAAGTCAAGACCGGTGTATTCATCTTCATCAGTGACACGTAAGCCCATGGTTAATTGAATCACTTTAGCAATAATGAAAGTCACAATCGCGCAGTAGATGATAACCGCAAACACGCCTTCTAATTGCACCCACACTTGACCCATAGTCGATAAAGCCAGGGGTTTGCCAGTGATAGCAGGACTCACAAAGACACCTGTCAATATGGCGCCGACGATGCCACCAACGCCATGCAATCCAAACGCATCCAAGCTATCATCGATTTTTAACAGACGTTTGAGATAGTTGACTGCATAAAAGCAAACCAATGAAGTGATGATACCAATCGCTAATGCGCCTGCTACCGTCACAAAACCTGCCGCTGGGGTAATACCGACTAAACCTGCTACTGCACCTGATGCACCGCCCAATACAGAGGCTTTACCACGCACTAATTTTTCGATAGCAAACCAAGTCAATGCCCCTGCCGCTGCCGCTACTTGCGTGACGAGTAGCGCATTACCTGCCAATGCATTTGCTGCTAACGCACTACCGCCATTGAAGCCAAACCAACCTACCCAAATCAAACCCGTACCAATTAACGTTAAAGCCAAGTTTGAAGGTGCCATCGGGTCACGGTTATAGCCATTACGTTTACCTAAAACCGCCGCCAACACAATACCTGCTACACCTGCATTAATGTGCACGACCGTGCCGCCTGCAAAGTCTAGCGCACCATCTGCCATCAACCAGCCGCCGCCCCAAACCCAGTGGCAAATCGGTGCATACACCAATAATACCCAAAGGGCAGTAAAAACCATAAAGCTACTGAATTTAATACGTTCAGCAATCGAGCCTGCTAAGATTGCCACAGTGATAATGGCAAAGGTCATTTGAAAAGTGACAAATAACAGGGTGGGCACGGTACCCGTTAAATCACTTAGCCCAATATTAGATAACAATGCATTATCAAAACCGCCAACAAATTGATTAAAATCGCTGCTACCAAACGCCAGCGAATAACCTAACACTATCCAAACAATAGATACTAATGCTGTGGCACCATAACTGTGCGCCATCGTCCCTAAAATATTCTTTTTGCGCACCATACCTGAGTAAAACAACGCCAACCCTGGAATAGTCATTAGGAGCACTAATGCGGTAGAAATTAATACCCAAGCGGTGTCGCCTGCATTTAGCGTAGGCGTGTCAGCAGCATGAGCCACCAATGGAGATAACAACAATAATGATAAAATTGATTTAGTAGATACTAGTGGCTGTAAAAATTTGGCAAAAGCTGCCCTTGTAATGACGGCATTCATCGTAACCCCCTTAAAATTATTTGAGATAGTCGTTAAGCGGCTTGATAGGTCTGCGTTAATGTTTAAAGGATGGTCGACTTTAAAAGTTAACAAGCGTTGCCACAACGACAGTCATGATAGTGTTAGATAGCGTTAGCGCCTGTTTCACCAGTACGGATACGAATCACTTGTTCTAATGGTGATACAAAGATTTTGCCATCACCAATTTTGCCCGTGCTAGCCACGCGAGTGATAGCTTCAATCGCTGCATCAACCATTTCGTCAGTCACTGCAATTTCTAACTTAACCTTTGGTAAGAAATCAACCACATACTCAGCACCACGATACAATTCAGTATGACCTTTTTGACGGCCAAAACCTTTTACTTCGGTAACAGTGATACCTTGAACACCAATCTCAGAGAGTGACTCACGTACATCATCTAGTTTGAACGGTTTTAAGATAGCCGTAATTAATTTCATAATAATTTCCTTTTAAGTGCCGCTTATGGTTGAGTTAGTTACTATCTGCTGTAGTGGCTTAATAGCGGTTACCCTAAACAGCATTCGTATAGCGTGTTGAAAATGGTAGTTTCGATAATTCAAAAGCTATGCCAACTTTCAGAAATGTCCTATTTTTAAGGGGGTAAAAAATATAACCTATTGAAAATAAAGCAAAAACTTTTTTATGGTTTCAATGCGACCATCACACAGAAAGCGAAATTTTATTATAACCAAAAAATAAAAATTCCTCTAATGTAAATCAGTCATTGCACCAAAAAGGTTATTTGGGTGCCATTAACGATTTTGTAGATAATTTTTAGAATTATTTTAATGATTAGCGATAAAAATAAAATAATTGCACCAAAAAAGTGCATTTTACTGGCTAAAATCGTTAAATTTGTTGGGTAACACAGATACAAAGTATATCTTCATGGCAAAAATCGTAGCATTTAAACCGCCTTTTATTGCGGTCACTACAAAACATGAAAACTCACATTTAATCGCAAAACTTTTTGTCATAAAATGGTATGATAGAAAACGTTTTTAGCTTATGCTGCAAGTATTGTTATTGCCTTAGTTAGCGGTACCCTTATTTAAGTGCTACAAGTTTAAGTATTACAAGTCTAAGTGTTACAAGGAATTCTCGTGAGTCAACTCTCTGCCACTCAATCAGCCGTTTCAGCTGCTTCAACCAACCAAAGCATGCCATCAGCATCGAGCATGATTCAACGTGGCAATGGCTTACAAGTGGTGGTTGGACTTGGCAAATCAGGCTTGTCGGCAGTCAACTATTTACACGCGCTTGGCTACCCCGTAGCTGTCACCGATGCCGGTCTGCCCAAACTTGCCGAGCATTTGCCAACCAATATAGTGACCAAGTTTGGCGCATTAGATGGCGAGCTGTTGTCAGTGGCAGATCGCATTATCATCAGTCCTGGTATCGACCCTTATTTGCCGGTGTTTGATGGCGCGCGTGCGAAAAAAATCGCGATTGTCAGTGATATTCAATTGTTCCATGAGGTAGCTAAACAGCGACATATTCCGATTATTGCAATTACCGGCTCTAATGCCAAAAGCACCGTCACCACACTGGTTGGCGAGATGGTCAAAAATGCGGGATTTAAAGTCGGTGTCGGTGGTAACTTGGGAACGCCCGCGCTTGATTTGCTACTTGAGCCTATACAGATGGCGGTGCTTGAGTTATCCAGTTTTCAACTACAGACCACCACCAATTTGGCTGCCAAAGTGGCCACCGTGCTTAACATGTCGCCTGACCATCTAGATCGCCATGGCAATATGCTCGGCTATCACCAAGCCAAACACCGAATATTCCAAGGCGTGCAATCCATTGTGGTCAACCGCGAGGACTTGCTTAGTCGCCCGTTAGTAGCCGATGATATGCCCACCCTTACCTTTGGTAGTAACGCACCGGATATGAATCAGTACGGATTGATAAAAGATAGCGATGGTGAAATCTGGTTAGCCCGGGGTCGCGAGCGGTTACTCAATGAAAAAGACGTGCCGATCAAAGGTGAGCATAATTTGATGAATGCGCTGTCAGCCTTAGCAATTGGCGAGTTGGCGGGTCTGCCGCTAGACAGTATGTTAACAACATTAAAAAACTTTGTCGGGCTGCCACATCGCTGTGAATTTATCACAACTACCCACCAGCTCGATTGTTTTGACGACTCCAAAGGCACTAACATTGGCTCGACCATCGCAGCAATTTTGGGGCTAGGTAAAGTATATGCGCCCAAAGGCAAAAAACTCGCGGTGATTTTGGGCGGGCAAGGTAAGGGTCAAAACTTTGCTGAACTGGCAAAACCCTTGATGGATTATGCGCAAGTGGTGTACTTTATCGGTGAAGATGCCGATAAAATCGCGGCTGATTTGGCATCAGCGGGGTTAGATACTCACAATCCTGCAGGAATTGTGTTAACCCAATGCCAAACCTTAGAACAAGCGGTCAATCAAGCTTGGCAAGACCAGTCAACATTCCCCGCTTTAGGCGTATTATTGCTATCACCTGCTTGTGCAAGTTTTGATCAGTTTAGTGGCTATGTGGAACGTGGACAAGTTTTTCAACGCTTAGTCAAACCCCAATAATCATTCGCTAGTGTATTTTTAATATTTAGGTTGTGTTATGCCCGCGCCCCATTCGACTTCTTCGTCACTTTCTTCATCCCTCTCAGCTAACAGTGTTTCTGCTAAGAAAAGCCGCCAGTGGATTCCGCCCATTAATTCGGTGCTATTGACCACGGTGGCAACCATCATGGTATTTAGTCTGTTGATGGTGGCGTCCGCGTCAATACCTTTTGCACAAACCAAAAAACTGGGTGATTTTTACTTTTTTTATCACCAATTAGCGTACATGGGAATCGGTGCAGTTCTGGGTTTACTGGTGTATTTTATCCCGCTTCGCAAGACGTTTCGCTTAGATTTTATTATGTATGCGCTACTGGCTTGTCTGTTGCTGATTATTTATACCCTAATCGGTGGGTCAGTGATTAACGGCAGCAAACGCTGGATTGAATTGGGTGGTATCAATTTTCAGCCCTCTGAATTGGCAAAATTGTTGATGATTTTGTACACCTCAGATTATCTGGTGCGCCGATCAGAAGAGATTCGCAACCATTGGAAAGGCTTTTTGCGGCTAACACTGATAGCCATGGGGTTGACCTTGTTTATCATGTTGCAGCCTGACTTTGGCTCGGTGGTGATTATTGCAACCTGTATTGCGGCGATGATTTTTGTCGGCGGGTTACCCATGCGCCAGTTTTTTATCATCATGGGTGCCATGTTTTTGGCAGGTACCATGGCGATTATGGGGGCAAGTTACCGACTAAAGCGGGTAACCTCGTTTTTAGATCCGTTTGATGACTTAAAAAATAGTGACTATCAGCTAGGTCGCAGTATTGTAGCCTTTGCCCGCGGTGAATGGTTTGGTGTCGGTTATGGGGAAAGTATCCAAAAACTCTCACATTTACCGGAGGCGCATACCGACTTTTTGCTAGCGATTACCGGTGAAGAGTTAGGCTTGGTGGGTGTGTCATTTTTACTGGTGTTACAAATTATTTTGGTCACCACGGTTATGCGCATTAGCTACCAAGCGCTAGCACGGCACCAAACACGCTTAAGCTATTTTGCGTTTGGGGTTGGGATTTTGTTCTTTGGGCAAATTTTTGTTAATGCCGGCATGACCATGGGGATGCTACCTACCAAAG
This sequence comes from Moraxella sp. CTOTU48841, assembly GCF_032061225.1. NCBI lineage: Bacteria > Pseudomonadati > Pseudomonadota > Gammaproteobacteria > Moraxellales > Moraxellaceae > Moraxella > Moraxella sp. CTOTU48841. Next base: position 9,353 of record NZ_DAMBFQ010000006.1, read on the forward strand.
GGTTGACCATGCCATTTTTTAGCTATGGGGGTTCTTCTATGGTGGTCAATCTGATTATCGTCGGATTGTTGATGCGCATTATCAAAGAAAGCCCAACAATTCCTGCCAATCAATGTCGTTATTATTAACAGGTTGCCAAAAGATTTTGTAAGCTATCGACTTCAATATGCTGTTTGCCTTGTAGCGGCGTATGATCCCATTGGCAAACCGCTTGTTCGAGCATTGTGGTCGGTTTATCCATATCAATCGGCGGCTGTTGCAATAATTGTAGTGCCGTTTTGATAAGTTGGGGTGCAGGGTAGGCGTGAATCGGCTCTGCTAGCGTTTGTTTAGACAGTTTTTGCCCTTGTGCATTCACCAAAATGGGTAAGTGATAATACTGCTTGATAGGCTGAAAATTTAAATAATCGGCAATGACCATTTGCGGTATCGTCAATGGCAAGATATCCAGACCTCGCACGATTTGATTGACACTCTGTTGCGCGTCATCAATTACTACCGCAAGCATATAATTAATCATGCCTTTGCTGGCTGTTTGAACCTTTGAAAAAGACGGTTCAATGCGCCGCCTTCTGACCACAATATCACCCTGTTCTCGTTGCGGATTGCCTGAAATCACCCCTTGCAGCTGATCAAAAAAAAGCATTGGGTTATCTGGCATTACTAAGCGTATGGCATAATCGCGCGATAACCGCTTATGGACACAGATTCTAGGATAAGGGTATTGGGTATTGGGGTGGGCGAGTTGATAAGTTTGCAGGGATTTACGACTGCAATCACAGCCATAACTTACTGCTTTTAGTTGCTCATCCAATAACGCGTGATATGTGTTTAGGTGTTGCGACTGGTAGCGAATGTTACCATCCCAGTGCAAGCCTAATCGATCCAAATCTGCTAAAATTAAATCGCTAAATTTTGGATGACAGCGCTCAGTATCGGTATCTTCAATGCGTACTAGCCACTTGCCTTGCGCTTGCTTAGCGATACAGTAACTGGCAATCGCAGTCACCAGTGACCCCAAATGCAAAGCTCCCGTCGGAGAGGGAGCAAAGCGACCAATAACAGGAGATGTTGATAAATTAAGCATGACCCCATGCTTGTTTTTCTTTAATCTCTGATAAGGTTTTACAGTCGATACATTGGGTTGCGGTTGGACGGGCTTCTAAACGACGCACACCAATCTCTACACCACAAGTCTCACAAAAACCGTAGTCGCCACTATCAATTTCAGCAATCGATTTATCAATCTTGCGAATCAGTTTACGCTCACGGTCACGCGTGCGCAGAGCCAACGCAAACTCTTCTTCTTGGGTGGCGCGGTCATTAATATCAGGCATCGCCGTTGATTCATCTTGAATATAAGATTTGGTTGATTCAGCTTCGCTAATTAACTGCTCTTTCCAATCTAATAAAATTTTTCTAAAATGCGCAAGTTGTGCGTCATTCATATATTCTTCTTCAGCCGCTGGCTGATATGGGGTAAAGCTTAATTCACGTTCATTTTGGGCAGATGCCATAGCTAATTCCTTTAAAAACCGATAGTGATACAATTTTAAGTTTACAATTTCATTACGAGTTCAGCACTTAAGCCAATGACATCGCGTTATTAACGCTTTAAACACTGCAATTCGCCAGTATATGAAATCAAACTAAAATAAACGCTAAAACCTTAATAAACAAGCTAACCAAACTTTCACGACATTAAGTTTATGAACATAAGTTCAACAACCATGAAAAATTAGTCAGATAGTATCTGTTCTTTTGATACCAGTTGCAAGTAACCCATTGTTATATAAATTTATCCAACGTAAACCAGGGGCAATTTCGTCAATGGTATAATCTTTACACAAGGGTTTAAACTGTAGATTGGTCGATGGGCAGCCAAATACAGATGTCCTATAAGTAATCTTATGCATTTCTTGGTGTATATGACCGACAAATATAGCTTTAATGCGGTCTAGATACGGCATTACCACTTCCCAAAAACGCTCAGAATTTATTATAGTGTACTTATCGAGCCATGCTGAATCGATTAATACCATGGGATGATGACAGAAAATTGCACAAGGCCGATCGGCATTCGCTAACTGTTGCGCCAGCCACCGCAATGACTGCTCGTCAATTTTGCCATGACTGTGCCCCTCACAAGAAGAGTCTAATAACAATAAGTCCCAATAATCGGTGGCAATACTATAGCGGGTTTGCAGGCGAGAATCTGCTTTGACTGGCAAATGACGGCGTTGGGCAAAGGGTAAATGACTATCCAGCTCTAGGGTCACATCATGATTGCCCGGGATAGCTACAAAAGGAATATTGATGTCGTCTAAGGCTGAAAATAAACGGTCATAATTTTGCTGAGTAGGTTCTTGACATAAATCCCCCGTCAGTACCAACAAATCAACATTATCGCGCTGTTGTTTGACCAAGGATAATACCGATTCAAATGTGTCTGCGGTATTAACACCATTCATTAACTTATTAGGGTCATCAAAGAGATGCAGATCACTTAATTCAATAATTGAAAAATAATCGGCATGGTGTTGTGATATCGAACTTGGCAGTAACGTCACTCAGTTATCCTTAGAATAATGACGGTAATCGTGGCAGTACAACTTTATCAAACAACGGTTAATTAAATAAGGCATGTTTTATATCACAAATACTCATAATTGACAAACACAATAGCAAAATAATTTTTAGCCTATCTTCATTCAAATAATTGGATAAAATAGGGCACTATTGGCAGCGCTCACAAACACCTGAAAGCTCAATAATACTCGATTGGGTGGCAAAGTTGGTCGATTGCTCAACCTCAGTTAGCATGGTCTGGATAGATGGATGGCTAAACTCTTGTACCTCGCCACAGCATCGACAGACCAAAAAAGCGGCAACATGGCGATCAGTGGGCTGAGAACAAGCAAAAAATGCCTTGCTGGAATTTAATTGATGAACCAAACCATGCCTAAGCAAAAACTCCAAACTACGATATACGGTTGGCGGTGCGACGACTTTTTCGCTCGCTGCCTGCAGCAAATCCAATAATTCATACGCACCAATGGGTTGGGCGGCAAGTAAAATTAAACGATACACCTGCTCTCGCAATGCCGTAAAACGTAAACCTTGCGCTTGGCAATCTTGTTTTATCTGGGCAATCTGTACTTCAATCTGCTCGGCGGTCATTTGTTGCATACACATGGACATAGATAGGTGGCGACAATTTGCGTCGTAACTATTGGCTGATTGAATAGAACTTCCAGCTGATTGAATAGAAGGTTGGGTCATATCACATAAAATCATCAATAACTATCAAATTACTTTAGCATGAAAACCGCATAATTTGTCTGAGAGATTAGCAGTTTGGCTATAAAACTAGCAGAAAAAATAAAAAGCCTAATAACAGGCTATTCATAATATCTTGCTAGTTAAAATCAGCATAGATAAAACAACCTTTAGCCAAATTTTTAATCAAGATTCTGCTATACTAATTTCATCATTCCTGCCCACAATCAGCTACCCCTTATTTTGCTATGTCAAAACCTGCCAAGCCATTTGACCCACAGTCTATCCAACAATCCATCAACAAGCAGTCATGGCTGGTACTTGGGCTGGTTGCCATCGGGATTGTATGGGATGTTTGGCAAGGCAATAGCCAGTATACCGTGAGTAAAAATCTGCTAGCCGGTAGTGTGCTAGGGTGGGTGAGTCAAATCATCTTTGCTAAAATTTCCCTGAGCAAATCGGGCTATCAGCAGCGTCGTCAAATTGTTCATCGTTTTTACCAAGCGCATATGGCAAAGTGGGTGTTGACCATTATTGGATTTGCACTGATTTTTCTGCTGTTAAAACCGCTAAACGCCATTGCGGTATTCGCGGGCTACTTAATTTTGCAAATGAGTTACCTCATTATCACTTACCGAAATCCTTGGTAAAAAAAGGCTATTTACAATTATTTGGTAATAAAAGAAATAACCTAAACTAAATCACAAATAAATCCATTTAATCCTTTACAAAAAGGTAACAGTTGAATTAATATAGTGAAAATTTTTTAAAGGTGCGATTGCGCAGCGCTAATTGGCTAAAAAGAATTAGTTTTCAAGCAATTGCATATATGTTTTACTGATGACCCACTTATTTGAGTCAAGCAAAACACAGTAGGTCGATAGCCTATATTATTACGTTGATAAACAATCCGTTTATTCACGGTTCATCACCTTAGTTAAGCAGATTGCTTAAACGCCTCGATGTGCCTTTGACGTCATGTTTGCACTTCTCATTGAGTATCATCAGCTCAGTTAGATACGATTATAGTGTTAAGTTACAAATTTTTGTGATTAGACGAAATATCTGACGCTAACTCCCTCTATTATCAGCTCAATATAAAAAAGAAGTTAAGATTATGGCAGAAGCAAACGCAGAAATTACTTCAAATGAGTATATCAATCACCACTTGACAAACTGGACTTTCGGTAATCACCCAACAGAAGGTTGGATAGTTGCCGAAACCAAACAGCAAGCTTCTGAAATGGGTTTCAATGCGATTCATTTAGACTCAATGCTGTGGTCGATTGGTTTAGGGGTGCTTTTTTGTGCCATTTTTTATATGGTGGCAAAAAAAGCAACCTCGGGTGTACCCGGCAAAATGCAAGCTTTTATTGAAATGATTGTGGAGTTTGTTGATAGTAACGTTCGTGATACTTATCATGGCACATCAAAGGTTATTGCGCCATTAGCACTGACTATTTTTGTGTGGATTTTCTTGATGAACTTCATGGATCTTCTGCCAGTTGATTATTTGCCTGTAATTGCACAAAAAATTGGTGGTTTGCTAGGACATAACCCACACCATGTTTACATGAAAGTCGTACCAAGTACTGACCCAAATGTGACGCTTGGTATGTCGTTCTCAGTATTTGCACTGATCATTTTTTATAGTATTAAAGAAAAAGGTTTTGGCGGTTTTATTGGTGAATTAACCCTTCATCCATTTAGCGCAAAAAACCCAATCGCTAAAATCTTATTGATTCCAGTGAACTTTATCCTAGAGTTTGTAACTCTAATCGCAAAACCTATCTCACTTGGCTTACGACTATTCGGTAACATGTATGCAGGTGAATTAATTTTTGTGTTAATCGCCCTTATGCCATTTTGGATTCAATGGGTGTTATCAGTACCGTGGGCAATCTTCCACATTTTAGTAATCACTTTGCAAGCGTTCGTTTTCATGATGCTAACCATTGTCTATCTTAGCCTTGCATCACAAACTGAACATTAATTTCAAAACAGTAATGAGGATACATCAATGACTCTAGAAGGTATGACCGTTCTTGCCGTTGCTTTGCTAATCGGTTTAGGTGCACTAGGCACAGGTATTGGCTTTGCAATCTTAGGTGGCAAATTCTTAGAGGGCGTCGCTCGTCAACCAGAACTAGGTTCACAATTGCAAACTCGTATGTTCATCGTGGCAGGTCTTCTTGACGCCGTACCGATGATCGGTGTTGGTATTGCAATGTTATTGTTATTCGCAAATCCTTTAGCAGGTTAATAGGTACACTATCAGTACAATGTCCACATCATCTTATGTGGACAAGGATTGAAGAAACTTAATTAACGAGGGATTCTAAGTGAATATCAATGCAACCCTAATTGGACAATCGATTGCATTCGCCATCTTCGTGATGTTTTGCATGAAGTTTGTGTGGCCGCCTTTGGTTGCTGCTATTTCGGATCGCCAACGTAAAATCGCAGATGGCCTAAATGCTGCCGAAAAAGCCAAAGCAGACTTAGCAACTGCATCACAAGCTGCAGAGCAAGAGCTTATCGCAGCAAAAGCAAAAGCCGCTTCACTCATTGACCAAGCGAACAAAAGCGCTAATCAAATGATTGAAGATGCCAGAGTGCAAGCACAAGTGGAAGGCGAACGTATTCGTCAGCAAGCGCGTGAAGCAATTGATCAAGAAATTAATAAAGCCCGTGAAGGTTTACGCGCGCAGGTTGCAGAACTTGCCGTACTCGGTGCTGAAAAAATCTTACAAGAAAAGGTCAATCCAGAAACTCATGCCAATATGTTAAACCAATTGGCAGCCAAGTTATAAGTAGCAATAGTACAGTGAGGATATGATGGCTGATTTATCAACCTTAGCAAGACCCTATGCAAAAGCAGCATTTGATTATGCTAAAGAGCATCACGCTGTCAATGAGTGGCAAGATTACTTAAACGTGATGAATGCCATCGTTAGTGATAAAGCATTTGCCGATTATATCAATAATCCAGCAGTTGCTGCACAAGCTAAAGTCGCTACTTTAAAAGACCTTTATAACCAAAGTTCACCTGAAGATAGCAATACTGTGTTTAAAACTTTAAGCACCGCTATTGAGGGTGGGGCACAAGCAGATTCCAATGCTTTTGTTAATTTTTTGACGCAACTTGCAGAGCAAGATCGTTTGGCATTATTACCCAGTATCAATGAGCGTTTTGGTTTATTAAAAGCCGCTGATGCAAAAGAAGTTCATGCGTATGTCACGTCGGCATATCCATTAACGCAAGTGCAAGAGCAACTCATTGAACACCGACTGGCTACCTCCCTAGGCGCGAAGGTCGTACTACATGTCAATGTAGACCCTGCCCTAATTGCAGGTGTGACGATTAAGGTCGGTGACAAAGTAATCGATGACTCTGTACGTGGCAAATTAAAACAGTTAAAAACACAGCTGACGGCATAAATTTCAACAAAATTGATTCTAGTCAGTAAAATTTAAGGAACAGTGCAATGCAACAATTGAATCCAGCGGAAATCAGTAATCTGATTAAGCAGCGAATTCAAGACCTGACTGCGGGTGCCACAGCAAAGAACGAAGGCACTATTGTCATGGTATCTGACGGTATCGTACAGATTCATGGTCTTGAAGATGCCATGTACGGCGAAATGATTGAGTTTGAAGGTGGCGTATATGGTATGGCGCTAAACCTTGAACAAGACTCAGTCGGCGCGGTTGTTCTAGGTGAATACTTGAATCTCCAAGAAGGACAAAAAGCTTACTGTACTGGTCGTATTTTAGAAGTACCAGTTGGACCCGAGCTTTTAGGTCGTGTGGTAGATGCACTGGGTAATCCTATCGATGGTAAAGGCCCAATTAACGCCAAATTAACGGATAAAGTTGAAAAAATCGCCCCAGGCGTTATCGACCGTCAATCAGTTGATGAGCCAGTGATGACAGGTTATAAAGCTGTTGATACCATGATTCCAATCGGACGTGGTCAACGTGAGCTTATCATTGGTGACCGCCAAACTGGTAAAACAGCCATGGCAATCGATGCGATCATCGCGCAAAAACACTCGGGCATTAAATGTGTATACGTAGCCGTTGGTCAAAAACGTTCAACCATCGCAAACGTGGTACGTAAACTAGAAGAAACAGGCGCACTAGCTTATACAACGGTTGTGGTTGCATCTGCTTCTGAACCTGCAGCGCTGCAGTACATCGCGCCATATTCTGGTTGTACTATGGGTGAATACTTCCGTGACCGCGGTGAAGATGCGCTAATCATTTATGATGACTTATCAAAACAAGCCGTAGCCTATCGTCAAATTTCATTGCTTTTACGTCGTCCACCAGGACGTGAAGCTTACCCAGGTGACGTATTCTACCTTCACTCACGCCTATTAGAGCGCGCTTCACGCGTAAACGCTGAGTATGTAGAAAAATTCACCAACGGTGCTGTAACAGGTAAAACAGGTTCGTTAACTGCCTTGCCAATTATTGAAACCCAAGCAGGTGACGTATCAGCATTCGTACCAACCAACGTGATTTCAATTACGGACGGTCAGATCTTCCTAGAGTCAAGCTTATTTAACTCAGGTATCCGTCCAGCGGTGAATGCGGGTATTTCAGTTTCTCGTGTGGGTGGTGCAGCGCAGACTAAAATCATCAAAAAACTGTCAGGTGGTATCCGTACCGCATTAGCACAGTATCGTGAATTGGCTGCATTTGCACAGTTTGCTTCTGACTTAGATGACGCGACACGTAAACAGCTTGACCATGGTCAACGTGTGACTGAATTGATGAAACAAAATCAATATGCACCGATGTCAATTGCTGAACAAGCTGCGGTAATTTATGCCTCTAACGAAGGCTATCTAGCTGATGTCCCAGTGAACAAAGTGGGTGCATTTGAAGCAGGTTTGTTACGTTACCTACGTGACCAACATGGTGATTTTATGGCAGACATTGATAACACTGCCAACTATAATGATGATATCGCAAACCAATTCAAATCAGCGATTGAAAACTATAAGCAAAATCATTCATTCTAAGATTTACTGAAATTTTAGAACTGCATTGTCATAGAACAAATGAACAAAGGAGTTATGATTACTTTGTTCATTTTTCCAAATTTCGTCCATGTTACATCAATGGGCGTGGACTGAAACTAAACATGGCTGTATGGATTATTTATGGCAAGTTTAAAAGAAATTCGAGCAAAAGTTGCTAGTATTAAAAGTACCCAGAAAATTACTCGCGCCATGCAAATGGTTGCAGCGAGTAAGATGCGACGTGCCCAAGAACGTATGCAACTAGGTCGTCCTTATGCTGATAGCATGCGTCGAGTGGTTTCTCATCTAGTTAAAGCTTCACCAGACTACAAACATCCTTACCTAGTGCCTCGTGCGGTTAATCGTGTTGGCTATATTGTAGTCAGTTCTGACCGTGGTCTTGCAGGTGGTTTGAATATCAACTTATTCAAAAAATTGATGCAGCACGTTAAACAACAAAAAAGCCAATCGGTTGAAACCCGTTTTGCGGTGATTGGTCAAAAAGGCGTTAGCTTCTTTAAAACATTTGGTGGTACGGTGATTGCTGCGGAAACTCACTACGGTGACAACCCAAGCTTTGAGCAACTTAGTGTGCCAGTTCAAGTGATGCTTGATGCGTATAATCGTGGCGAAATTGATGAGATTTACATGGTATATAACGAATTCGTGAATGCCATGACCCAGAATCCTAGTGTGCAACGCTTAGTACCGATTGCGGCTGAGTCTTTGGTTGATGAAACGATGGCAAATCGTGAACACAGCTGGGATTACATCTATGAGCCAACTACCAAAGAGCTGCTTGATGGTTTGATGGGACGTTATGTTGAATCAATCGTCTATCAAGGTGTGGTAGAAAATATTGCTTCTGAACAGTCTGCACGTATGGTTGCTATGAAAGCAGCAACGGATAACGCAGGTAACTTAATTAACGAATTACAATTGGTTTACAACAAGCTGCGTCAAGCGGCGATTACCCGAGAAATTTCGGAAATCGTTGGCGGTGCTGCTGCTGTTTCATAATTGACCTACATTCAAGGAGAGCGTAATGAGTAGCGGTCGTATTGTACAGATTATTGGCGCGGTTATTGACGTTGAATTTGACCGTCAAAGCGTACCAAAAATTTATGATGCCTTAAAAGTTGAAGGCACAGAAACTACATTAGAAGTACAACAACAATTGGGTGATGGTATCGTACGTACTATTGCCATGGGTTCTACTGAGGGTCTAAAACGTGGTCTACCAGTTAGCAACTCTGGTGCACCAATCTCTGTGCCAGTGGGTAAAGGTACCCTAGGTCGTATCATGGACGTTTTAGGACGTCCAATCGACGAAGCAGGTCCGGTAGAGCATAGCAACACTTGGGCTATTCACCGTGAAGCGCCAAGCTACGACGAACAATCAAACTCTACTGAACTTTTAGAAACCGGTATTAAAGTAATTGACTTATTATGCCCATTTGCTAAAGGCGGTAAAGTCGGTCTGTTCGGTGGCGCGGGTGTTGGTAAAACCGTTAACATGATGGAACTTATCAATAACATCGCAAAAGCACACTCAGGTTTATCGGTATTTGCTGGGGTAGGTGAGCGTACCCGTGAAGGTAATGACTTCTACCACGAGATGAAAGACTCAAACGTACTTGATAAAGTTGCGATGGTGTATGGTCAGATGAATGAGCCGCCAGGAAACCGTTTACGTGTTGCCTTGACCGGTTTGACCATGGCGGAATACTTCCGTGACGAAAAAGATGAGAACGGTAAGGGTCGTGACGTATTATTGTTTGTTGACAATATTTATCGTTATACACTAGCGGGTACCGAAGTATCAGCATTATTAGGTCGTATGCCATCTGCGGTAGGTTATCAGCCAACGCTTGCAGAAGAGATGGGTGTATTACAAGAACGTATTACTTCAACCCAATCAGGTTCTATTACTTCTGTTCAAGCGGTATATGTTCCTGCCGATGACTTGACTGACCCATCACCTGCGACAACCTTTGCTCACTTAGACGCAACAGTGGTATTGAGCCGTGATATTGCTTCACAAGGTATTTACCCAGCGGTTGACCCACTAGACTCAACGTCACGTCAGTTAGACCCACTGGTCATTGGTGAAGAGCACTATGCTGTTGCTCGTGGTGTCCAAGAAGTGTTACAACGCTTTAAAGAGTTGAAAGACATTATTGCGATTTTGGGTATGGACGAATTATCAGAAGATGATAAATTAGTGGTATACCGTGCACGTAAAATCCAACGTTTCTTGTCACAACCTTTCCACGTTGCAGAGGTATTCACTGGCTCACCAGGGAAATACGTACCAATCCGTGAAACCATTCAAAGCTTTAAAGCAATCTTGAATGGTGAGTATGATGACTTGCCAGAACAAGCATTCTACATGAAAGGTGGTATTGAAGAAGTGGTTGCTGCAGCAGAAAAACTACGCGGCTAATTTCTCAATCAAACCCTGTTAGTTTAAAATAAAGTAACAGGGTTTTATCAACCTAATTTTGCAATACCATAGGAGAGAACTGTGGCAACTTTACAATGTAATGTCGTCAGTGCGAAAGAAACTATCTACTCTGGTGAGATTAGTATGTTAATTGCTACTGGGGTAGAAGGTGAAGTCGGTATTTTGCCAGGACATATTCCTTTTATTACGCTATTAAAGCCGGGCACCATGCAGATCAAAACCAGCAATGGCAATGATGAAATGGTGTATGTATCAGGTGGTGTTTTAGAAGTACAACCGCATTTAGTGACGGTATTGGCAGATACGGCAGTACGTGCGAATGACTTAGATGAAGCCAAAATTTTGGAAGCACGTCGTCATGCAGAACAAAGCTTGCAAAATCAAAAAGCCGATATCGACACCTCTGCGGCTTTGGCAGCATTGGCAGAATCTTTGGCACAATTGCAAACCTTACAAAAATTCAAAAACCGTGCCTAATTTTGATGGTACTATGTTTAAAGACAGTGGCTATGACCACTGTTTTTTTTATGGGTGATTGAAAATATAAGTGCTTAAAAAAAGCGTGATTAAAAAAGGGTACTTAAAAATTTGCTAATTATCTTTTAAACCAAAGGTAGCAAAAAATTTTATCCGTTACCAAACAGATAACCTTATATCGTATGTTTTTAAAGCTTATTATATGTGGTATTTATACTTTTTTTATGTTTAGTTACGTTTTAACAATATTAAATTGGCTATTTTTTCGCTAAATTAATTCAATTATATTGTAGTAGTACAGGTAATGCGTAAACTTTCATTACCTATTGCTGATAGATAAATAAAGATATATTCTGATATAAGTATTAAGAGTATGTATAAAATTTTTTGGAGGAAATTATGTCAGAAGAAGAGTTGATACCCCGAGTATTGATTGTAGAGGATGATGAGCGTCTTGCAACCTTAACCCAAGATTATTTGCGTAAAAATGGTCTAGATGTGGCAATTGAAACTGATGGTAACCGTGCGATTCGTCGTATTGTCGCTGAGCAGCCTGATATGGTGGTGCTTGATGTGATGTTGCCAGGTAGTGACGGTTTGACGGTATGCCGTGAAGTACGTCCTCATTTTCATAACCCTATCTTAATGCTAACCGCGCGTACCGAAGATATGGACCAAGTATTAGGTCTAGAAATGGGTGCGGACGACTATGTGGCAAAACCCGTTCAGCCGCGTGTGTTATTAGCGCGCATTCGTGCACTATTGCGCCGCTCTGATACCGCGCCAACCGATGAAGTGCCACAGCGTCTTGAATTTGGCGATTTGGTTATTGATAACGGCGGTCGTTCGGTTACTTTGAATGATGAGCTTGTTGACTTTACCAGTGCGGAATATGATTTGTTGTGGTTGTTGGCATCAAATGCAGGTCGTATCTTATCGCGTGAAGATATTTTTGAACGTCTGCGTGGTATCGAGTATGATGGTCAAGACCGCTCGATTGACGTACGTATTTCTCGTATCCGTCCAAAAATTGGTGATGATCCAGAAAACCCAAAACGTATCAAAACCGTTCGCAGTAAAGGCTATCTGTTTGTCAAAGAAAACTAACATAGTATTGATAAACACAGTATTGAAAAAAGTCAGCATCAAGCTGGCTTTTTTTATCGCTATCACTGGTAACTTTGCTACCTAGTAATTGGTAGATTTAGCACAACAATTTGCTACGTTACTAGACAATCGCTTCATGAATTTTACATTGTAATATTAATTTTGCTAGGTAATAATACGGCTATTATCTTTCGACCTTAACCCTAGATTTTTATGCCACTATTATCCTCCTTAAACCAATCTATCTTTCTGCGGATTTATGCAGGTCTGTTACTTATCTGTTTGTTGGTTGCGTTGTTTGCGCAATTACTTATCACCACTATCAACGCAGAGCGCGTACAGACTTATCGCGAGGATATGGCATCAGCGGCATTTTATCTCATTGACTCAGGATTGTCGCGCCAAGTAACGGCGCAAGAGCGTAATTTTTGGCTCTCTGATGTCAGTACCTTATTTGATACTAAGTTTGAAATCGAACCGACCTCAAAAGCGGATTTTAAAACCAGCGAAATTAATCGACTCAACAAACAACAAGCCGTAGTACGTTTTAATGGCGATACCAATACCGCAGAGATTTATCATAAAGTCTCGGGTGAGAACAACGTCTTGCATGTCAGCGTCAATAAACTCAATGAGCAACAAATTAAAGGGATAGGCGTGTTGCTGCTCGATGATTTGTCTTACTATCGCACCTTGGCAGAAAAACAGCAACGCTTGCAACAAATTCAAAAATTTTTCCCTTTTAAGCTCACCTTGCAATCCGTTAATAAACTGCAACTTGATACCGACCAAAAAGCGCGACTGTATCGCAAAGATATCGTGATTATGTTCCGTGACAATACCAGTGTAGAGAATTCATCGATTCGGGTACTAGCACCGACTGAACTCCAAGATACTGTGGTGGATTTGGGACCCATTCCACTGTTTAACTGGTTTCCGCTTAATCTGATTATTAGTATCACGCTCATTAGTATGTTCTTAATCAGTCTAGGGGTGTATGCGCTGATTTTCCCATTAGAGCGTAAACTGCAGCTCATTCAAAGCGGTATCACCAAAGTGCGCGAAGGTAAGCTCAATACCAAAGTAAAAGTCGTGGGTGAAGATGAAATTGCTCATCTAGCGGCAACCTTTAATAGTATGACTGAGCACATCCGCCGTTTGATTGAATCACAGCGCGAGTTGACCCGTGCCGTATCCCATGAGTTGCGTACCCCAGTAGCACGTATTCGCTTTGCCGTGGATATGTTGGCTGATACGGATGATTATGACGATCGCATGAGTCAGCGTGATTATATCGATCAGGATATCGAATCGCTCAATGGCTTGATTGATGAGATTTTGACCTATGCCAAGCTTGAAGAAGGCTCACCTAAAATGGACTGGGAAGATGTCGATTTGCAAGAACTCGTTTCACAGATTGTCCGCGAGACCAATGCGCTTGGTAAACCTGTCACCGTCAAAGTAGGTAAGGTGCAAAAAGGTGCGTTTGCACAAGCCGATAGACGCTATTTACACCGCGTGTTGCAAAACTTGGCAGGTAATGCCACCCGTTATGCCGAAAGCACCATTATCATCTCAGCAGGCTTAGAAAAAAATGAAGCCTTTATCAGTGTGGAAGATGATGGGCAGGGTATTCCAGAAAAAGACCGTGAAAAAGTCTTTATCCCGTTTGCGCGTCTGGATGATAGTCGTACTCGTGCCTCGGGTGGTTATGGTCTTGGCTTATCAATCGTGTCTCGAATTGCGTTTTGGTTTAATGGGCGCATGTCAGTGGATGAAAGCCCGACCTTGGGTGGGGCGCGATTTATCATGAAATGGCCGAAAAGCCAGCTAGCTTCAAGTATTGAAGCCGATGAAATTACCCAAAAAAGTAGCGAGAAAAAATACACGGATGAGCAAGGGTCATAAGCTCGTTACGAGTAACGATTGCAAATTTGCTCAGACTGGGCTAAATTTTAGTGAGTTATGCAATAGTTTAGCGAAATTTGCGCACATCAATTAACCGATGAGCGGAATAATCACAAGCGAGGATGGCATGCGTTACCTGTTTTTAGCCTTGGTGGTACTCAACATGGCTGTTTTTGGTTATTATAGTTTTTTGCGCAAACCTACTGAAAGCCAGTCCGTCTCACAGGCGCGCGCAGCATTGGTTCACCCTGTCACAGCCACCAATGTGTCAAGTGAATTACCCCCCATGATTGGTACTAAAAAGTAAAAATGGCTACCCAAACCAAAGCTATCAACACCAAAGTTACTAAGGAATCATGGTTAGCCTAACCTATTAAGCAACCAATTAGTCTTTTGTTAGCTTTATTCTATAATCGGAATATTCACCACCACTACTAAACCGCCGCCATTGGGCTGATTACGAGCGATGACATTACCATTGTGCAGGTGAGTAATGCGGCTTACAATCGCAAGTCCAAGTCCACTCCCTTGCGTGGTACGTGCCGTTTCGCCCCGCTCAAATGGCTGCATAATCCGCTCAAGCTGATCTTCGGCAACACCTTGCCCTTCATCGCTAACTTTAATGGTTAAATATTTTTGTCTAGGGGTTATCTCTGGCGTTAGATTTTCATCGGTGACCACTTGCTCAGTAGGCTGTAGACCATCATCAATGCCAATCTCAATATGAATGGGCGGCTGACCATAGCGACAAGCATTATTGACCAAATTAACGATCAGACGCTTAATGGATAAGGGTCGCAATGGCACACTGGGCAGATCGTCTTGGATATCGATAATAAATGGGGTGGGGGCAAACTGCACCACAATCTCGTTAATGATGGGGCGTAGATTAGTCAATCGCACTGCTTCATCTGAGCCATCTTTCATAAATGAAATAAACTGCTCCAAAATCGCGTCCATGTCCTCAATGTCATACACTAGCCCTTCCCGCAAAAACTCATCAGGTAGCATCTCAGCTGTGAGTCGCATCCGCGTCAGGGGTGTGCGCAAATCATGGGAAATACCAGCGAGCATAATATTGCGTTCTTTTTGGGTTTGGGTCAGGTTATGAAACAGTCGGTTAAATGCCAAATTCACCTGACGAATCTCTGTTGAGCCTCCATTGGTCGTCAAATTGTTAGCATGCCCAAGCGTGATGTAATCAATCGCCACTTTTTGTAGGCGTTTGAGCGGGCGATTTAATTGTCTGACCAAAAACAAAATAGTCAGCAACGTGGCAAGCGGAATCCCCAATAAGAAAAAATAAATCGACGTTGGGCTATATTTGGCATAAAACTTGACAGGCTCTTGCAGCCAAACATCTGGATGAGCGCTGTCTTGAATATACAAAATCGGTACGGGTTTGAATTTAAAATTGACTGATACAGGGCGCTGCATCACGCTTTCCATCTGTGTTGCCATCCGCTGGGTAAAGTAATCCACCAAGGTTTTTTCTTGAAAAGAAGGTATCTGTTGTGGGTCAGTAATCACGTTAATATGCGAGGCGTCAATAATCCAATTTTTAAGCTCGGGATTGTTTTTAAAATCTTTATCCGCTTTATCAATCATCAACAGCTGATGGGCAAGATAAGTCGCATGGTTTTGTAGCTCTGGTAAATACAGACTGCGCCAAAAAAACCACAGCGACAACGCCACGCTCACCAGTACCATCAACATCACCATCAAGGTGGTTTGCCAAGTGTGGCTATAGCCTTTGAGTTTGGGTAAATGCGGTTTCATGCTGGGGTATCCTGATGGTGGGTTTACAGCTGAGCCAAAACGGGCAACGGCACTTGCATCCTGTTATAATACGCAGATAGCTTGGCAAAATTAAAGGGGCAATCATGCAGTTTTCAAAGTTTGGTGAAAAGTTTACCAAAAATAGCGGTATTTTGCAGTTAATGGATGATTTGGGCAATGCGCTTAACAGTGAGCAACCGATTAATATGCTCGGTGGTGGCAATCCAGCACGTATTGATACAGTTAACCAAACCTATTGGTCGGTGTTTAAAACCCTAGCCGAAGGTGAGATGGGCTCAATGGCCATCGAAAATATCGGAAACTATTCAACGCCGCAGGGCGATGCCAAGTTTATTGCAGCATTGGTAGATTTTTTTAATCGCCATTATAACTGGGGACTTACCACAGACAATATCGCCCTGACCAATGGCTCACAAAACGCATTTTTTTATTTATTTAACTTGTTTGGTGGGCAGTTTGACGATACTACACAAGGCAGCATGGATAAAAAAATTCTATTACCACTTGCTCCAGAATATGTGGGTTATGCCGATGCCCATGTGGATGGGCAGCATTTTATCGCAGTGCCACCCAGCATTGACTTTGTGCAACATCAAGGTGAAGACGGCTTTTTTAAATACCGAGTCGATTTTGACACCCTAGAAAATTTGGCTGAATTGCACAACGGCGAAATCGGGGCAATTTGTTGCTCACGCCCCACCAACCCAACAGGCAACGTGCTGACCGATGACGAAATGGCGCGCCTTGAAGCGATTGCTAAGCGTTTTGATATCCCACTGATTATTGACAATGCGTATGGGATGCCATTCCCCAATATCATCTATAGCCAAGCCACGCTCAATTGGAATGAGCAAATTATTTTGTGCTTTAGCCTATCAAAAATCGGTTTGCCTGGGGTGCGTACAGGGATTGTGGTCGCCAATCCGCAGGTGGTCAAAGCGATTAGCAGTCTAAATGCGATTGTTAATTTAGCGCCGACCCGTTTTGGCGCGGCGATTGCTACGCCACTGCTGCAAGATGATCGTCTAAAAGATTTGTCAGACAATCATATTCGTCCGTTTTATCAAGGACAAGCCAAATTAGCCGTGCAGCTGCTAAAACAAGAACTGGGCGACTTGCCAAGCCCCTATAACAATGCGATGAAAATCCACAAGCCTGAAGGCGCGATTTTCTTGTGGGTATGGTTTAAAGATTTGCCGATAACCACGGTGGAATTATATGAGCGATTAAAAGCCAAAGGCACATTGATTATTCCTAGCGAGCATTTCTTTGTTGGCGTGGATACTGAAAACTTTAAACACGCCCATGAGTGCATCCGCTTAAGCATCGCGCAAGATGATGACACGCTGAAAAAAGGGATTGCCACGATTGGGGAAGTGG
Organism: Moraxella sp. CTOTU48841; assembly: GCF_032061225.1. Lineage (NCBI taxonomy): Bacteria > Pseudomonadati > Pseudomonadota > Gammaproteobacteria > Moraxellales > Moraxellaceae > Moraxella > Moraxella sp. CTOTU48841. The sequence goes on from NZ_DAMBFQ010000006.1 coordinate 26,804, forward strand.
TGAGAGCGGTTTATGCCAAGCAATAAAAACAAGCAATAAAAAAAGGGCGCACATCGCGCCCTTTTACTGTTGTTTTGAACAACTAAATTTTCCACTCTACAAAATTCTTCAATAGCTGCAACCCTGCGGTATGGCTTTTTTCGGGGTGGAACTGGGTCGCAAATAAATTATCTTTAATCACGCTGGCACAAAACTCGACGCCATAATCACAGGTTGCCGCCACAATTGAGGTATCAGACGGCACACAATAAAAACTATGCACAAAATAAAAGTGGGTATTATCTTCAATCCCTTGCCAGAGCGGATGCGCCAAATCCATATGGGTGATAGTATTCCAGCCCATATGCGGCACTTTAATGCGTTCGTTTTTGTCATCTAGCCAATGATCATCAAAGCGTTTGACGTCACCACCCAATACCCCTAGACAGTTTACCCCATCATTTTCTTCTGAGCGCTCAAACAATGCCTGCATACCAACACAAATCGCCATCACAGGCTTATTAAATACAGCCGTTTTGACGGCATCAGCGATACCTGCTGCCTGCATCTCTGCCATACAGTCGCGCATTGCCCCTACGCCAGGGAAGACGATTTTGTCCGCTGCCGCAATCACCGCAGGGTCACGCGTGATCGACACATCAGCGCCCACTGCCGTCAAGGCTTTACCCGCCGAATGTAAATTACCCATGCCATAATCTAACAATGCAACCTTTGTCATCTCGTATCCTGTTGTCAAAAAAAGCCCAAAACCGCGATTAAGCGCTGATATCACTTGGCGCTAATCTATCGTCAATTACCAAAGAAGTTTTGAAAAATACCAAAATAGCCATTATATTAATATCATCACATTGCTGCGCAAATAGCACTATTTGCAAAATTTTAAGGACAATAATAATGGCAGAAAAAAACTATTATGACATTTTAGGCGTCGATAAAAAAGCCAGTGAAGCAGATATTAAAAAAGCCTATCGCAAACTGGTGCGACAATACCACCCTGATATCAACGACTCACCCGATGCCGATGCCAAAATGGGTGAAATCAATAATGCCTATGAAACGCTCAAGGACGCTGAAAAACGCGCCCAATACGACATGATGCTCGACAACCCTTATATGGGTCAAGGCTTTGGCGGTATGGGGGGTGGCATGGGCGGCGGTCAGGGCTTTAATGCCAATATGAGCCAAGCAGATTTGGATGAAATCCTCCGTCAGTTTGGCGGTGGGGCGGGCGGTCGTCAGTCGCAAGGCGCGGGTGGCTTTAGATTTGATGATATTTTCTCAACATTTGGGGGCAGTGCAGGCGGTTTTTCAGACGGATTTGGTGGTAGACAGTCGCAACGCTCGAGCAAAGGCGACGATCAGCACGCCGAATTATCAATTGATTTAAAAGCCACTTATGAAGGCGATACCCGTAAAATCAGCCTAAATTTACCTGTACAAACCGCGACAGGGCTGGATTATCAAACCAAAACCATTGAAGTCAAAATCCCCAAAGGTATTGCCGAAGGACAACAAATTCGCTTGGCAAAACAAGGCAATCCAAGCCCGTATGGCGGTGATAATGGCGATTTGTACCTAAAAATTAAATTTAATCACCCAGACAATATCCGTGTAGAAGGCAAAGACGTTTTTCAAACGGTAGACGTTGCGCCTTGGGAAGCAGCCATGGGCGGTCAAATCACGGTCAACACGCCTGCTGGCAAGGTCAATGTCAATGTACCAAAAAATAGCCGCACGGGTACCAATCTTCGCCTTAAAGGTAAAGGTATCCCAGCCAAAGAAGCAGGTGATTTATATTTAAGCTTAAATATCGTGTTGCCAAAAATCGATACAGACGCAGACAGCCAAGCGTTTGAAGCGTTCAAGTCGGCATTTGCTTCATTTGTCCCAACGCGCTAATCTATTGATAATTAAGCTCTATTGATAACTAAGCAATAAAATAGGCAATACAATAAAAAAAATGACAAATAGGCAACAAACATAACTATAACTAGACAAAAGGAGTGCAACATGGCTCAAACCACCCATATGGATTTATCGTTACGGTTAACCTTAGATGATTTGATTACGGCGAGTAGTTGGGATAAAAGCTGGGTATTAGCGCTAATGGATGAAGATATTATTTATGCTGAAACGCCTGCCATCGACAGCCAGCCCTATTTTAATAGCGCACAATTGACAACGGTGCGCCTTGCCTCACGCCTACGCCGTGATTTTGATGCCAGTCCGCAAGCGATTGGCTTGATACTATCGCTGCTTGACGAGCTAAGACCGCTTCGGCAGTTACAGCGGCAAATCACGCTCACGCGAATGGTTCATGATGTGGATGACAGCTAGCAGACATCAAGTTAGCCAACATCAATTAAGTGAATTTAATGCTAAAAAAGGGCGGGTTATAGTGTGATAATCCGCCCTTTTTGTTTGCTACAGTAAACGATTATTGGGCATAACCGTGGTTACGAAGCCAATTTTGTAGCAGTTGAATTTCGGCTTGTTGGGTATCGATTAGGGTATTGGTAAGGCTACGCACCTTGTCATCGTTACCATATTTGGCAACCACTTGTGAGAACGCAATCGCGCCTTTATGATGAATCAGCACGGTTTGGGCAAATGCTTGGTCGGCATTTTTAGTCATGACCGTGTCCACCATTTCTTGCTGCATATCATCGATAATGCTATCGATTTCTTGCTGGGCTGCCACACTATCTGCCATCGGCTGATTAGGGTCCGCGGTGTTTTGAATCAGTTGCATGGCAAGCCAATTCTGTAATATTTGTGATTCATTTTGGCGTGAGCTGATAATATCTCGGGCTAAACCTAGCAGTTCAGGATTTTTGCCGTATCGCTGCTCAATACTGGCAAGCGCGATGGTTTCATCAAAATGACTCAGCATAGCTTTGACAAAAATCATATCAGGCGAGATGGGTATATAGTCAAATTGATTGAGGGCAGTTGGCTCACTGGCTGCAACCGCATCGATACTCGGCTGCTTGATGACAGTAAAATACGCTTCTTGATAGTCATTGATGGTACTTGAGGCAGGCATCACATAACCTTGTGCCAGTTGACTGATGGTGAGCATGTTTTTATTGATTGCCTGGGTGTCTAATACTTGGGGCAATGGTTTATCATCAAATTCTTGGGGCGCGCTCACGGCGGCAGCGGTCGGGGGGGCTGGCTGCTGAGAATCAGATTGCTCACAACCAATCAGGCTGATAACTGCGATGACAAGCAAGATTGGTGGTGCGGTGTTGGCCATGTATCGGCTCCCATGCCTTAATTTTTATATGGTGTGTTTTGAAATGATGATTGTAAGCATTAACTGTAAGCGTTGACTGTCAGCATTGATGATCAGTCTTAGGCAAGAGTATAAAGTAGGGCAAGCACAGTGACTATATCAATTGTGTCATGGCAGGTTACTTATCATTTGCTAACTGCTGATTGTGCTAGCTGTCGATTGTGCTAGCTGCCGCTTGCGGGCAATATCCCTGCCAAGGTAAAAAATGCGCGATAAGCGGCTACTTTTTTCTCCAAGCTTTGCGGGTAAGCGCGCGAGGTGGATGGCAACCGATAAATACCAAATGTTCGCCCAAAAGCGTTAACTTCAAGAAACTGATTGGTTTTTGGTAGTTTATAGGGTGTTTGGCTGGGGTTAAAATAGGGTGAAGCGGGGTCACTGATACTTTGGTTGACCAGCGCTATCAGCACTTCTGTGGCTTTGCCACCTGTGGTATAAATCCACTTGACCTGCTCAAGTTGTGCCAAAACTTTACCCAAATCAACCGTAGCAACCACGGTCAAATGTTCGTCAGCCGCATTGCCTTTTTCACGGATGACATGAGTGACTGAGGGACATTCACCGATTTTATAAGTTTGTAAAAATGCTTTAATTTTTTCGGCATCAAAGCGTTTTTCGTCACCAACTCGAAAATAATCGATATCATCAAAAAACACCTTGCCCATGATACGCCACATATCATTATAAAAATTGGGATAATGAAATGCCATGCACCATTTGTCAGGCGTGGGCGGCATGGTACCCATCATCAAAACTTTGGTATCAGCAAAAAAGAAATTACCAAACGGATGGGCTTCGACACGCGGGTCAGTCAATAAATCAGCAGACATATCAGTTTTTATTTCTAATTAAATACACGCCAAGCGCGGCACTGGCAATAATCGGTAACAGCACCATAAAAAACGGTGAAAATCCCGTGCTTAGACTGACAAACCCGACCAAATCTTGCAGATAACTAAATACCAAGCCAAAGAGCAGAGCAATCACAATGCGATAGCCCAAGCTTTGGTTACGCAAGGAGCCAAATACAAATGAACAAGCAACCAACACTAGCGATAGCATGGCAAAAGGCGACAATAGTTTTTTCCAAAAGGCAACTTCATGCTCAAGCGAGCGGCGTTTGTCTTTGGCTAGCAGCTGTTGGTGCTGCCATAATTCGGTCACTGACATGTTATCAGGGCTGCGTGTTAACAGATAAATCGCTGATGGCTCAATGGGTAATTGCAGCGTCATAGTCGGGATGGTAGTCAACTGACTGTGCCCATCGGCGGAAATGGTTAATTGTTTGATTTGTTGCAGCTGCCAGCCCGATGTCTTATCGGCGGTGTTTTGACTGACAAAGCTGCCAGTATCGGCTTGCAGCACTTGCTGGATATGGGCAGTGTCGTCTAGCTGCCAAACTTTGATATTTTTGAGCTCGCCTTTGGTATTGGCATAGTCAATATTGATGATACGGTTGGCTTGTTTGTCCCAATAACCGTTGATGGCACTTGATAGCAAAGGCTTGTCATGTTTGACTTGGTGCGCTAACTGATTGCTAGTTGGCACTACATACTGGCCAAGTAATAGACCGATAATGACAAAAAGAATCGCTGGTTGCATCACCCAACCGACTATTTTAAAGCGGCTGATACCTGCTGCTTGAATCACCGTCAACTCACTGGTGTTGGCAAGCAAGCCTAGACCTACCACTGCGCCTAATAGCGTGCCAAATGGCATATAGTCGAGTAAATCACTGGGTGCACTATAGGCAATAAAACGCAAGGCATCTAAATAATTGTAATGATCATTGAGATCCTGCAACTCTGCCAGATAATCAAAGACGACTTTAAGTAGCCAAAGACCAATGATAGCCCCTGTCATGGCAAAAAGCGCTTGTTTTTTAACGTAACGAGATAAAATCATGGCTGACCGCCTGCGGGCAACTGACGACTTTGGCGACGATAGCGGACACGATGTACCACGCGGCTTTGCCAATTTAACAACAATGCAAATGCGATAAAACCAACGATTAGCCAAATATACGCGTACTCACTAATGCTTTCTTTACCAATGGCAGTGCGTAGCGAAATGATACTAATCGCACAGCTAGCAAATATGAGCACGGAAGGTAACAGACGAAGCCAGCGTCCTTGACGGGGGCGTACCTGTGCAAGCGGGGTAGCAAGCATCGCCGCAATGATAATCAGCCACGGCATGGTAAAGCGATAGCCCAGCTCGGCTTTGACTTCGGGTTTTTGGGTATTGGCGAGCAGTTTGGCAGTAGTTTGGGTTTCGACATTGGTTTCGGTAATTTTTTCACTGGCAGGTTTTTCTAGGGTAATGCGATATTTTTCAAAACTGGCTTGGTTATAGTTGGCCTGATTGGTGCCAAGCTCATAGCGACGACCTTGAAACAAATCCAGCTGCATTGAGCTATCCGTGTCTTTACTGGGTACTTGATAGGCGCGCGTGGCGGTAATGATAACATCGTTTTTGGCGATTTTACCGCTTTTGTCGGTTTGCTGTTGCACCACGTATAGATTTTTGAGTTCACGTTTTTCTTTATCAAATTCATCGACATACAGGTGATAGTTGCCACTGCTGATAAAGGTTTTTGGACGGACTAAATCGAGCAAACTACCGAGCGACTGGGTCTGCCAAATCTGCTCACTGTTAGACAGTCCCCATGGTTTTGCCAAAAGACTAATTCCCATTTGAAATATAAATAACCCAGTAATCAGCGGAATCATCAAACGTGTCAAACGACCACGACTGATGCCACTGGCAAACAGGACGCTCATCTCCTGATCCACGTACATACGACCGAGCACGAGCATCAGTGCGATAAAAAATGACAGCGGTAAAATCAGCTCAAGAAAGGTTGGAATGTTATAGCCAATAATGGCGAACAGCAAACCAACATCCAGCCTGCCTTCTGCAGCGATACCAAAATAGCGGATTAAGCGACCGCCCAGCATTAGCGCCATCAGAAATAACAGCACAATCGCAGTATTAGCGGCGACTTGTTGCGTCATATAGCGTCGTAATATCACAAGTAACCACCTAATATTACTCAAAAATTAATCAATTCAAACAGCTAGGGAAGTAAATGCCAATATTGTACGACATCATACCATTCGGCGCATCTGTTAATCGGCTATTTTAGCGCGTCACCGAGAGATTATGAATATGAATACTGTAAGGTAACATTTCACAATGATTTTTCACCACCACTTTTTACAGCCGCTTTATCAAAGCCATTTTTTACAAAGACTTTTTACAACCGCATTTTACCCTACACAATGACGCCTGCTATCCCATCCCCCAATGTGATAACCCAAATACGATAATAGGTATGCTATGATAATAGTTATTTCTTGATGACAATAATTAAGGAGCTTAAATGAGTTTGACGTTGACACTAGCGACCGCGCTTAAAAAAACGGTCAAGAATAGCTATCACGTGGTATTGGTAGATGACAATAGCCAAACTATGGGGCAACTAACGAGTGAGCTACAAACCGCTGTCAGTAGCCTAATTGAAGCAAGTCGTTTTAAGGGTAAGCTTGCCGACACCGCTATCAGTTATGGCACAGATAACAATACGGGTCTGTTATTGGTTGGCGTGGGTAGTCAAGACAAATTAAATGGCGGTAGCCTGCAAAAAATTGCCAAAGCGATTTATGCAAGTTTGAGCCGTCTTACCAAATCTGCCGTGATTAGTTTAGGCGATAGTATGGATGAAGTGAGTTTTGGTCAGCTAGCATTAGCCCTGTTGAATCAAAGCTATACCTTTGATATTTATAAATCGCAAAAAGCGGATAAACCGACGCTAAAAGACGTGACCTTATTGGTCAGCGCAGACAAACAAGCCGAGTTTGACACCCTGCTACAGCTGCAGCAGGCGACTGCGCAAGGTCAATCACTCACCAAAGATTTGGCAAATCAGCCACCGAATGTATGTTTCCCTGCCTATCTTGCAGAGCAAGCGCAAAGCTTGGCAAATCAATACCCAGAGCTATTGACGGTCAAGGTATTGGGTGAAAAAGACATGCAGCAATTAGGGATGAACTGCTTTTTGGCAGTCGCTCGCGGCTCAGCGCATGAAGCTAAGCTAGTATTACTTGAGTACAATGGCAAAGCCGCCAAAAAAGACAAAAACAGCAAAACCAAAGGCAAAAAATCAAGCCTAGAGCAACCGATTGTACTTGTAGGCAAAGGCATCACCTTTGACAGTGGTGGTATCTCACTCAAACCAGGTCTAGGTATGGGGGAGATGAAATACGACATGGGCGGTGCAGCTGCAGTCATGGGGATGATTAAAGCGCTATGTGAAGCGCGTCTACCGCTGCAAGTCGTTGGCGTACTCGCTTGTGCGGAGAATATGCCATCAGGAACAGCGACTCGCCCTGGCGATATCGTCACCGCCATGAATGGTAAAACCGTGGAAATCCTCAATACTGATGCAGAAGGTCGTTTGGTACTTTGCGACACCTTGGTATATGTACAGCGCTATCAGCCAAAAGTGATTATCGACATGGCAACCTTGACTGGGGCGTGTATCGTGGCGCTGGGTTATGTGCGCTCAGGTCTATACAGTAACAATGAAGATGTGATTTTTGAACTTGAACAAGCTAGCGAATCAGCGTATGACCGTGTTTGGCACATGCCACTAGATGATGACTACCAAGAGCAGCTTAAATCCAACATGGCAGATATGCAAAACATTGGCGGTATGCCGGCAGGGTCAGTCACAGCGGCGTGTTTTTTATCGAAATTTGTGGAAGATATTCCTTGGGCGCACTTGGATATTGCGGGAACGGCATGGCAGTCGGGCAAAGAGCCAACCGCAACCGGTCGTCCAGTACCGCTATTGATGCATTATCTTTATCGCCAAGCTGCCCAAGATGCAGTCTAGGTGATAGGACGCTGACCACCCTATGACGGCATCGCAAATTAGTTTTTATATTTTATCCCCGCAAAAAAAACAGCTGGCGTTCGTCTGCCAGCTGATTTCAACTGTGCTGACCAAAAGCGAGGATAGCATTATCGTGGTGGCAGCGTCCGAGCTATTACCCTCACTTGATGACCGATTATGGTCATTGAGTGATGTGGCGTTTATTCCCCACCAAATTATCCAGCAACTTGATGCTTTTCATCATCAAAAAATCCCTGCCAGTGTGGTACTCACCGATAATATCGAACTTGTCACCCAATTTGATGGCGTCGTTATCAATCTCACTAACGAAGCAATTGTAGATACCCAAGCTAGCCGCCTGCTAGAGGTCATCGACGCCGCCCCCGAACAGGTTGAAAGTGGTCGCCACAAATACCGCGTTTATCAAGCACAATTACAAGCCCTAGCAACTAGCAGCGTACCTGCCATCCAAGTTTTTCAAATCCGATAACCTCTCTACCCAACACTTTGATAACTTTAAATTGACAAGTTGGCGATTTTAAAAATAATTTATGCAAATTGTTAAAAAATGTTAATATATCAGCCATTTTTGCGGTGAAATATTAAGAGGTTATTATGTTAAAACTTATCCAAGCATATCAGCGCGTGGGGTTGGTGCCTTTGATTGTGATAGGGCTGATACTGGGTATCTTAGTCGGTTCATTAGCCAATCCGACTATCATCGGCGGTTTATCCATGAGTGTGGCGCAAACCATCTCAATTTTGGGTGCGTTGTTTGTTGGTGCGTTAAAAGCGATTGCACCGTTGTTGGTGTTTATCTTAATTATTGCCGCTATTAGTCAGCATAAATCAGGCACTCAGGTCAATGTCCGATCAACCTTGGTGCTGTATATGGCAGGTACGTTCTTGGCAGCTTTGACCGCCGTCATGGCAAGTTTTTTATTCCCAACCGAATTGATTTTAAAAGCCGGTGAAGTCAGTCAGACGCCACCGTCATCCTTAGCAGAAGTGATAAAAGTACTCTTGACCAACATGGTGGAAAATCCTGTCAAATCGATCGTCAATGCCAACTACATGGGCGTGTTATCTTGGGCAGCGATTTTAGGTCTTGCCTTGCGCCATGCCTCAGACCATACCAAGCAAATGATTAACGATTTGGCGGAAGCGGTCTCAAGCGTGGTCAAATGGGTGATTTGGTTTGCGCCATTGGGCGTGTTTGGCTTGGTGACACAAACCATCGCTGAAACGGGCCTGTCGGTGTTATTAAGTTATGCCCGTTTGTTAGCGGTATTGGTCGGCTCTATGGCATTTATCGCGTTGGTTGTAAACCCATTGATTGTATTTGTCAAAACCCGCAAAAATCCCTATCCATTGGTATTTACGTGTCTTAAAGAAAGTGGCATCACTGCCTTCTTTACTCGCAGTTCAGCCGCCAATATTCCTGTGAATCTAAACCTTGCGCATAAGTTGGGTTTGCATGAAGATACCTATTCAATCACTATTCCACTAGGTGCCACCATTAATATGGCAGGGGCGGCGATTACCATCAATGTCATGACATTGGCGGCGGCCCATACGTTAGGTATTCACGTGGACTTTGGGTCTGCGCTGTTGTTAGCGGTGGTATCTACCTTAGCTGCGGCGGGGGCATCGGGTGTTGCAGGGGGGTCATTGCTATTGATACCATTGGCCTGTAGTTTCTTTAATATTCCTGACACCATTGCCATGCAGGTAGTCGCGATTGGCTTTATTATTGGGGTAATACAAGACTCGGTTGAAACAGCACTCAACTCATCAACGGACGTGTTATTCACTGCGGCCGCGGATCCCAAATATGCTTATCATCGCTAAAGGTTGCTAAAGATTTTGAGTCATATAACAATAAAAAAAGGTATTCAGATTGTCTTTTTTATTGACCAAATAATCAATCCACTAATTAGCCACAAAAAAAGATGCCACGCAGGCATCTTTTTTTATAAAAATCGTTTAACAATTAACGATTATGGGTTTACTACAACGGGCACGGTCTGTACGTCAACGGGTACGGTCGTCGTTGTTGAGGCAATCGCTGTATTGTCATCAACCGGTTGCACGGTGACCGATTGAACCGCAGGACCTGTTTGGGTAACTTGCGCTACTGGTACCACCCTAGGATTTGACTGGGCATTTCTAGGCGCAGCGGGCGCAACAGATTTGTTGCTGCTTTCGTCGATTTTTAGTTCAGCTGGGATATCAATGTTTACTTCGCTCGTTCTTTTAGTCGCTTTGCTGCCTTTTTTAGCCGTGGCTGAAGCTTTTGCGCTGTGCTTATTTTTTGATGCTTTTGTTGATTTTTGAGTGGTGGCTTTTTGTGGTTTTGCTTTTGCCGTGGCTACATTTTTGTGTGTGGTCGTCGATTTGGTCGTAGTCGTTACTTTGGTCGCTGCTTGGGCACTCACGGTAAGACCTGTTGCTATGACTAATGCAGTAAGTGTTGTGGCTAACTTTTTCATAATTTTTTCCTCATTGTTGATTGCTATACTTGTGTCTATAGTTATATAGGTAGTTAGTATAATTCCCAAATATGACAGTATTATAAAGAGAATCACTGTTAAGGGAATACTAAAAGCCTAGATGCCATTATAAAACAATCATCGGCAGCAACAATGTAAGGATTAGGGACAAAATGTTGAGAATACGTAAACAAATCCTAATGCCATTAAGGAAGTCACTCGGTGGCGTTAACAATCAGTGAGATTGTCAATGCAAGCTACAGCTACATTAACACAGCATTGCAATACTTACTAATGCTTACCAGAAGCATGAACATCATTAACCATGCATGGTTTTTTTTTGCACTTTGTTATACACAGGCTATGAGAAAGCCACAAACCTTACAAAAGTGCTCGTTACAACGCTATAGAATTATTTTAATATGTACTCATGCAATAAAGCATAGGTTAACAGGCTTTAACTAAAACTAAAATGTAAAGTGTTTAAAGTATCTAAATGCAAAATGTCTAACTGCAGCGCATGACATTTAAAACAATAAAAAAAAGGAGAGTTATCATGTTTCGTTGGGCTATTATTTTTGCGGTAATCGCACTCATTGCGAGTTTCTTAGGTTTTGGTGGTGTTGCAGGTTTATCGGCAAACTTGGCATATGTGTTCTTGGCAGTAGCGGTAATTTTATTTATCATCGCCTTTATTAGCCGAAAAGTTTAAATCCGACGTTGCAAAATCGCAAAGTTTTACAACGTTTTAATAAGTTAAGATAGGTCGATTTAACTAAGTATGGTTTTATCGAATACGCTTAAAATAACCTTTTAATATATTAAAACACGTTTGTTTGATGCAAAGTGTTAAAAATTAAAAGGTTATTTTTTTTTATCAGAATTTTCATTCAAATATAGCTTTGCCTCGTACGCCAGCAATGCCAGTAAGGCAACCAAAAATGGCATGATGTAATACAGTAATCTAAAAATCAATAATACCGCCAGCATCTGCGTCCGATCGACTTTTGGCAAAGCCGTAATCATGACCACTTCAAATACGCCCAATCCCCCAGGGACATGACTTAAGATGCCAATTGCCATGGATTGAATAAACGCAGAAAAGGTCGCCCAATAGCTGATATGCTCAGAAGGCGGCAACAGTAAGTACAGTACCAACGCCACGGTACTTAAATCTAAAATGGCAATCGCAATCTGTTGCAGCACAATTTTGGCGGGCGGTAAGTCAAAGCGCCAACCGCGAATCACCACATGTTTGCCTTGCTTGCCAGCATATACAATAATCGCAGCAATCATACTTAACATGGTGATGCCAAGCATCCGTACATATAAAGTATGATCAAAGATGCCAAGCGATTTATCCAGTTCAGACAATAGTTGAATGGTAATCTCAGGATGGCTAGTCAAAGACGCCCCAATCAACGTGGTAATGCCAAAGGTAAACGCCATCGACACCATCCAGACGATGTTGGCAATTTCATTATGAGTCAGATTAAAACGGCGATAGTTACGATAACGGATACCACTCGCGGTGACAAGATTGAGTCCAATGGTGTGACTAATGGCATAAGCGGTAAAAGAGGTGAGGGCGACATGGCGGTAATCAAGTTTTTTGCCGATTTGGCGGAGCGCAATAAAATCATAAATGGTGAGTACTAAATAACCAAAAGCCACCACGATGGCGGCGATAATAAGATGGAAGGTAGGAATATGCGCGATAGCGTCTAGAACGTCTTGATAGTGCACAGTTTTGGTCAAATGATAAAGCGCACGAATTGCCATAAAGAAAATCAATACCGTAATCGCTGTTAATGCAAGTCGCCAAACCTGCTTAAACCAAGAGCTATTCATGCATTCAACCTAATATTTTTTAGTAGACATTACAATCATTTAATCAATTAATCGTCAACATTACTTTCATTATCTTCAAACAATGTTAAATTCAGCTCGTCATCTTGCGCAGTAGGGGTTTGGTGCGCCAAACGCTGAGCACGCAGTCGTTTGAGTCTTCGAATAGTCAATAACTTAAGTACTTGCCGCTTTTGCGAGTCATTCATCATTAGCCAAAGGTCACGCTCGGTACGATTGCGCAAACAGCCTTTACAATACCCTTGTTTATCTAGCTCGCAGACTTGAATACAAGGACTGGCAATCTCAAATAACTCTTGCTGCTCCATCGCGGTGATAACTCCTGACGACGCCATGCAAATGGACGAGTAATCCACCTATGCAGAGATAGGGTTAACTGGGCGGAAAATCAAATAATAGCGGCAAAAACGTACCATCAACTACGGCTATCTAACTAACACGACAAATTTTAACGTGTTGAAACCTGGCACCATGGCTATTTTAGCCAAGCAATGCTAAGATTAAATGTTGGCCAAATCAACCACAGTCGATATGATAATTTACTATAATTAAAAAATAGCGAGAAAACCATGCAAATTGTGTATATTCACGGACTTGATAGTAATCCAAACGCCGAAAAAGCGCAAAAACTCAAAGATTTTTGTGCCAAAAATTTCCCACAAATCAAGGTTGTTGCGCCCGACTTGAATCGTTCACCCAATGAGTCGATTGCTTTAATCCAAGAAATTATTGCCAAAGACCCGAATACAGGTTTGGTCGGTAGTTCGCTGGGTGGATTTTATGGCAATATTTTGGCAAATTTGACAGGTAAAAAAACGGTATTGCTCAATCCAAGTGTGCACAGTGGCACAAGTCTCAAGCGTTTTTTTGGGGAAGATTTTGACAGTTTACCCGATGACTATGTCGGTCACGTCACCCCCGATGGCTGGCATATTAGCAAAAAAGATATTGAGTGGCTGGTAGCAAATCGCCCCGAACAATCGCTCAATCCGCAAAATTTATTGGTAATTTTGAAAAAAGGCGATGAGTTGCTCAATTTCCAAGATGCGGTCAATTATTTTAGTCAAAGCGCTTTGGAAAAAAGCAATGCCCAAAGCCATATCATCGTGGAAGAGGGTGGCGACCATGTGATGAGTGATTTTGAAACCAAATTACCGCAAATTGTGCAATTTTTGTTTGGCTTGCCGTTGATTCAATAAAAAATGTTGGTCAAATTAAAGTTTAGTGTTATTTAATGGGAAAAAAATGAGCAATTATACATCCACCTCACTTGAAGTATTAGAAGGTCTTGACCCGGTCCGCCGTCGTCCTGGCATGTACACTGATACCACCCGCCCCAACCACCTGGCACAAGAAGTCATCGACAACTCAGTGGACGAAGCCCTTGCAGGTCACGCCAAAAACATTACTGTCATTCTACACACCGACGGTTCGTTGTCAGTCGAAGATGACGGACGCGGCATGCCCACCGACATTCACCCCGAATTTAAGCAATCGGGCATTGAACTGATTTTGACACGCCTACACGCAGGCGGTAAATTTTCTACCGACAACTACCAAGTCTCAGGCGGTCTGCATGGGGTGGGGATTTCAGTCGTCAATGCTTTGTCGCACAAAGTCGATGTCACTGTGTGGCGAAATGGCGAAGTGTTCACCATGCAATTTGTCGATGGCAATGCCGTTGCTCCGCTGGCGGTTGCGCCGTCTTCTAACAAGAAAAAACGCGGTACGTTGGTGCGGTTTTGGGTCAATGAAACATACTTTGATTCACCAAAATTTAACATTAAACAACTCAAACATCATCTTAAAGCTAAAGCCGTGTTATCGGCAGGGCTAACCATCACTTTTATCAATGAAATTGACGGCGATAAAGACGTTTGGCAATTTACCGATGGGCTATCGCAATATCTCACCGAGCAACTGGTCGAAGAAATCACCCTCCCAGAACAGCCATTCGTGTTTAATTACGACGCCAAAAAAGGCGAACGAGCAGGGTTAAGTTTTGCCATTTGTTGGCTTAGCGAGGGTGGTACGCCTGTGCAAGAAAGCTACGTTAACTTGATTCCTACAGCACAAGGTGGCACGCACGTCAATGGACTACGCACAGGCATTACTGACGCGTTAAAAGAATTTTGTGAACTGCACAATCTACTGCCGCGCAACGTCAAACTCGCTCCTGAAGATGTGTGGGATGGGGTCAATTATATTTTATCGCTAAAATTCTCCGAACCGCAATTTAGCGGACAGACCAAAGAGCGCCTATCGAGCCGAGAAGCGGCAGGCGTGGTGCAAGCCTTTGCCAAAGATGGCTTTAGCTTGTGGCTCAATCAAAACTCAGAGATTGCCAAACAAATCGCTGAATTGGCGATTAATAAAGCAGGCAAACGGCTAAAATCTGCCAAAAAAGTTGAGCGTAAAAAAATCACCCAAGGACCGGCACTGCCAGGCAAATTGGCGGATTGTCGCGGTGATTTGCGAGATGGGGCGGAGCTGTTTTTGGTGGAAGGGGACTCGGCAGGTGGCTCGGCAAAACAGGCACGTGACCGTCACTTCCAAGCGATTATGCCCCTGCGAGGCAAGATTTTGAACACGTGGGAAGTATCGCCCGATACGGTGCTTGCCAGTGAAGAAATCCACAACATCGCCATTGCCATTGGTGTTGACCCCGATTCGGACGATTTGAGCGAACTGCGTTATGATAAAATCTGTATTTTGGCAGATGCCGATTCGGATGGACTGCATATTGCCACGCTGCTGTGTGCGCTGTTTGTCAAACACTTTAAAGCAGTCGTTGATGCAGGGCATTTGTATGTCGCTATGCCACCGCTATACCGCATTGATATTGGTAAAGAGGTGGAGTACGCCCTTGATAATGACGAGCTTGAGCAAATCTTGAAAAAAGTGGCAAAAAATAAAAAGCCGCAAATTACCCGATTTAAGGGCTTGGGCGAGATGAGTGCCGAACAGCTACGTGAAACCACGATGAATCCTGATACGCGACGTTTGGTGCAGCTAGACCTTGATGACCCAACTGCAACCGATAGCGTGATGGATATGCTGCTTGCCAAAAAACGCGCCAGCGACCGTAAAACATGGCTTGAGCAAAAAGGCGATTTGGCGGAAATTGGGGTTTAATGGCTACGCAAAAATGATTGACGTTAAGCCTACACTGATAGCGTGTACTTTTGAAAGTGCAGGGCTATCAGCTACGTTTAAACATTATCAAGTAGATAAATCCTATGACGCTTTAGAGTTTTCAAAAGAAAGTGACGCTCGTTATATGATTTATCAATTTTCCCCTTCTGCCTAACATCTAACATGGGGCAAATCCGCGAATATGACTAAATTGTTGATTACCCTGCTTTTATTCTTTATTACCGCCATTGCCGAGATTGTCAGTTGCTATCTTGGCTATCTGATGCTCAAACAGCACAAACCGCTTTGGCTCATTGTACCTATGACCATCACGCTCGCCCTGTTCGTATGGTTATTGACCCTTCATCCCACAGCGACAGGGCGAGTGTATGCCGCATATGGTGGCATATATATCGCGACGGCTTTGGTATGGCTGAAATTTGTCGATGGTGTTTCTCTGACGCACTGGGACAGCATTGGCGGTTTGGTAATATTGTTGGGTGCAAGTATTATCATCCTTCAGCCCAAAAGTTTGTTATAAATCTCTCCAATCAACAAATTTGCTAATTTCAGTGAACTAATGTAAACTGAAAATTTTAGCCTAGTATTTTAATTCAATCTAGTATCTCAAAGAGTATATTCATGGATATCAACCAAACGCCAGTAGACCCTAGACAATTTGGGTCTAACGTGCCGCGCCGTCATGACCCAAAAATCGCCAAACTTGCCGCAAAATATTTACAAATAACAGGTTGGCAAGTGGTCGGTGACGTACCTGATGTCAAACAACTGGTGATGCTCGCTGCCCCGCACACCTCCAATGAAGATGGCTGGAATGCGGTCATGGGCATTTTATCGGTTGGCATTGATTTTAAATTGATGGGTAAAAAAGAGCTATTTCGTCTCCCCCTCATCGGGTCTTTCTTAAAATGGGGCGGGATGATTTCGATTGACCGTCAGAAAAAAGGTTCAACTTTGCAGGCCGCCATTGAGCAGTTTAACCAACAAGAGCAGCTTTGGTTAGGGTTGGCACCTGAAGGGACACGCAGTTATACCGAAAAATGGAAAACAGGGTTTTATCATATTGCTGTAGGCGCAGGCGTACCCATTTTACCGATTGCGATGGACTATAACACCAAACAAATGCGCTTTATGCCCTTGTTTTACCCGACAGGCGACTATGACGCCGATTTACCGAAAATTTTAGAAAATTATCGCGGCGTTTTGGGTAAGCATTTTGAAAAAATGTCACAGCCGTTGCAAGATTTGCACCGTTAATAAAATGCCTTGATGACTTATCAAGGCATTTTTTTCAGTGTGGCTATGCACAAAATAACTATGATTTAGGGTTTAAATCATCGCTACTAAAGGTGCTGGTAGGTTGAATAGTCACTTGCTGTGTTTGGGTCGTGTCAGCGGTATCGACGCTTTCAGCCAAATTGTTAAGTGCGGTATGCAATGATGTGGTGGTATCGACAGTGGCTGTTTTGTTGTCAATCCCCGACGCCATGCCTGAACCAATCGGACGCTCAACGCTACCGGTTTGTGTAGGTGCGTACTGAGTGGCAACATCTGTTTCAAACCCTGTCAATTTAGTTGGTTCTTTGACGGGTTGGTTCATCATGTTTGCCAAACCTGAAGTTTGACCTTCCGCTTTGTCTTGGATGTTTTTTAGAAAACGTGCCGCCGCTTCGCGACCACCTAGACCAAAGGCTAGGGCAAACGCAACCGCGACTGCGCCTAAAGTCAAGCCAAATGCCATATTGACAATCGAGTCAGCAATACCCATCGCACGTAAGCCCATCGCAAGCACCAGACCCATGATGAGAACACGCACAAGGTTGGCTAAAAATGCCGTACCGTTTGGTGAGCGTTGTACCGCACTGGCAAGTATGTTTGCCAACCAAAAACCCACCGCCAAAATGACCGCACCCAAAATCACTTGTGAGCCAAAGGCGATAAACACAGTAATCAAGTTACTAACCTGCGTTAAGTTGAGTACTTTTGCGGCTTCCATGACGGCAAATAGCATCACGAAAAATACAATCAAATAACCCACAACGTCTGACACTTTGGCAGAACCTAGCACATTTTGCAGACCAAGTTTGCTTGGCAAAATATTGACGCCAGAATTGTCCAATAAGTTTTTTACAATATCTGCAATAAGCTTTGATACAAAATACGCACCACCCAAAATGACTACAGCGTAAATGATATTTGGTATCGCTAACATGATTTCGTTGAGCATATTGGTCGCAGGACCAGAAATGGCTTGGATATTAAGCACATTTAAACCCATGATAATCGCAGTAATCATTACTACCAAGTAAACTAACGTACCTGCAATATTAGCGATTTGAGTTTGATTACTGATACCCGCCTTGCCTGCTAGGCTTTGAATGTTTAAGCTGGTCACGATGTTGGTGACAATACCACGCAGGATTTTGGCAATGACAAAACCGACAAAAATAATCACACCCGCGCCGATTAAGTTAGGAATGTAAGATAACGCTTTGCTAATCATGCCATTAATCGGGGCTAACAGACCTGTGACGCCCAGTTGTTGCAATACCATAGGTAAGAACATCAACAGAATAAACCAGTAAACCAAATTGGCGATGCTATCACTCATGTGCGGTACGCCTGCTTCACTTGATAGTTTTTCATCAACTGACGTGCGGCTGAGCACGTTTGACAGCGCAGAGCGCGCGACCGTTGCCAGTACCCAACCTAGTAGCGCAAGTAAGCCTGCAGCAATTAGATTTGGAATAAATAACAATACGCTATTGACCATGTTGGCAAAAGGTACTGAAATCGCATCTAGGTGCAAGTAACTTAATGCCGCAGAAATACCGATGATAAACACAAACCAAAAAGCAATACGTGATAATAAATGCGCCAAATCATAGGTTTTACCCGTTGACGCATTCATCTTTTGATTGATACTCAGTTTTTCTAATAATTTGTGTACCACAGAACCGATAATACCGGCGATAATCCAACCAAGAATAAAAATAATCAGTGCGCTAATCATGGTCATCATGGATGAACCGAGCGTTTGGTTAAAGTTGATGAAAAAATTGTCCATGCTACCTCCTACAATTTGATTATATTATTGATGTGGTTGATAAAGGTTGTTAAATACTCGAAAATTGCTAACCATATGCTACTCCATACTATTATTTGTCTATCATCCGTCTAGATAAGCCAATGTTATGCTTATAATTATCATTGTTGTGTGTATATTTAATTAAATAAAGTGCTACAAATACCTTTCAAGTGTTTGCAAATGTTACTGTAGCATTGAAGCTCAACAAGATGACAGTATAAAAAGGTTGTGCAACTAGCTTTTTAGCGCATGAATTGTTAAGAAAAGTATATTAATGTAAAGCCAGTTTTACTATCGCCCAATTTTTTGTTTGGCTATACGTTCACCTCACGATGCCATAGGTTTTACAAACTATTTCTGCTATGATAGCTACAATTTTGAGACGATTTTTTAGTAGTTATTAGACCTTAATTGGATATATCAGATAGGAAATTTTATGAGCAATAATACAGTTCCCGTATTGGCAGCAGTTGTGTTAGGTGCTTTGGCATTATCACCCGTTTTTATCAAAAGTTTTGGCAACGACCCACAAGTAGCCGCCATCGGTAGCCGTCAGTTGGCGGGTAATTCAGCCGCTATCAATGCCCAAAGCAGTGAAGTGGCAAAAGTAGGTTATAGCCTAGGTTATATGATGGGTCAAAACGTCAAAAAAGATGCCAAAGACCTCAATCCTGCTGATATCAATCAAGGTATTAATGACGGTTTTAATGGTAAAGAAGCGACCATGACCCGTGAAGAAATGATTAAAGCGGTACAAACCTATGAGCAAAACCAAATCCAAAAACGCCTACAAGACAACCAAGCCAAAGGCGAGGCTTTCCTAGCGCAAAACGCTAAAAAAGCAGGGGTCAAAACTACTGCGTCTGGCTTACAGTATGAAGTGCTCAAAGAAGGTACCGGCGCGCAGCCAAAAGCCACAGATATCGTAGCGGTACAATATGAAGGTAAATTGCTAGACGGTAAAGTGTTTGATAGCACCGCACAGCATGGCGGTCAGCCCGCGGTATTCCCGCTTAACCAAGTTATCCCGGGTTGGACCGAAGGCTTACAGTTAATGAAAGAAGGCGGCAAATATCGCTTCTACATTCCATCAAAACTCGCTTACGGTGAGCAAGGTGCCCCTCAAGGTGGTATTGAGCCAAATAGTGTGCTCATCTTCGATGTTGATTTGCTAAAAGTCAATCCACCGGCTGATGCTGCACAGCCTGCCGCAGCAGATATCCAAGCCCAACTACAACAACAAATTGAATCCATGCAGTCAGCTTCTCAACCTGCTCAATAGGTGGGGTTGGCGTCGGATAGGTGATCTCAATCAGCTGGGCAAGCGCAACTATCGAATTCGCTCGCCCTACTCATCGGCACGATGGCAAAGGAACATCCCAATGATTTTAGCATATAAAAAAGTAAGTTTAGTGACTGGCATCGCTACTGGCATGCTGTTAGTGGTTACATCAATCAGTGCAAATGCCGCACCGGCCAGCACTGGTGCAAACAAAGTTGCGTCCTCTGTTTATGTACCAAAATCCACAGTGACGGCAGCTAGCCCAGCATTGGCACAAGTCGGCTATAGTTTTGGCTATCTGATGGGTGAGAGCAACAAAGACAGTATTGATGACTTAAATCTTGATGCGTTTTTTCAGGGATTTCGAGATGCATACTCAGCGCAGTCGCCCAATCTTGACAAAAAACAAATGCAAAAAGTATTGCTAGACTATCAAAAAAACAAAGAAATTGCCTATGCCAAAGAAGTACAAGCGTTAGCAGCGAGCAATGCGGCGAAAGGCAAACAATTCTTGCTAGAAAACGGCAAAAAATCAGGCGTGATGACTACCGCGTCGGGTCTACAATACCAAGTGCTAACACAAGGGAGAGGCAAATCGCCTAAAGCGACGGACAAAGTCAAAGTCCACTACGAAGGTCGCTTGATTGACGGTACCATTTTTGACAGCTCTTATAAACGTGGCGAACCTGTGACTTTCCCACTCAACCAAGTAATTAAAGGTTGGACAGAAGGGCTACAGTTGATGAAAGAAGGGGGTAAATACCGTCTGTTTGTCCCCGCTAATTTGGGGTATGGCGAAGCAGGTAATGCCGATATCGAACCCAATAGCGTGTTGATTTTTGATATTGAGCTGTTACAAGTCAATCCACCTGTGACTCAACCTGTCAAACTTTAAATTTTTTCCTATCTTAAAGTTTTCTCCCAGCTTGGCTATAAAAAAACGCTCATATTCCTATTGAGCGTTTTTTATATTAAAGCTTGAAAGGCGATACCTTTAAAGCACCTTTTTTAATACTTTAGAGTTGCGGGTATTGTCATAAAAAGCATAGCGGTCAGCCGGTAGCGATTCAGCAGGGACTTCCATAAACCCATGCTCGACAAACCAATGCGCGGTGCGAGTAGTCAAGACATAGAGTTCATGAATGCCGCGGCTACGCGCTTGTTGCTCTAAGAATGCTATCAAATCTGCGCCACGGCTACCATTGCGATAATCGGGATGGACAGCCACACAAGCCACTTCCGCGGCTTGGTCGTTGAGTGGGTATAAAGCCGCGCAGCCTAATACCATGCCATCACGCTCAATCACGCTAAAGTTTTCGATATCGCTCTCTAAACGCTCACGTGAACGACGCACCAAAATACCTTGTTCTTCGAGTGGCTCTAGCAGTTCAATCAAACCTACCACATCGTCGATATCGGCACGGCGAATTTCTTCATACGGGTCATGGGAAATTAGCGTCCCTGAGCCATCACGGGTAAATAACTCTTCAAGCAGTGCGCCATCTTTGGCATAGGAGATGATATGGGTACGGTGGATACCGTATTGACAAGCATCGCTTGCTGCCCGTAAGAAACGCGCGATTTCTGAGCTTTCAGGAACATCACGTAAGAAGCGTGTCACCTCATGCGGAATCATTTCTTTAAGCAGGTGAGTGCCATCTTTATAAATACCTGTTTGCTCACCCAAGAAAATTAATTTATCCGCTTTTAGGCTAATCGCCGCTTGTAGCGCCACATCTTCAGCCAGCAGGTTAAATACTTCGCCTGTCGCAGAATAGCCCATACTACCCAAAATCACCACATGGTCATGGATTAAATTGTTGTGGATGGCTTCGGCATCAATCGCGCGTACTTCCCCAGTAAATTGATAATCGATGCCATGACGGATGCCATAAGGGCGGGCGGTGACGAAGTTGCCTGAGATGGCATCAATACGAGAGCCATACATCGGCGAGTTGGCAAGTCCCATCGATAGCTGCGCTTCAATTTGCAGGCGAATTGAGCCAACGGCTTTTAGGATGTACGGCATTGCTTCTTTTGTGGTGATGCGCACATCATCTGCCATCGGTGTTTCGATATGGTTCTCAGCGAGATTGGCATCAATTTGCGGACGCGCACCGTGGACGAGTACGAGCTTAATGCCAAGACTATGCAGCAGCGCAAAATCATGAATCAAATGGCTAAAATTGTCGTGATTGACCGCTTCGCCATTGAACATAATGACAAAGGTCTTGCCACGATGGGTGTTGATATAGGGCGCAAAGTTACGAAACCATAATACATAAGGCGGGGTAACATACGCAGGGGTTGTGGCAGCGGCATTTTGTTGGGCAGTATTGGGTAAATCAATCATAGCGTGATAGGCAAGTATAGGGTTATTATCAGTCATCGTTTCGCCATCGGCAAGCGGTGCATTGCCCTGGGTAAAACTTGCTGAAGTGTCGGTTGAAGTTGGCATGATAACAGTAGACATGATAACAGTAGACATGATAAAAAAAGTAGACGTACAAACAGCGCACGATAAAGTTTTTGTCTCTTTTAATTAAACATACATGTAAGTTTAACAGCGTGATTGCGCGCATCGATCAGAGACTAACGATAAGGCTATCAATAAACCTTACAAAATACAATAGCTAATCTTACTGATTTTGGCTGCGCTGTTTGTATTTAGTAAATTCATCCCGCAACTTTCAACTTGCTAGTGAGTTAAAATGTAAAGTTTGTTATGCTAATCTATAGTCGAGCCTTAACCTATTTGACCATCCAATCAGCTGTGTATGCCAACCTGCCAAAAAAAGAGAATACGCTAACACCCGCTGACACAACAATTTTGAACATTTGAAAATCATGATTTAATGGAGAATATTCATGCAAAAGCTTTCAGTATTCGCGCTAATGACCGCATCACTTGGGGCATCAGCCACCGCAATGGCTGTGCTACCAACGGTGGCATTAGACCCTGTTGATAATAATCAAGTAGCGCCTATCTCAGCCCCCGCTGCTGGTCAAGTTCAAACCCGCATTTTAGCCTCTGTTGTTGGTCAGGATCCACAAGGTCAAGAAGTGCTAAGCCCCGTCAATGCCCAAACGCGTCTTGCATCTGGCAATATCGTAGAGTATCGCGGCTACTTAACCAATAACAGCCCTGACCGTATCCGCAACATGAAAGTGACCATGAACATTCCAGCCAATATGGAATTAGTGAGCACAAGCGATGTGGAGCCAACCCGCGCGTTTGGTAGTATGGACGGTGCCAATTTTCAATATATGCCGCTAAAAACTAACATGAATGGCGTGCTACAGAACCTACCGATGGCTTACTATAAAGCCATACAATGGGATGTACCAGGTTTGGGTCTTAATGAAGTAGCGATGGTGAAATATCGTTTAAAAGTAAAATAATAAGCGCTCAACGCCTAGAAGGGCTCAACGCATAAAACCGCTCGAAGCATAGAACCGCTCAATGATTGAGCGGTTTTTTTATTTACAATTTTTGAAACTTGCCGATTTTTTGCTCGATATCGCTGAGCTTTGCTAAAGTTGCGATTTCCCCTGCTTTTATCGTTGTCTCTCTGGCTACGGTATTGGTGGTGCCAATATCACCAACGGCTGGACGTATCACCACGTCCGCTAATTTAATTTCAGCAGCATTTGCTTGATTGGGGATAACGGCAAATGTCTTATCCAGTAGCGCCCAAAAATCTTGTGGATGGCTGTTTTTTGGCGGGCTTGAAACATCTACCGCGATGATAATATCTGCGCCCATCTGTTTGGCAGTTTGCACAGGCACAAGGCTTGTCAAACCGCCATCGCCATAGCGTTTGTTGTTGATACGTGGCGGTATAAAAACGCCATACACGCTACTGGATGCACGCACCGCAAGACCGGTATTGCCTTTATCAAAGACGGCTTTTTGCTTGGTGGTTAAATCGGTGGCGACACTGGCAAAACGGATGGGGAGTTTTTCAATCGGTCGATTATCGACTTGGGTATTGACCCAGTTTTGTAATTTGATACCTTCGATAAAGCCTTGTTTGCTCCAGCTATAATCGAGCAATTCATTATTGCTAACATGGGTCGCGATGTCTTCAAGTTCACTAGCGGACTTGCCACTGGCGTATAAACTACCGACTAGACTGCCGCTACTGGTACCGACGATTAAGTCGGGGGTGATGCCATTTTTTTCCAGTACCTTGATGACGCCGACATGGGCAAAACCTTTGGCACCGCCACCGCCTAATACAAGGGCGATTTTGGGTTTTGCTGATGGTTGAACGGGTGGTTTTATAGGTTGGGTGGTTATCACTGGCGTTTTAGTGCAGGCGGTAACCGTAAAACAAATGCTAGTAGTTATCAGGGCAAAAAAAGAAAGCGGTTTCATAGCAAGCCTAAGTACGTAGAGCAATCATAATGACACTGGGTTGTCTTTTAACTTTTAAAATGGCAATATTTTCTGCCAATTGGGTAAAATTTTTAACCCCAAATTGAGTGGGGTTATAGCCTTTACTCTTAAGCTCGCTGCCAAACTGTCCCATATGTAGCCAACCTTGGTTTTTAGTCAATAATTTTTTGATTATGGGTTTGGCGAAAATCTCATAAATATCATCGAGCAATTTTTGCTCTTGAGTTAGCGTAGTCGCATCGGTTGGCAGATTTTTTGCCTTATTTTCACTCGGTTTTTGCCGAATCATTAACAGATTGTTTTGCATTTGATTGCTAGTCTGCCTTGTTTAAAGTCGCCATAAATTCGCTTGCAGGCGATTGTGCCAAAGGTACTGACTTTAGCTAGAATACTTTCAATATTTTTTGCATTGATATTATCGCCATCAATCAAAACAGCAATATTATTAAATGATAAATTTGTTGAGTTCATCGGTTATAAAGCGTAAATTGTGTCGCTATGTATTCTAACTTAATTTGGTGTTTTTTCATGCTATTTTTATTATAGGCAGATAAGCTAACTTTATAATATGACGCTAAAACCTGACATCTTTAACCTCCCTGTTACTGCGCTTGCTGGCGTGGGTAGCAAAATCGCTGAACAGCTTGACCAACTTGGTATTGAGCGCGTGTTTGATTTGTTGCTACATTTGCCGCGTGATTATGAAGATCGCAGCCGACTGGTCAACATGTGTGATGTCGTCGATGGACAATCGGCATTGCTACAAGGCACCGTTGTCCGCGTCGACAACAAAAAGATGGGCCTCAGCGTGACATTGCAAGATAAGACAGGGCAAACAACATTACGCTTTTTCAAAGTCTATCGTGGACTGACCGATACCATGGCAGTGGGCAATACCTTGCGTGTGTTTGGCGAAATCAGTATCAGTAAGTATGGCACCCAAATCAGCCACCCTGAATATGAAATTATTACTGGACATCAACCCCT
Source organism: Moraxella sp. CTOTU48841 (assembly GCF_032061225.1). NCBI lineage: Bacteria > Pseudomonadati > Pseudomonadota > Gammaproteobacteria > Moraxellales > Moraxellaceae > Moraxella > Moraxella sp. CTOTU48841. The sequence continues at coordinate 52,278 of NZ_DAMBFQ010000006.1, forward strand.
GACCAATACAGGGCTGATACCTGTTTATCCAACGGTCAAAAACTTGCATCAAAATAAACTGCGTAGCTTGATTCGACTTGCGCTGCAAACGGTTAAACAAGCCAATCCTGTGATGGCTACTATCAGTGATGCTGAGTGGCAAATCGTACAAAGCGCGCTGAGCCAACAGTTTCCGTTACTGGCAGGTAGCCACAACCCATTTGGGGAATTTAGCTTGCTAGAAGCCATTAGCTTTATCCATCAGCCACCAATTTATACCGATTTGAACAAGCAAATTTTGGTATTAGAGGCATTAAAAAATCGCAGTCATCCGACGTGTCAGCGGCTCATTATCGAAGAAATGCTCGCCCACCAGCTGAGTCTACTGTACCGCAAACAACAGCTTTATCAGCACAAAGCACCGCGCTGCGATGCCACAAGCGAGCTTGCCAATCGCCTGTTAGCCCATTTACCTTTTACCCCGACCCATGCCCAAAATCGGGTCGTAGCGGAAATCGTCAAAGATTTGTCAACGTCAGTACCCATGCTGCGACTCGTGCAAGGCGATGTTGGCGCAGGCAAAACCTTGGTAGCAGCTTTGGCAGCGTGTTATGCGCTTGATAGCGGCTGGCAAGTGGCGGTGATGGCACCGACAGAGATTTTGGCGGAGCAACATCTTAATAACTTTAAAGGCTGGTTTGAACCGCTTGGCATCGGTGTGGGTTGGCTGGCGGGCAAGCAAACAGCCAAAGCGCGTGAAAAAGCCTTGCAACAAGTACAAGACAACGAGGTGCAAATCGTGATCGGTACGCATGCGCTATTTCAAGAGCATGTCAATTTTGCCAAGTTGGGCTTGGTGATTATCGATGAGCAGCACCGTTTTGGGGTGGAGCAGCGAATGGCGCTGGTCGATAAAGGCTTGGCGCATACCACACCGCATCAGCTGATTATGACAGCCACACCCATACCGCGTACCCTTGCCATGAGTGCATTTGGTGATATGGATACGTCCATCATTGATGAACTGCCGCCCAACCGTACCCCCATCACCACCGTCACCATAAGCCGTGACCGACGCGATGAAGTGATTGAACGTATCGCTGCCAACTGCGAGCAAGGCAAACAAGCTTACTGGGTGTGCCCACTGGTCGAAGAGTCTACCGTGCTTGATGCCCAAGCCGCTGAAGCGACCTATGCCGATTTGAATGACAGGCTCAATCTCAACATTGGTTTGGTGCATGGCAAAATGAAACCCAATGACAAACAAGCGGTCATGGCGGATTTTAAAGCGGGTAAAACCGCTTTGCTGGTGGCTACCACCGTGATTGAAGTCGGGGTCGATGTGCCCAATGCTTCGCTGATGGTGATTGAAAATGCTGAGCGATTAGGGTTATCGCAATTGCACCAGTTGCGCGGACGCGTGGGACGTGGCACCCAAAAAAGCTTTTGTGTATTGCTTTATCAAACGCCATTGTCAGAAACGGGTATCGAGCGGCTCAATGTGTTGCGAGATAGCAATGATGGCTTTGTGATTGCGCAAAAAGATTTGGAACTGCGCGGTGCAGGGGAGCTTTTGGGTAAACGGCAGACAGGGTTTGATAGTTACTATGTCAGTGACCTAGCCAGAGATGAAAGCTTGCTAATCGTGGCGCAAGCGATTGCTAAATACCTAATTGCTGATGAAAATCGCAAATCACAAGTGCAGCAATATATCAGTCATTGGACACCCGATGCCATCAAATACATTAACGCATGATAGCCCATAGTAGAGGCTTAAATTCTGATAAAGCGTTGTTTTTACGGATAAAGCGACTATTCACATCCGCAATTTTTTGTTATTTTATGCCATATGACTGATTGATGAATGTACACTTGCATGGCTATGGGTTTTAGTTGATTTTTTATACACGGGGCAATATCACAGTTATTAATTTAGAATTATCAATATTTTAAGGATATATGTTATGCCACAAACCAAATATGATGTACCTATCGCAGACAAAGCGCATGCGGATGAAATCATCAAAAAAACCGAAGACATCAAAGGGGTCAAGTTTGTCAATGTTAACCCTAATGGCACCATCGTTGTGACCCATGGTGACGATTTTGATGAAGCGGCATTTAAAGCGGCTGCAGGTATCTAACTAGTGGGCTTGATAAGCGACTAGGTTTTATGCCTAGTTTTATTGCCTGAATGTTTTATTACATAGATTTTTGACTGCACAAAAGCTGACTTCGGTCAGCTTTTTTATTGGCTAGAATTTGCCGTAAATTGTTCATTCAATCGTCATACGGTTGTCACCTTCGTCAGCTAATGTTTCCTAGCGATAGCGTATCTTTTTATTACAATTTGACTTATCACAATTTGACTTTTCATATTGTGGCTTTGCCTAACCTTGAGGAAATCCCATGACTGACCAACCCGCTGAGCAAACTTCTCCTATCCACAATTTGATTAAAGACACTCAGCCATCAACCCCAAGTATCAACCGTCGCCGTTTTTTACAATCAACATCGCTTGCGACTGCCGCAGGTGCATCGATGTTGCTGGTGGGTTGTAATAATGACAATGATGATAATGATGATAATGATAACACAGCGCAGGTTAGCTTTTTACATGGCGTAGCCAGTGGCGACCCGCTTGCTGATAAAGTGATTTTATGGACTCGGGTGACACCGGTGAGCAGTGGCAGCAGCCTTGATGTCGATTGGCAAATTGCCAGTGATAATACGTTTAACACCATCATCAATAAAGGCACGAGCAAAACAAACGGTGGGCAAGATTATACGGTCAAAGTGGATGCCACGGGTTTACAGCCGAATACGCCTTACTTTTATCGATTTATATGTGGTGGTATCACCAGTCCGATTGGCAAAACCAAAACCCTACCTGTCACGAATGTCAATCAAGTGAAACTTGCGGTAGTGAGCTGTTCAAACTATCCTGCAGGGTATTTTCACGCGTATGCCGATATTGCCAAGCGCAGCGACGTCGATGTGCTGCTGCACTTAGGTGATTATATCTATGAATATGGTCGTCATACCATCGATGACCAAGGTAAAACGGTGCCTGCCTATGCTTCAAGCCAGGCCGCACAGCTCAAGCGCGAAGTCATCCCAGTTGAGGAGTTACTCACCATTACTGGCTATCGCTTGCGCTATGCCCAATATCGTACCGATAAAGATTTGCAAGCGGTACATGCCGCCATGCCAATGATTGCGGTGTGGGACGACCATGAGATTAGTAATGATACTTATAAAGCAGGTGCTGAAAACCACCAATCCAATGAAGGCGATTGGAATCAGCGCAAGATGGACGCGATGAAAGCCTATCATGAATGGATGCCCACGCGTAATAGTGTGATGACGCAAATTTATCGTAGTTTTGATTTTGGTAATTTACTCAGTCTACATATGCTAGACACCCGTGTCATTGCCCGGGACAAACAGCTAGATTACAATAATTTTTTAGTTAAAGACGCCAATGGTCAGCTCACTTTAGATGCCGCAAAATTCACCGCAGCAATGCAAGATACCAGCCGCCAAATGATTGGTTTGTCACAACAAAACTGGCTAGCAGGTCAATTGCAAGCGTCAAAGTCGACTTGGCAAATTCTAGGCCAGCAAGTGGTGATGGGGCAGATGTTTATTCCTGCACCCGTACTGCTCAACTTTATGAATCCTGCTTTGGGCGTAGATGCCGTCACTTATCTGACCCTAATGCAAAAAGCGCAAACCGCCCCAACTACCTTAACGCCGCAAGAGCAGAGGATGGTACAACAGTTGCAGCAAGCGCCATTCATTCCTTATAACCTGGATGCGTGGGATGGTTATGCGGTGGCACGCGAGATGATTTATGGTATTGCCAACGCGATGCAAAAAAACTTAGTGGTATTGGCAGGCGATACCCATAACGCTTGGGCGAATAATCTAGTCAATGTCAAAGGCGAACCCGTCGGGGTGGAGTTTGCGGTACAATCAGTGACGTCGCCAGGTTTTGAAGAATACTTAGCGACAATTGATCCAAAACAGTTAGCACTGGGGTTACCCATGCTGGTCAAAGGTGGTACGTTAAAATGGTGTGACACCTCTCAGCGCGGTTATATGATTGTGACAGTGACCCCTGAGCAATGCACCAGCGAGTGGGTGTTTGTCAGCGATATCACCAAGCCCACCTATACAAGCAGTGCTGGTAAAACCATGCGTGTCAAAGTGGGTGAGCCTTTTTTAGTTTAGACAGCTTTGACAAAACCCAATAAAAAAGCCGCTAACGTTAGCGGCTTTTTTTTGATACATCATTACATATTTGGGTAGTTTGGACCACCACCGCCTTCTGGGGTGACCCAAGTGATGTTTTGTGAGGGGTCTTTGATATCACAAGTTTTACAGTGCACACAGTTTTGTGAGTTGATCACAAATTTTGCGCCGCTGTCACTTTGCACCACTTCATATACCCCTGCTGGACAGTAACGCTGTGCAGGCTCAGCAAAGATTTTGAGGTTACGCTTAATTGGCACCTCTGGATCGGTTAATTTCAAGTGACAAGGTTGATCTTCAGCGTGGTTGGTATTGGAGATAAACACGGAAGATAATTTATCAAAGGTCAGCTTACCATCGGGCTTTGGATACTCAGGGATATAGGCGTGGTCTGCGCGCTCAAGCACATCGTAGTCTGGCATTCTGTCACGAATAGTCAGTGGCATTTTACCCTTAAATATATTTTGCTCTAGGAAGTTGAAGGCACCGCCCATCCAGATACCCATGCGGTGCATCGCATTTGCGAAGTTACGCGCTTGGTACATGTCGTTGTAGAGCCAGGATGCTTTGAATTTTTGCTCATAGGTTGGCACTTCGTCATGTTGACGACCGGCAGCAATCGCTTCATACACGGCTTCAGCGGCTAACATACCTGATTTAATGGCGGTATGAGTACCTTTGATTTTTGCTGGGTTTAGGAAACCTGCATCGTCCCCCACTAACACACCACCGGCAAAATACAGTTTTGGTAATGAGTTTAAACCGCCTTTGGTCAAGGCACGCGCACCGTAAGATAAGCGTTTACCGCCTTCTAAAATATTGCGAATGAGCGGGTGGGTTTTTAAGCGTTGTAACTCATCAAATGGCGATAGGTAAGGGTTGTGATAAGACAAGTCAATCACCATACCAAATGACACTTGGTTGTTTTCATCAAAGTATAACCACCAACCACCATTGCTATGCGTCTCGCTAAGCGGCCAACCTGAACCGTGCAGCACCATGCCTTCTTGGTGTTTGGCAGGGTCAATTTCCCAAAGCTCTTTTAAGCCAATACCGTAGTGCTGCGGGTCTTTGCCTTCTGATAGGTTAAAACGGCTGATTAAGCGTTTACCTAAGTGACCACGGCACCCTTCAGCAAAAATGGTGTATTTTGCCAGTAGCTCATAGCCTGGCTCATAGCCTGATTTTGGTTGACCTTCGGCATTGACGCCCATGTCACCCGTTAATACGCCACGAACAGAACCATCTTCGTTGTAGAGAATTTCAGCGGCAGAAAAACCGGGGAACATCATCACTTCAAGTTCTTCGGCTTGGGTGGCTAACCAACGTACAAGGTTACCCAACGAGATAATGTAATTGCCGTGGTTGTGCATCAAGCTTGGGACGATTTTTTCTGGCAATTCGCGGTATTTGGTCTCATTTTTGAGCATGTAGACGCGGTCACCTTTGGTTTGCACGCGAACGGGCGCACCTTTTTCTTTCCAATCAGGAATCAGTTCAGTCAGTGCATTAGGCTCCATGACCGCACCTGATAAGATATGGGCACCAAATTCTGACCCTTTCTCAACGATACACACGCTAAAATCAGGATTGCCAGCAGCAATGGCAAGTTGACGTAGACGAATTGCCGCAGATAGACCTGAAGGTCCGCCACCCACGATAACTACGTCAAACTCCATTTGCTCGCGTTCGATGTCTTGCATACAAACTCCTTAGAAAAATAAAATTCAGTGATGACAACTTGCTTAACCTTGCGCGCATTGGGTTAAACAATGCGGTTTATCAGCTTACATCTGACAGCCTTTCAACTTAAGTTGCATCACGATGATTTTTGCAAGGCTAGTGATTTGGAAGGTTAGCCTTTGATTATCAGTTCATCAAATAATTGCTGGCGCAGGCTGGCAATGTTATCAATGGTTTTCTTGATTTTAACATATAATGAATCGTTATATGAATTCAGAAAAAATACTACTTAGTATAATAGATTAACTGTTTAACTACCTAATATTTTTGCAGGAGAAAATGACTGCCGGGCTTAATTTATCGCATCCAATCTGACTTGTCTTATGCTATCTGTCACCTTTATATACAATAAATCGACACAGGTACTAACAGCGACTATTTGAAAACCAGCGTTGAATTGACTACTATGTACCACAAAGTGATGTCAACACAGCGCATCATGGCATTCATAAACCCATACAATACTCTAAATCCTAATCTAAATAAAAACTACCATAATACGAGCTATAAAATGACTAATACTGATACTAATAATGTAGCATCTAAACCCAACTTTGATACTAGCTTTGATATAGGCGAGCTAAGCCAACAAATCGAGCAATCGGTCGCTTCGCAAGCGGTAGCAGCCGTAAACCATCCGACACGCCAAATTCCACCGCTTGAAAAATGGCAACCCAAACTCAGCGGTACGATGGATGTGGTGGTCAAAGCCAATGGCGAGTGGTGGCATGAAGGCAGTCAAATCACCCGTCCGCTACTCATTGATCTGTTTGCCAAAGTGTTATGGTCAGAGGTTGATGACAACAACCACGTTGAGTATTTTTTAAAAACCCCTGTTGAAAAATGGCAAATCGAAGTAGAAGACGCGCCACTGCTAGTGAATCAAGTGGACGTCATTAGCCAGCAATTTGGCGACACTACCAAACCTGTGTTGCAGTTCACCACCACGCAAGGCGATGTGGTGATTGCTGACGAGCAGCATCCGATTCGTTTGGGTCTGCCATTTACCCATGCTAGCCAGCATGATGCTGGCTTACAGCAAAAACAAGCCAGCCAGCCTTATTTATTGGTTCGCCAAAATGGTGACTCAGCATTATACGGACTCATTCATCGCAATGTGTTTTACCATTTGATTAAGTTGGGTGAGTTGGTAGAGGGTGAAGAGGGGACGTCATTGATTTTGCACAGTGGTGATAGCATTTTTACCTTGACCATGAGCGCATAAGTCTCAGCGTTAACCAAACTGTTGATAAGTTTTGAGCAAGTAAAGTGACGAATGGGCTGTCAAATTCGGCCCCGCATTTTTTTGTAGTGAGCATCTAAAAATTGGTATAAGATAGTGGTCTGTTTTATGGGTACAGTTATTTTGCGGTTTAAAATAGCAACACCCTGCGAGTTGGACTGATTAGGCTATGGTAGATTTGGCAAGCGCGCCGATAGGCGTATTTGATTCTGGGTTGGGCGGATTGTCGGTATTGACCCATTTGCAGCGGCGCTTGCCATTTGAACGTTATATCTATCTTGCCGATACCCTGCACGTACCCTATGGCTCACGCAGTGAAGCACAGATTCGTGAGCTTACCTTGCAGGCAGTGGACTGGCTACACTCGCAAGGTTGTAAACTTATTGTAATAGCTTGCAATAGTGCCTCTGCGCATGGATTACAGGCGGCAAGGCGGCAGTATCCTCAAGTGCCGATTGTCGGTTTAGTCCCTGCATTAAAACCTGCGGTGATGCAGTCGGCGACCAAGCAAGTCGCGGTGTTGGCAACCCCAGCGACCTTGCACGGGTATTTACTCAATGAAGTTATTGAACAAGTCGCCAAACCGCAGCAAGTGACTGTCCACAAATATAGCTTTAGCAGCTTAGTGCCTTGGGTAGAATTGGGTATGCCAAGCCATCACCCAGCCGTGACTGATTTAGATCATTTGCTAAGTGAGTTACAGGCTAAAAAGGTAGACCAATTGGTACTGGGCTGTACCCATTTTCCTTTTTTTAAAGCCTATTTGGCACAGCGTATCGACGAGCTGATGACCCACCAAGCTATGGGGCAAGTGGCATTGATTGATTCAGGGGATGCCATTGCCAAACGCGTGCATGATTTGCTTGAGCAGGCCAATCAGCTTGCCTCTCATAAAGAGCGACCACGGTTACAGTTTTATGCCACTGCCAACTTACCCACTACTGAGCAGACGGCAACGCGTTTGTTGCAGCGGTTTTTGCCAGAGTTGGGGATTGATTTTTTTACCTTGTGTGTGACTCAACATGGTGCAGTGTATTGAGCTTGTTGGTTAGTCAGCATGGCTTTTTACCCTTTTAGTTTTTAACGATTTAGCTTTTAACGATTGAGCTTTTAATCCTTTACCTTTTTTAATTAATTGCGTTCATTAGAGCGTTATGGAGAAGATAGCATGTCTCAAAAGAAACGTTATCATATTCATATCTCTTTGGTGAGAAATGAAAATCTCTACCTAGAGAACGCGCTAGAGTATGCGTTATCGACGGATTATTTTTTGACTTGGGATTTGCTTGCGACCAATACCAATTTTGTTGAGTACAGCCGCCAACAAATCGACCAATGCGATTATATGATTTTTATTTTGGGTAATGATTACGGTCATTTAAGCCTATCTGGTGTCAGTTATCTGCACTTATCTTATATCTATGCGTCTTCAAAACGCGTCCCGATGATTGCGCTAGTCAATACTCAGCTGAACCAAAATGAGCTATTACGCCAACGGTTGGATTTGTTTAATTTGGTGATTAAAGAACAGGGTTTGCGGGTAATTCACTTCGGTCAGACCCATGATGGCGTGTCAGAATGCGTGCGTATGCTTGGGGAAATCAAAGAGAAATTTCCGCGATTAGGTTGGGTCAAAGACACCCGTTCATTGAGCACGCTACCGGCAGGTGCTAGTGGCGATTTAAAGTCGATGTTTGTCTCAGATAGATTTCATATCCGTAATGGCGTGCAAACCGCCTTAACTGATAGCAGTCTAGAGTGCACTCAACAGTCCCCTGAAGCTGAAGCCAGACCGACCCAGGTTACGCCAAAAGAGCTCAATGAAGCGTTATTGGTCAACTATACCGCACACGCGTTTGAAGGCGGCAATTTGCAAGAAATCAGCGCAACTTACACCTTTAGCTGGGGGAATATTGTGCAAACGCTACAAGCATTACCGCAGCCCTTTACCAGTAATATGATGTTGACCCAAATTAATGATTTCCTCAAAGATGCTGCAATGGCAGAAGCGCTCAAAATCTCACCCAATATCCATGCGGTCTCGCGCTGTCAAATCAGTAGTATCGATTATCAATGGATAAAAAGCCAACTGGTGAAAAAACGATGGTTGTCCTCGGTCAAAGAAGGGCGAAGTATCCGCGAGTTGTGGCAGATTAACATCATTGTACAAGCTTAATCCATCGTTTCTAACACGCCTTTTTTATGGTTTTATGCGCGTTTTATCCCAGCATTTTATATCAGTGTTGACCGACCCGTGATTTACTCATGTCATGACAATATTATACAGACCTGCTATCTAGTGTCACATTCGTTTATGCTATGATAATCTCATAACACACATAACAATAACATTGAGGATAAAAGAGGATAAAATTATGAGTACGCATGTCACCCCGCAAGCGGACGAGCTTGAAAACAAAATCAACCAACTTGAAGATACCATGCACGAAGCGCAGCAGTTTCGCACCCTCGAAGAGCAAGTCGAAGACATGAAACGCCGTGGCATCAACCCACGCGATAACTTCAAAAAGTGGGATGAAGACGAAGAGGACAATTGGGGCAGCAATTCAAAAGGCGAAGTCAAACCGATCCAAATGGATGATGGTGAAGAGCCCACGCCGCCACCTATTGTATAAGGTTTTACAATGCGCGGATATTAACGAAACTTTGTCACTATCAACAAAAAACCCTTAATGCGGACATTAAGGGTTTTTTGTTGGGGGATAAAAAATTGATAAATACCTTAAATGACTAAGTCTCAAATACCTCAGGTTTAAATCATTTAAAGTTTAAATGACTAACGCTTAAATCACTAAGGCGTTGTCATCCCACCTTGCCCATTATCGATACGATAGTAACTCGTGCGACCATTGGCATCGCGTATCACTTTAGTCGGCGTGGCAGTAACCGTTGAATTCGGTACAGACTGGTATCGAACGGGCGTTTGGGTCGGGTATTGGGTTGGATACTGACCATTCACTGGCTGAGTCATTAGCATACGGTATAGCTTCATACCCGCACGACCATCAGGGTTGACACCTTGCTGACGCTGAAAATCTTGAATGGCATAGCGCGTTTTATCGCCAATCATGCCATCGACTTGACCAATATCATACCCACGATTAAGCAGTGCTTGCTGAATTTCACGGGCTTGACGGCGACTAATACCGGCATCATCCGTGGGCCAAGGCGTGACAAAGCCGACATTGCTAGTACGGTTTTGGCTAATCATATCGGACAAATGCGCAATCGCTAGCGCGTAGTTCTCTGACGCATTGTAACTATAAAACGCATCGAAGTTTTTACCCACTAAGAACGCAGGGCCTTTACTACCTGCCGGTAATAGCAATCCTGCACTATCAAGGCTAGAGGGTAGCGGCTGACCATTGGCAAGGGTCAGACCTTGACTGCGCCAGTAGCTCATCGGTTTTTTGGCTTTGCGGTTGCTATCTGCCCAAAATCCTGCAGGCAGCTTGACCTCAAACCCCCAAGGCTCGCCCGTGCGATAACCTGCTTTATCCAAGAAATTGGCCGTCGATGCGAGCGCATCAGCTTGGCTGTTGACCAAATCTTTGCGTCCATCACCGTCAAAATCTTGCGCCAAGCGTAAGAAGGTACTTGGCATAAACTGGGTTTGCCCAAACGCCCCTGCCCATGAGCCAGTCATATCATCACGGCGGATATCACCATTTTGCAAGATACGCAGCGCATTGGCGTATTCCGTGCGAAAGTACGACTGACGACGGTCAAAGCAAGACAAGGTCGCTAACGACTGGATTAAGTCTTTTTTACCCAGCTGCTTACCAAAGTTCGACTCTACCCCCCAGACGCCAAGTACATCCGTCCCTTTCACGCCATAGCGCTGCTCGATGCGGCTTAGCGTGCTTTGCAGTTGGTTTTTGGCATTGATACCGTCTTGCACACGCTCTTCATCGACCAGACCTGAGAGATAGTCCCACACTTCTTTTTGAAACTCAGGTTGATAGTTGAGCGAGACAATCACACTAGGGTCAGGCTCAGTTGGGCGATATTGCTCTAAAGTGCTGGCTACACCGCGAAAAGTGCTGCTGTTTTTGAGATTGGATAAACACTGTTGAAACTGGGCATTGCTAAGATTAGGCGGTGTCGGTGCGGCATTGGCTTGGCTAATCATCGCCACGCCTGCCAGCGCCATAAAAATCGGAAGTAAACGCATAACAAACCTTGAATAGTGACAGAAAAAACATCAACAAACGGGGTGAATTTTGACTAATTCAAGGGTATAAAAAAAGCTTGCTTAGTGAAAGGAGTAAATGCATTTAATTACATTTTTTCACATTGGGTGATAAAGCGTTAATTTTTGCACAGTTGTGGTAAGTTTAATTGTTGAACTCAAAAAAATTGGGCATTAACGCGGTAAAGCCCAATTTTGAAAGGATTAATAAGTATCAATAAGGTATTAACAAAGTATCAATAAAATCACAATACGTGTTATTGTTCAATCATAAAACCGCTAAAATATTGTTTAAGCTTAGCAAGCTTGGGCGGAATCACAAAGTTGCAATAGCTTTGGGTCGGGTTGTTGGCGTAATAATCTTGGTGGTAGTCCTCGGCAACGAAAAACTGCGCAGCAGGATGGACTTCGGTCACCACCTTGATGCCTTGCTCATCACGAAGCTCACCAATCACACGGTCAATGGTCGGTTTTTGCTGCGCTTCATCGGTGTAAAACACCACAGAGGCATATTGTCTGCCGACATCATTACCTTGACGGTCTTGTGTCGTTGGATCATGGGTGGCAAAGAAAATATCCAATACCGTCTCAAGCGGAATAATGGTCTCATCAAAATCGACTTTAATCACTTCGACATGACCAGTATCGCCGCCACAGACGGCTTTGTAGTTGGCGCTTACTTCATCCCCGCCCATATAGCCTGAGGTGACATCGGTCACACCTTTGACATGGCTAAATACTGATTCGGTACACCAAAAACAGCCACCGCCTAAAATAATCGTTTGCATAATACTACCTTTTTATGGTTATCTCATTGGTTTGATATAAGGGTTAAAATAAATTATTAAAAGTAAAACGGGTGAAAATGTTAGAATAGCAAAGTTTACTCGCCATTCAAGTTAGGCAATGTAAACCAAGTTTCCGCTATCTAAAAACCTGACAGTTTAAGCATTTCTTAAGCGTTTCCTCGTTGAAGCGATCATAAAACTGTCAGCGATACTAAGTCAGCGATACTGAGTCTTAGTAACGCTCAATCAGCCATAGTGAGTCAGCCGCATGAGTCAGCCCCAAGCCAAATTACCCCACGATACCTTATTTACCACGCCGCTAGATGCCAATGCGCGGTTTAGCTTTGATGAGCAAGTGGTGGCTTGTTTTCCCGATATGATTCGCCGTAGTGTGCCTGGGTATGGGCAGATGCTCGCCATGTTGCCGATTTTTGCCAAACGCCACTGCCAGTTTCGCCAAACCAATAGCGACGGCAATAAAGTTAGCCGCGTCTATGACTTGGGCTGTTCACTCGGGGCGGTGAGTTTTGCGCTCGCAGGCGAGTTTGCGCCGCAAGATTTGCAAATCAAAGCCATTGATATCTCAGAGCCGATGATTGCCAAAGCGCAAAGTGTACTGATGCAGCATTATCCTGAGCATGATATCGAGCTGATTTGTGCCGATGTGTGTGAGGTGGCGTTTGAGCGGTGCGATATGATTGTGCTTAATTTAACCTTGCAGTTTTTATCCCCTGACAAGCGCGAGCAGTTACTCAAACGCTGTTATGATGCGTTGGTTGAAGGCGGTATTTTGATTTTGACCGAAAAAACCCATTTGCTCGATGAAGCGGACGATGCGTGGCGCGTTGAGCGGTATTATGATTTTAAACGCGCCAATGGCTATAGTGAGATGGAAATCAGTGGTAAACGCAATGCGCTAGAGAATGTGCTTATCACCGATACCCTCGATTTTCATCATCAGCGTTTAGCAACGGTGGGGTTTGACCGCCATTTGACGTGGTTTCAGTTTTTAAACTTCGCGTCGATTATTGCGTTTAAGTGATGATTACCGTTAAACAATGAAAACCTGTCAATCCTAAAAGAGTCCACCATGAATGCTACCATCAAAACTGCCGAAACCGACGTCTATCTTACCTTGCTGCAATTGGCGGAAAAATACCCAGTTGCCAATGCATGGCTTGCCCAGTTGCCCAACTGGTTAGCTACCATCAAAGACAAATCACGCTACGCCCATGCGCCATTTTATCAATCGCTTATTGAGCGCTTGCCCGTGGTTGACAACGCGCAAGTAGAGTTGAATCAACCCTGTATCACCGCAGCATTTGATTGGCAAGACAATGAATACAAGCAGACCCATGCGCTACTCAAACGTCTGATGCCATGGCGCAAAGGCGGTTTTTTACTGGGTCGAGATGACCTGCAAATCCATATTGATACCGAATGGCGCAGTGATTGGAAATGGGATAGGGTATTGCCGCATATCAGCCCACTTCACGGCAAACGCGTGCTAGACGTGGGTGGCGGTTCTGGTTATCACGGCTGGCGTATGGCGGGCGCAGGGGCAAGCACGGTGATTGTGATTGACCCATCGTGTCTGTTTTATCACCAGTTTATGGCGATTCGGCATTTCGTCAGAGACGCTGACCGTAACGATTTTGGACGCAACAGGGTGCACTATGTGCCCGTACCACTTGAAGCCTTGCCCAATCCTAGCTTGACTAGCGGGCAAGCAGGTCTGTTTCATACCGTGTTTAGTATGGGCGTGCTGTATCACCGCGCATCACCGTTTGAGCATCTTGAGCAACTATACAATCAGCTAGCAAAAGGCGGAGAATTGGTACTAGAAACCTTGGTAATTGAAGGGGATGCAACATCCGTGCTAGTGCCAAGTGAGCGCTATGCACAGATGAATAACGTGTATTTTATCCCATCTGTTGCGGCATTGGCGCTGTGGCTGTACAAAGTAGGCTTTGTGGCGGTGCGCTGTGTCGATGTGGATGTGACATCGACGGATGAACAACGCAAAACCGACTGGATGGATTATCAATCTTTAAGCGATTTTCTTGACCCCAATGATAACAGCAAAACCATCGAGGGCTATCAACGCCCGACCCGTGCGGTGATGATAGCCAAACGACCGTAACGGTAACATCAACAAGTAACAAGTGTAGAGCAGTTTGGAGTAATGGCGTTTTAGGCTAGTGAGGTTTAGAGCAGCGTAGTTTAAAGCGTCCTACTAAAATACCACTCCAAGACCATTTTGATGAGAAAGCCAAAAAAACCGCCGCCCAGTGCCAAAAAAATCCAAAATGTGCCTTGTTTGCCTGCATTGTTTTTCTTGGAAATATCGTACATGATAAAAAATAAAAACGCGATAAAGATAGGCAGCAGCACATACATGCCAAGTTTGGTGATTAACTCACTAGAGACTAAAACAAACATGTTATTATCCTATGATTGTCATCAGACATTACAAAATTTTAGCGCATATTATACGCCAAAAAACCGCGTTTCCTTGTAATGGCATGTATCTTTTGACAGGATTATAATGAAAAAACCATCAAAAATTGGTATATTGAACGCCAAAATCCATGCCCATCGATTGTGAGCGAGTGATAGCCTCAAATCGATGGTGATTCATTGATTTATCGTGCTTTTTTAGCTACCAATCCTGCAACAAAACCTGTAAGCCAACAAAGAGAATTTCCATGTCAGAACAACAACCCGTCATTTCGCAAGCCTTAGCATTAGTGGTGGAATCACTAAAACAACAGCAAATTTTGCCAATCGATTGGGTTGATAATAGTACCATCAGCCGTACCAAAGACCAAGCGCACGGCGATTTTGCCAGTAACCTTGCGATGATAGCGGCCAAGACTGCCAAGAAAAACCCGCGTGAACTGGCACAAACCATCGTGGCGATGTTGCCTGCCTCGGACATGATTAGCAAAGTTGAGATTGCAGGACCGGGATTTATTAACTTTTTCTTAGATGATAACGCGCGTTTTGCTATCTTAGACACCATCATGCAGCAAAAAGGCGACTTCGGTACATCCGAAGAATTTGCCGGGCAAAAAATCCAAGTTGAGTTTGTCTCTGCCAACCCAACCTCAAGCCTGCACGTGGGTCACGGTCGCGGCGCTGCGTTTGGCATGAGCGTGGCCAATTTACTAGAGGCGGTTGGCTACCAAGTCGGGCGTGAGTATTATGTCAACGATGCGGGTCGTCAGATGGATATTTTGGCAACCAGTACCTATTTGCGCTACCTTGAGCTGTGCGGTGAGCCAATTGTATTTCCCACCAATGCGTACCAAGGCGATTATGTCAAAGATATTGCCAAACCCATCAAAAAACAGCATGGCGATAGCCTAAAAACCGCTTGGGCACATATGCTACTCAATGTATCTGCCGATGCCGAGTACCAAATCGATGCCAACGGCGAAAAGGTATGTGTCTCAGGTGATAAAGAAGCCCATATTGACGGGCTGATTGCCAATGCCAAAGCCAATTTGGGCGATAACTATCAGATTTTTCATGAAGCCGCACTAAGTACCATCTTGGCAGATATCCAAGATGATTTGGCGGATTTTAACGTCCATTTTGACCAATGGTTTAGCGAAAAATCAATCCAAGATGCCATTGTGCCTGCTTTGGAGTTATTAGAGCAGCGGGGTTTTCTGTACCAAAAAGACGGCAACTTGTGGTTTAAATCCACCGAATTTGGCGATGAAAAAGACCGTGTCGTCCGCCGTGCCAATGGTCAATTTACTTATTTTGCCTCGGATATCGCCTACCACAAAGACAAGCTTGACCGCGGCTATGACAAAATTATTGATGTGTGGGGCTCAGACCACCACGGCTACATCAAACGCGTGAAAGCGGCATTGACAGCGATGGGCTACGATGCCCAGCGTATGGATGTGATTTTGGTGCAGTTTGTCACCCTATGGCGCGGTACAGAGCAAATCCAGATGTCATCACGCTCAGGTCAGTTTGTGACCTTACGTGAACTGCGTCAAGAAGTCGGCAATGATGCCGCGCGCTTTTATTATGTCGCGCGTAAACCAGAGCAGCACATTGACTTTGACTTAGAACTTGCCAAATCCCATACCAAAGATAATGCAGTGTATTATATTCAATATGCCCATGCGCGTATTTGCCGGGTGCTTGAGCGTACTGAAGAGCGTGGTATTAAGGTCGATGACAAAGCCGGCAAAGCCCACCAACATCTGCTGACCCAACCGGTTGAAACGGATTTATTGAGCTTACTGGCTTCTTACCCTGAAGTGCTACGCCGTGCTGCGGTCAACTATGAGCCGCATTTATTGACCAATTACCTCAAAGATTTGGCAAGCTTGTTCCACGGTTGGTACAACGACAACCGTATCTTACCCAAAGATGGCGAAGCCCCGACCCAAGATGAGCTTGACTTGATGCAGGCGCGTCTGCGGTTATCAAAGTCGGTACGCCAAGTGATTCAAAATGGCTTAATTTTGTTGGGATTAACGGCACCGACCAGTATGTGATATGATTAAGATACGCTAAAAACGCTGTAATATTACCGTATCCCATGTCGTAGGAGATGATGATGGCAAGACCCAAAGGAGCGACCCCGCGTAAAGCGCCAAGCACGATGTCGTTTTTTGCTGCCATGTTGGTGGGCATGATATTGACCGTGGGGATTGGTCTGTTTGTTTATTTGTGGAATCCATTTAACCAAGGCAAAACCACGAGCAGCGACGAAGCGCCGATGGTGCAGCCAAAGGTGCAAGACAAACCCAAAACCAATAACTACGAGTTCTATGACTTACTCAAAGAGCAGCAGGTTAGTGCAGTCCCCGACGAGGCAGCTGCCAGTCAGCCAGTCTCGGCGCAGCCTGATGTGGTGTTGACCCAACCTGACAGCATCAGTGCGCCCAAATCAGCGAATGTAAGTGTGGTTGATAATCCGTTGTTGTCTGATGATAACGGTACCAAACCACGCGCTTCAGCCAACAATAGTACGATAGATACCAGCACCGCTGCCGATGACACAAGCAGTGCCGATGCCATTGTGATTGGCAATGAAGAGCCTACGCGGACTTATATCTTGCAAATCAATAGCTTTGATAATGCCGATGATGCCGATAAACGACGTGCTGAAGTGCTAATGGCGGGGGTTGATGCCCAAATCGTCAAAAAACGCTTAAACAATGACCAAACCGTCTATCAAGTCATCTCTCGCGCCATGAGTAGCCCAGAGATGGCGGCACAAGCGCAGCGCCAACTACAAAATAGCCGCATTGATTCACTGATTGTCGAGCAGCGTCGCTAGGCTGATTTGCATGTAAAAAAACCGTGTTATCGCAACACGGTTTTTTATTGTTCGGTAGAATTAAGCTTTTTTACGACTAAATTTGCGTTGCTTTTTGTTTTGCAGTTCAGTCAAGGTGCGTTTGATTTCTTCATCAGTCAGTTGTGAAATTTGCTGTAAGATATGCATCACGTCCATATTAAGGATAAATCGCGCGCTTTTTGCCATTGTATGAATGCGAGCATCAAACTCAATCACCCCGCTGGCCGACACCGTAATATACCCTAGACGCTCTAGCGCATCCATAAAGCTTGCAAACAAGGCACGGTCAAAAAAATCTGGCATGTCATCTTCGTATAGCACGGATAGACGCTGACCGAGCAGATGACCCAAATCAATCACTTGATCTTTGGTAAGTTTGCCTGAGCCTTGCTGACTCAGCAGCGCAAGTACCATAAAGTAGCGCTCTAGACTTTGCTCAACTGAGTTGGCAAGCACTGTCAACTGCTGATAGCTACGGGTATTCGGCTCTGGCGTGGTCAGGATGCGATGACCGTCCGCATTCACTCCTTTGTCCACGATGATGTTTTCTTCGACCAACGTATCGATATGCTCACGCAAAGTGTCATTTAGGGTGCGCAGGGGATATTTCAAAAACAACTCTGCTTGCAAGAAGGGATACATGATACCCACCACCCGCTCAATCGTGTTTAGGCTCATGGTACCATTACGTTGTATCAATGAGGCACACAGTGACGCGATGATATAAATATGCAAAATATTGTTGCGAAAATAGCTCAGTAGCGGCGCTTGACCGTCCGCAATACGAATCAAGTCACCGAGCACATGTGGGGTGCGCTGGATGAGTTTAAGCTTGACACCATAGTTAATAATGGCTTCTGGGCTTTGCTGGGTGATGGACACATCATCATCATACGGGATTTTTTCTGCGATACGTTGATACAGTGCCAACTGTTCACGACAGCTTTGCTCATCAAGTGCGCCATGCGGCGTGTCGAGCAGTACCAAAGATAGCAAAGTGACTGGGTTAAGCACCGCAGAGCGGTTGATACGCTGCATGATTTTGATGCCCAAATTGTCAATCATGTGAGTGACATTGGCAGGCATATCACTATCGGTACGGTCTTTGGGTAGGGTATTTGGGGCAACCTCAAATTTTTTCATAAAATCAGCCAGATACAGCGGCTGACCAAAACTGACGTGCACATGACCGAAGATGCGCTCAATTTTTCGGCTGGCTTTTAACAAACCCAATAGCGACTCAGATTCTTTGGGTTTACCTTTAAGCTCACCCACATAAGTGCCGCCTTCCATAATACGTTCATAACCGATGTAAGTCGGGATAAAGACAATCGGTTTGCCCGCTTGGCGTAGATGGCTTTGTACCGTCATCGCTAGCATCCCTTTTTTTGGCGGTAACAAGCGACCTGAGCGCGAGCGTCCACCTTCGATGAAGTACTCAATCGGCGTGTTACGCATCAGCATACTATGCACGTATTCACGAAACACCGCAGAGTATAGCGGATTGCCTTTAAAACTGCGACGCATAAAGAAAGCGCCGCCATTACGTAGTATTTGACCTAGCACGGGGATGTTTAGGTTCTCGCCTGCGGCAACGTAGGGCACCCGTAACCCACGTTTATAAATTACGTATGACAGCAGCAGATAGTCCATGTGACTGCGGTGGCAAGGCACATAGATGATTTCATGGTCGGATGCCAGTTCGCGTACCCGCTCAAAGTGCGCCACTTCAACCCCGTCATACAACTGTGTCCATAGCCAGGTCAAAAAGCGGTCAAAAAAGCGCACGGTTGCATACGAGTAATCACTGGCTATCTCGTTCAAATATCCACGCGCCAGTTTTCGGCTTTTGGCGAGTTCACGCGAGTTTTCTTTGCTATCGACATTCACGGCATGCTGAATGGCAGGCGTATACAGAATTTTATCGACCACATTGCGACGGTCTGATAAGTCAGGACCCAAGATGGCTTCTTGTTGTTTATCCAGATAACCTTCTAAACGCTGCTGTACCCGTTCAGTAATGGTGTGTAAATGCTGGCGGTCTTCACTAGAAGCATCAGTGGATGCCACGCTATCGGCTTGCAGCACAGGGTTTTTGCTAATCTCCTCTTCGATGATGCCACGCAGGTCTTTGGGTGAGTGAAACTGCACATAGGTATCCCGCCCTTTGACCCCGATATTAAATAGCTGTTTACTGATACTTGGTACTTGCCACTCATCAGCGGTGAGGAGGTTAAACAGCGAATCTTCTTTTTCTGGCGCGCGACCCCACAAGATAGTGACAGGGATAAAATCAATGTGTAGCGTTGGGTATTGCTCGACGGCTTCAATCAAACGTAATAGGCGAGGTGAAAATACGGCGCTGTCATGAGACAGCTTTTCTGTTTTATGGTGATGCAAAAAAATCATTGCGGTATTTTCATCAATACCATGCGCCCGATCGATGACATTGGCTAGGGCAGGGGGTAGGTCGTATTGTTTGGTTTCTAGGTCAATTAAAATACTGTTGCTACGAGAATACTCTTTGAGCACATAAAAGGTGAGTCGCTGGCTTGAGGTATTGGTATTGGCGCTTACTAAGCTATCGCTAGCTGGCGGTAGTTTATTATCACCACCATAGGTGCTAGCTTGGCTAATATTGGGGATGTCGCCGATAAGTTTGGATTTGACGGCGAGCCCCAATAATTTGCCAGAGACTTGTCGGTATAGATTTTTTAACAGCGGGGTCGCAGCAGGATGGGTACCTTTGTTGTTCGCTTGGGTAGTGCCTGAATTTTTCCCTACGTGATTCATAATATGCCTAGTGATTGCGTGAGTTTTTTCGTAAGTTTTTTAAAGATAAATACAAGGTTTAAAAAATGTCTTATCATGCCATAGATTGATGAATTTCTAAACCTTATCACTCAAAAATTCTTGTATAATGAGTGACTTTAATCCATTTTATCTACCCAAAATAACCTTAATCATAAGAGTGTCTATGGCAAGCCAGCAAGATATAAACCATACCCATACGATTATTGATATCACTCACCAACCACAGGTGCCCGTAACAGCCGTAACGCAGCAGCAGTTTGAGCAGCAAGCGAGTTGGCAGCAATTAGTCACGCAGTTATTAGAAACCTTGACCCTTGTGCCGTATCAAGACAGTGTATTTATCGGGCAAAGCCACGACTATGTCGGTGCGCGTATTTTTGGTGGGCAAGTACTGGGACAAGCATTGATGGCCGCCAGCCATACTGTGGAGCATTCAAAACCTTGCCACTCATTTCATGGTTATTTTTTGCGCGGTGGCGATATCAATAAGCCTGTATATTACCAAGTGGAGAAATTACGCGATGGTCGTAGCCTTGCTTCACGTCAAGTGACAGCACGCCAATATGATGACGATAACCAACCGAGCATAATTTTTACCATGATGGCGTCTTTTTCACCCTTTGAAGAAGGGCTTGAGTATCAACAAGCGATGCCAACGTATCCTGCGCCAGATGTGTTGCTGACCGAGCAGCAGCTCAAAGACCAAGTGGTAGGCAAAATCCCTGATGCCCTAAAAGCGCGCTTTATGCGCCAGCGTCATATCGAAATCAAGCCAGTACAGCCGCGTGACCCGATTCATCCAAAAATCATGGAACCTAGCCAAGCCAACTGGCTGCGTATTCCGCAGCTGGGTAAACAGTCAATTCAAGTGCAACAGGCACTGCTCGCATTTTCTTCTGATTTTTATTTGATTGGTACAGGGCTGATGCCACACGGGATTAGCTTTATGACTAAAGGGTTGCAAGCGGCAAGTATCGACCATAGTATGCATTTTCACCGCCCATTTGATATGAATGATTGGTTACTCTATAACATGTGGTGCGATACCACGTCACAGTCAAAAAGCCTAAACCACGGTCAATTTTGGCAAAATGGCAAATTGGTCGCCACAACCCAGCAGCAAGGGCTAATGCGACTGCGCTAGTGATTCAATAATTTTTACCTTGTTTTAAACAGTAACCGTATGAGAGAGAAAAATATGTCCAATCCCCCAATTAGTGATGCCACTCGCCAGGACATCGCCCAACAAGACAATCACCCATTAAAAGGCTTTGCTGTTATCTATGAGCAAAAAGTGGAATGGGGTGATATGGATGCGTTCAATCATGTCAATAACGTGGTGTATTATAACTATGCCCAGCGCGCACGTATCCACTACCTTGAACAAGTCGATATGTTTAACTTACAAACTTATACCGTGCTCGCTTCGTCATCTTGCCAGTATTTAAACTCTGTCACTTTCCCCGATGTGCTTTGGATTGGCATTCGTGCCAAAAAAATAGGCAATACCAGTCTGACCCATGACTATGTTTACTTTAGCACTGCCCAGCAAAAAGTCGTCGCTACCGCCTCCTCAGTCATTGTATTTTTTGACCAATCCGGTAAAAACAAGCAACCGATTTCTGATGGTCAACGCCAACAACTTACCGAGTTAGAAAGTCATAGGGTTTAACTGTTACTAAAATTGTTAAAAAAAAGCCACAAGCATAGCAACTTGTGGCTTTCTTTGTCTGGTAAATTGCTATTTGTGGTCTGGGTTAGCAACGGTTTCGACCAAGTTTAGGTCAAACCCTGATAACGCGTTGAATTTGAGCGGTGATGACAGCAAACGCATATCACGCACGCCCAGATAACGTAAAATCTGCGAGCCAACCCCAATGCTGCGGTAGGGTTGGTGTTTAAGCGGTGAGTTGGGTTTGTCAGCGACAAAGTTATCAAGTGCTTCACCCATATCAATCGCTTGCTGATGCCCAATCCAGACAAACACGCCACGCTCGGATTCGCTGATTTCTTTGAGTGAGGCATGAATATCCCAGTTACTCTTACCGCTGTTGGGTAGCTGCACGGTGAATAAATCGCGTAATGGTTGGAAGCTATGCACCCGCACAGTGCTCACGCCTTCTTGTGGGTTGCCTTTGACCAATGCCAAATGGGTATCCTCTGAATTTTTTTCCTTAAAACGATAAGCAGTAAACTCACCAAACTCAGTTTGCATGGGGTAATTGGCGATGGCTTCTACCGTTTGCTCATTGGCGATACGGTAATTAATCAAATCGGCAATGGTACCGATTTTTAAGCCATGTTCTTTGGCAAAAATTTCTAGGTCATCACGGCGCGCCATTTCGCCATCTTCTTTGATAATTTCACAAATCACTGCCGCAGGTTCAAGTCCTGCCAAACGTGTTAGGTCACAGCCGGCTTCAGTATGACCCGCACGGTGTAGCACACCGCCATTTTGTGCCACGATCGGGAATACATGTCCTGGTTGTACGATGTCTTCGGGTTTAGCAGTCGAAGACACTGCTGTTTGGATGGTTCTGGCACGATCAGCTGCTGAGATACCTGTGGTGACCCCTTCTGCCGCTTCAATGGATACTGTGAAGTTGGTGCTAAATTTAGCGCCATTTTTATCCGACATGAGCGGTAAATTGAGCTGCTCGCTGCGGTCAGCGGTGATGGTCAAACACACCAAGCCACGCGCATGAGTAATCATAAAGTTAATATCTTCTGGGCGTACATGGGTGGCTGCCATCAACAAGTCGCCTTCGTTTTCACGGTCTTCATCATCCATCAAAACGACCATTTTGCCTGCACGGATGTCATCGATAATTTCTGCCGTTGTATTAAATGCCATAAAAGTGCCTTTGTTAGCGATTTATTAAAATAACATTGATTAAAAAATTGATTGAAAAATAGGGACAGAAAATAAGCGCTATCAGCTAGTGTTGTTCAAACTATTGTCCAAATTAACCTTAACAATCACCTCATTGACCTAGTGAAGCTAGTATAGGCGCCCATTTCTTATTTGCGCGCTATTATAGCATTAACTCGGTGAGTCTAAGCAGCGAAATATTGATAGCCATACGCGCTGGTAGCGCACGCAGATATAAGGTTAGGGTAGATTGGTTGAAAAAATTAACAAAAAGGGCTGATTTTGTATAATTTTTGAGCAAAAATTAAAAAAAACTGGTATATTATTACTTAATAATTAATAAAAATTACATTCTTAATACGTTTTGATAAAACGCTATTAAAAAGTCATAGACGTCTAACCGATTTATTTATCTAAGGATCCTGTGATGTCAGTCTTTTATCTTATCTACACGAGCAAAATTACCTTACAAGCAAGTTTGCATACGATGACGTTGCCTGATATCTATCGTCAGTCAGTCGCGCGCAACACCCAGTCAAATGTCAATAGCGTACTATTTCTCAAGCAAGGCAACTTTCTACAATATATGGAAGGTAGTGAGCGCACTATCACCCAGCTATTTGACAAAATCAAAGCCGATAAAAGACACAAAAATATTAACGTCATTGAGCAGGGACAGGCGCCCAATGCGCTGTTTGGGCACTGGAAAATGCACTGCATCAATTTAGATAGCGTCAATGATATGGATGATGTCGATGATATCAGCCCCCTGCTAGACTATTTTGAAACTGCGCGATTTGATAGCGCCAGTGTCCCAAGGTTGCTTGCGGATGTAGAAAATTATTATCGCTCGGGCAAATGGCAAAGACATCAACATACCAACTTTGATAAGGGCAGTTATAGCCATGCCAAGCTGCGCCGATTGGGCTTTAAGCATCGCTATTTTTTGTGGATTCAGCTTGGGTTTTTATTGGTGTTTTTATTGCTGGTGATATACTGGGTATTACAGAATAGGGTTCATTTGGCTGCGCTAAATCATCCGTTGTCTGCTTTGACGGGTTTTTTAGCCACTGCCCTTTAACCACTGTATAAAGGCATAGGTTTGCTGTTCTTTGGCATTATCAGCAAAGTCAAACAACCGTGTGTCCATCAAATTATCAGGCAGATACTGCTGTGGGTGGTAATGGTTGGGGTAGTCATGCGGATAGATATAATTGGCGCCATAACCTTCGGCGCGCATCAGCTTGGTGACGCCATTACGCAAATGTAGCGGTACAGGCGATTGGTCATTTTCAGCCAGTCGCATCGCTTTATTGATCGCCTGATAACTAGAATTGGACTTCGGCGAGGTCGCTAAATACACCACCACTTGTCCCAAAATAATCCGCGCTTCAGGCATACCGATGCTCTGCACACTTCGCAGGGCGGTATCGGCAAGTAGTAACGCATTGGGATTGGCAAGTCCGATATCTTCACTTGCCAAAATCACCAACCGCCGCGCAATAAAGGCAGGGTCTTCGCCCGCTGTCAGCATCCGCGCCATCCAATACAGTGCCGCATCAGGGTCACTGCCGCGGACTGACTTAATCATCGCTGACACTAGGTCATAATGGCCATCACCTGATTTGTCGTAGCGTACCAGGCTTGCACCTGCGACCGCGATGACATTGTCATCAGTCACCACAATCGGTGACTGGCTGCCTTGCTTAAAATTGGGGTTTGATTGAATGGCGAGTTCAAGTAAATTCAACGCCTTACGCGCATCGCCTTGCGATAGCGCAAAAATCGCTTGGCTTGATTGTATTTCAATTTTGAATTGTTTAAAAACTACATCATCACCAATGGCACGTTGTAGTACTTGGCTGATTTCATCTTCGCTCAAGGGGTTGAGCCGATACACTTGGCAACGAGACAATAGCGCATTGTTGACACTAAACGAGGGGTTTTCGGTGGTCGCACCGATTAAAGTAATGTCCCCTGACTCAACCGCGCCGAGGAGTGCATCTTGCTGGGCTTTGTTAAACCGATGAATCTCATCGACAAATACTACCGGTGGCTCGCCAAACAAGCCGTCATCTTTTGCCAGTACTTCACGCAGCTCTTTGACCCCTGCATTGATAGCCGAGAGCGGGCGAAAAGGACGACCCACCGCATCGGCTAATAGCATGGCTAAGGTGGTTTTGCCGATGCCTGCTTCGCCATGCAAAATAATCGAGGGTAAGTAACCTTGCTCAACAATACGGCGAATCGGCGCATTGGCACCGAGCAAGTGGGTTTGTCCGATTACCTGGTCAAGCGATTTTGGGCGGACACGTTGGGCAAGGGGGATTTGAGCGAGTTGATTCATCATTAAGGTATAAGTTTAACTGGATTACTTAGTCGAAGGTCTTCAGCGATTTCACTATTTTTTAAATTGGGATTGTAGCTAAGTGCGGTACCTACTCGGTAAGTGCCATTTAGATTGATCGGAAAATGGCTCTCAGTGATTTGTCGTTCAAAGGTTAGGGTCGCACTCTGTGGGATAATTAAATCTTGTGAGCGACAAGAGTTTGTCACTTCACCCCAATTGTTTTGCGGATTGGCTTTATCAAATAAATTAATACCAATGTAGGCATTACAATTGGTAATATACAAATCTTGGTCTTTTGCCGTAATTGAGATTTTTAATTTCTTATTTGGCAATGGTTCTGCCAGCACATAACTCGTCGTTGTATAAGTTGGAACAGCAGGCTTTGACTCAGATGTAGTAGTTGGATTTGAACTTTGTTGCATAGACGGCACTGAACATGCTAATAAAGTAGCGGCGAACATGGCAACCATCAATAAATGACTAACTTTTAGCACTGTTTCTTTTAGCATCGTTTCTTTTCTTATTAGCAAGGCACCAAGTTTTTTAAATCAAATTTGTTGAATCAAGTTTTTTAAATAACGCCTAGTATTGTAGCGTAGCAAACAAGGACGTGGGCGGCTAAATGAGTTAAGGAGTGATGTTGTGTTTTTTTTGTTAAAACGCAACGCGATTGTTATGTATGGTTTGGCAGAGTTTAAAATCCCTTGTACAAACTGGGATTTTTTTTTAAGAATTTTAGCATGCCTAAACGATAGCGGTAAGCTAACTTGTTTGATTTATGTGACTACTTGGATTGAGAAATATTTTTACTTTGTTAAATAAAAATAAACAGTAATGATGTGAGGCTTAATGAGCCATATTTTTAAAAAAACTACAATATTGTTAATATGACAAGTGTAGATTGACGGGTCAGTTTTTTCTTTTTACAATCTCATACTTTAGTTAATATTCAAACTGACAGTTAGTGCTCACTTTGGTATTTCATTATTATTTAATTAGGCATTATTTAATAAGACATTATTTAACAAGACAGTTTTTTGGTAATACGGGCATCGTAACAGCGACCGCATCAATTACTAGGGTAATTGACGGCTTGCGGGGTTGTTATGTTGCGGCAAAGCCATAGGCAAGTTATTAGCGAGTCGTATGAAATTACATCAATCCATCAAACCATCGACTTACCCAGTAAGCCATCCTCTGCAGCCACTATCACGCGTGCTTACCCTGTCTGCGTTTACAATGGCAATGGTTTCGTTGAATTTGTCCTTATCTTTGGATGCGACTGCTGCGACCACGGTCACCAAACCTAGCACTACCAAAACCACTCCGACAAAAACTACAACAAAAACCACAACCACGACAAAAACTACCAAAACCACCAGTACCCCCACTAAAAATGCTAACAAGCCGCCTGTTAAAACATCAGCTAAAACATCGGCTAAAAATTCTGTTAAAACATCGGCTAAAACCACGCTAGTAGCGCCAACCATAAAGCGCACTAGCAGATTGCAGCCCAGTACCAGTGGTGACACCGCAGAGTTTACGCCGGTAATCAATACACCGCCCAATCCTGAGCCTGTGCTCAATGCTAGACCTGCTACGGACGCACCATCAGCAGACACGCCATCAAAAAAAACCGCGACCCGCTCCAATGAAGTCAAAGGGGGCAAAGCGGCTGGGCTCAGCTACGATCCTACTATCAATAATGGGGTGCCTTATCCGCCAAGTTATGGCTTGGATGTGCCCAGTAATTTGACACTGGCACAAGCGCAGCAGTACCTAGTCAAAGTATCACCCAAAGTTGCGGCAGACAATGCGGCAATCGTGAGTAATGAACTGCGAGCTGAGTCAACCAAAGGCTTAAATAAACCAATTGTGTATCTGGGTGCCAGCGCCACGCATGTACATGTGGATGACAATATAGATACCACGGGCATTAAAAACAACCTAGCCAATGCCATTGACAACGCAGTCAATAACAATATTGGCAATTTACCCATCACCTTGCCACTGCCTACCACGCCTGCAGATATCGGTGGCTTAATCACTGACCCGATTCCCAATAGCATCCCTGTCAATGTCGATAAAAATAGAACAGGCGCAAATGTCACCGTGCTATGGTCTGCCTATAACGGACATAAAACCGAAGCAGTGACCAGTTTGCTCAATGGTATGACTGATGAAAGCCGTGCCGATGCTGATTTGTCACTGGATGAACAATACACCACGCTTACCAAACGCTATTTTCAAACCCAGCTTGCCATCATGGCAGCCTATCTACGCGCCGATGCACTCAATGCGATTCGTGCCACTGACCATGCCGCACAGCGCGCACTCGATGTGGGGCTGATTTCAAAAGTCGAGCGTTTGGAAGCCAAAAAAGCCTTAGCCGATGCCGAATACGAAAATAGCAAAGCGCTGAACGATGCTGAGCTTGCCATGACCGCGCTACAGCGATTACTGCGGACGCCGTATTTTATCAAACCGACATCGCCTTTATTTGTATCCACCAAGCCGTTGCCGCCACTGAGCTACTTTCAGCAGCAGGCTAAAATGCATCACCCAGGTTTTGATAAGGTGGCCGCCAAGTACAACCAAGCCAAAGCCCTGCATGAATTTAGTGAATCCGCCTACAAACCCAATGTCACCGTCTTTGGTCGCTCGGAAATCGACGCTGACCCAAATTGGATTGCTGGGGTGTCTGCCAACTGGAAATTGTGGGGTGGGGTAGATCGCCGCACTAGCACCCAATCGAGCCTTGCCAAGCTGCACCAAGCCGAATTTAGCCAAGTGGATGTCAATGATAATATTATGTTATTGGTAGAAAAAAATTGGCAAACAGTCAACAATGCACGCGATAATTTCATTGCCTTAAATACTAATATTGAGCTCGCCAGTGAGATGCTACGGTTTCGTCAGCTCGGCTTTAAAGAAGGCGTCAACACGGCCGTGGAAGTGATGCAAGCCGAAGCCAATTTGGAAAAAGCCAAAACTGAGCAGGCGAAAGCGGCAAATGATTATGTGCAGGCAATGGCCGACTTGATGCAAAGCTGCGGTACGCCGCTAGAGTTTAACCGTTATATGCAGGCAGCGGACGTCAAGCTACCCGCGATTTATTTTGAACATCGTAAGAACTAATCAATTATTTTAACCCGTGTCTTTATTTCACCAGTAGGCTTACCGTATGGCTGATCCACAAAACCCAACACCAGACAATGCTAAAGGCAACGACAACACTTTGGACAGCGCTGCGGATAATGCTAATGCAGCGATGAACGCCCAGGCTGCCGATGAGCCGCACGCAGAGGATAGCCTGTCAGCCGCTGCAACGGATAGCCGCTACGTGCCGCCTACCAAAAAACCGAGTAAAATTCGCACCATCATTATTGCTTTGATTATCCTTGGGCTGATTGGACTGGTCGCGTGGGGGCTAATCAAAGACAAGCGGGAAACGCGCAGCGAGCCTGTGACGATTCAAGGGCATATGGAAGTAGAGCAAACGCCTGTCGCTGCCAAAGTTGCCGGTCGTATTGCCAATATTTATGTCAAAGAAGGCGATGAAATTAGCGTCGGCACACGCCTGATTGATATGGATAGCCCAGAAATCAATGCCAAAGTCGAAGAAGCACAAGCAGGCAAAGAATTAGCCCAAAGCCAACTGGACAAAGCCAACAATGGCGCAAGACCGCAAGAGATTGAAATGGCAAAATACCAGTACGATGCTGCCCAATCCGCTGCTGACCTTGCCAAAGTCACCTACGAACGTATTAATCGACTAGCAGCAGAAGGCTTGATGTCGCGGCAAAAACGTGACGAAGCCTATACCAACTATGTCGCCAGTGTCGATAAAGCCAAAATCGCCAAAGCCCAATATGAGTTAGCCAAAACGGGCGCGCGCAGTGAAGATAAAACCGCTGCCCAAGCGCAAGTCAGCCAAGTAGAAGGCAAGCTTAAAGAAGCGATGGTTGCCAAAGAAGAAGCCAATCTTAAAAGCCCGATTGCGGGTATCGTGGACAACGTGATTGTCAAATCAGGTCAAGTGGTGGGACAGGGCGTACCACTGATGACCATTGTTGACCCCAAAGACCAATGGGTCGTGCTTAACGTTACCGAAAATAACCTAAACCATTTTGCAGTCGGCAGTGAATTTAGCGGTACGGTTCCTGCGTTATCGCTCAACAATCAGCCTTACCGCCAAGTGTTTAAAGTGTACGCAAGCTCAGTGCTATCAGATTTTGCCACGTGGCGCCCCACCAACAGCAAAGACGGCTTTGATATGCGTACCTTTGAGATTCGTGCGCGCCCGAGCCAGTCAGATACACGCCTAAGACAGGGCATGACCGTATTGGTTGATATACCGGCAAGCCAGCAGCCAACCCAAACACAATGAAGTCAACTATGGCATCAAAACTGACATCAAAACTGACATCAAACAAGCGCTCTAAAGCGTCACCGACATCGTCCGCTGTGCCAAATGCCAGTGACAGTGCTAGTGACAATGACCATGAGCGTCATGCGTATGCGCAGTTTGATAACCGCTCAAGCTTTGTGCAATTCTTTGCGGCGTTTTGGCACAGTGCGCGCCGTGAATGGGATTTTTTGGTGCAAAATCGCTGGGATTTTTCCTTGATGTTTTGGATGCCCATTGTGCTGATATTTTTGGTCTGGTGGATTTTTAGCAAAGGTATGGCAGTCGGGATTCCGATTGCGGTCATAGACAATGACCACTCCGCGCAATCTGCGACGATTATCCGTTATATTGATGCGACGCCTGAGGTTGCGGTGGTCAAAAGTCTTCACAGTGCCGCTGCCGCCCAGCAAGCCATCGAGACTACCGATGTCATGGCGGTGGTTGAAATCCCAGAGAATTTTTCAACCAATCTACTGGCGGGCAAAACCTCGCGCTTGCTGCTCAATGTCAATGCCCAGTATGGCACGCATTCAGGCATGATACAAAAAGCGGTACAGACAGCAGTCACTACCTTTTCGGCAGGGGCAGAGATGCAGCGGCGAGTCGCCATTGGCGAAGATGTCACTCTGACCAAAACCAGTTATGCACCGATACAATCGCAAAGTGTGGCACTGTTTAATACTGCTAATAATTATCAGCAATTTTTGGCGGTCACTGTGGTGCCGGCCTTACTACATATTTTGTCGATGGTGATTGGGGCGTCAACTGTCGGGCGAGAGCTGGTCGACAAGACGCTAGGTGAGTGGTACCGGTCGCTAACATCCCCCAAATTTGCCAGTGACCATGCCAGTAACTATGCCTTTAACCGCCCCTTTAACCATAGCCATCCTGTCACACTGGGGCACGAAAAACCCAAACTATCGCTGATTATCGCAGGGCTCAATGGCAAACTAATTTGGGCGATGTTTGCCTATACGCTTTGGGCAGCGGTGGCATTGACCTTGGTGATGCAAATTTTCCCCATTCGTTTGGCATCCGTGGCGATTACTTATCTGATATTTTTAATGTTTATGATGGTATCGTTCTGGCTTGGGGTGATTGTCACGGTAGGTACGTTTTCGTATCGTCAAGGCTTGTCATTTACCGGATTTATCTCCGCGCCGTCATTTGCTTTTTCAGGGGTGACGTTTCCATTTTTGGCGATGAGTCCTGCCGCGCAGCGTTGGGCAAATGCCCTGCCATTAACCCATTATCTCAACTTGCAAACCGCCCAATTACAAATGGGCGCACCGCCATCGTTTGCCTATAGCAGCTTTATCGGATTTTTTATTGCCGTCATGATTACCTTGTTGTTAGCCGCCTTGTTGACCAAAAAGGCCTTGCTGAAGCCTGAAAAATGGGGGCAACGCTGATGCCCACCCAGACAACGCCCGGCAAAGTCGACGTAAGCAAATCTGCCAACATTTGGGAGCGCGGTTTTTTGCTGCAAGTTTTGCATGTATGGCGCAGCGTGTTTCAAGACAAAGGGGTGCTCAGTATGCTACTGATTGCCCCGATTATTTATGGCTTTTTTTATCCGTGGCCGTATTCAAAAGAAGTGGTGCGTCATGTTCCTGTGGCAGTAGTGGATTATGACCATTCAAGTTTATCGCAGACCATTATCAGCTACGCCCAAGCCAATCCGCGCATCCAAAGCACCATTGTAAACGATGAAAACAGTGCCAAGCAGCTAATGTGGCAAGGCAAGATTGCAGGCTACATGGTGATACCCTCGGGACTGTATCAAAAAGTGACCACAGGACAACCTGCCAAGGTGAGTATCCTTGCCAACGGTAACTATTTTTTGCTCAATAAACAAGTACAATCTGGGTTTTTAGAAGTCATCGGCACCGTGTCCGCCGGGGCGAAAGTACAAAAAAATGTCGCCATCGGGCAAGATATCACGGTTGCCAAAAACAATATTTCCCCTGTTGCGCTGACGATTAATCCGTTATACAACCGTACCGAAGGCTATGGCAGCTACATTGTCCCTGCGGTTGCGATATTGATTCTGCAGCAGATGTTTTTGATGGGCACAGCAATGCTAGTGGGTACTTGGGCAGAGCAAGACATGCACCGCGCTTCGATGAAAACATGGCTTGCGCGAATATTGGGCTTAGCGTGTTTTGGTTTTGTGCTCGGCTGTTTTTATTATGCCTGGGTATTTTCCAACAATGACTATATCCGTAACCAAAATCTGACGGGCTCACTGGTACTGCTTGCCCTGTTTTTCCCTGCGGTTACGGCACTGGGCTGTCTACTTGGGGTGTGGTTTGGGGCGCGAGAACGGGCGATGCAAATCTTGGTCGCAAGTTCAATGCCGATGCTGTTTGTCTCAGGGATTTCATGGCCGTATCAAATGCTGCCTGAGCCACTGCAGTATATACGCTGGGTGTTGCCTAGCACCTCTGGGATGAATGCCTCTGTGATGCTGAACCAAATGGGCGTGCCACTGGCGTATGTCAACGTGTATCTCATGACACTCATGATGATTTTCTTGGTTTGTTTATTGCTGCTACTTTTATTAGCGAGTAAAGAAAGTGAATCGTTAGCAGATTAATCCTTGCCAATGGTTATTTTCTTCCTCATGCGGTTACACAGGTGGTTAGTTGCCAAAGTTGCGATGCGTATAGCGAGCATCTATCATTTGATAAACTTTTCGATAGCACATTGACACACATGGGCAATTCGTGGTTATCTAACACAATGAACACAACATAATTGAATTTTTCAACTGATTGGCATATAGGATTTATCAGTGATCAGTATTTTTGATTTATTTAAAATTGGGATTGGACCTTCAAGTTCGCATACGGTCGGACCGATGAAAGCGGCGAATCTGTTCGTTAGCGCATTATCACAGCAGCAGCTACTGACGCAGGTGGACAGGGTGCAAGTTGAGCTGTTTGGTTCGCTCGGTGCGACCGGTAAAGGGCACGGTAGTGATATAGCGGTGATGCTAGGTTTGATGGGAGAGCAGCCACAGACGACGGATGTCGCCGCTATTTCACAAAAAATTGCCGATATCCAAGCGCAAAACACGCTATATCTAAATCAGCAGCATAAGATTAACTTTGTTGCTGACAAGGATTTAATCCTAAATGGTAGGGTATCGCTGCCCCATCATCCAAATGCTTTGACTATCACTGCTTTTACAGGCAATGACATTGTTTACCAAAATACTTATTATTCAATCGGCGGCGGGTTTGTGCAGACCGAGCAAGAAGCCCGAGCAAAAGAACCGGTGATTGAAAGCGTCAAAAAACCAGTACCTTATCCCTTTAACAACGCCAAAGAATTATTACAAATTTGCCAACACCATCAACTCTCAATCGCCCAGGTCGTTCGAGCCAATGAACTGGCTAACTTGAGTGAAGATGAGCTGCTGGGTGGACTTAACGACATTTGGCAAGTCATGCAAGACTGTGTCAATGATGGTTGTCGCCACGATGGTATTTTGCCAGGGGGCTTACAAGTACAGCGCCGCGCCAAGGCGATTTATCAGCAGTTATCCGCTGCCGATAGCCGAAAAGCGTTTAATGATGCCCTTGCCGTGATGGATTGGGTGAATCTGTACGCGTTGGCAGTTAATGAAGAAAACGCCAGTGGCGGACGTGTGGTGACTGCCCCCACCAATGGTGCGGCAGGCGTGATACCTGCGGTTATGCATTATTATCGAGATTTTTGTCCAAGTTATACGCTGCAAGGTTTGCATGATTTTCTGCTAACCGCTGCGGCGATTGGCATCATTATCAAAGAAAATGCCAGCATCTCAGGCGCCGAAGTGGGCTGTCAAGGGGAAGTCGGCTCGGCGTGTGCGATGGCGGCGGCAGGGTTAACCTATGTGCTTGGTGGTAGTCCTGCCCAATGTGCCAACGCGGCCGAAATTGGCATCGAACATCACCTTGGTATGACGTGTGACCCGATTGCGGGGTTGGTGCAAGTGCCTTGTATTGAACGCAATGCCATGGCGGCAGTAAAAGCGATTAATGCCTCAAGGCTTGCGCTTAAAGGCAATGGGCAGCATGTGGTATCGCTTGATAAAGCCATCAAAACCATGAAAGAGACAGGCAGAGATATGATGTCAAAATATAAAGAAACCGCAATGGGCGGACTTGCTATCAATGTCCTAGATGAGGATTTTGCCGCCCAGTCAAATCTGATTCCGACGCTGGATGTGACGGTCAATTACAGTCAGTGTTAGAGCTACAATAAAAAAACCGATTCGCCAAAGAATCGGTTTTTTTGTGCTTATCAATCAATCGCAGGTTGATAATCCCCTGTGATAATACGGTCTTTGATGTCATCAGCTTGTGCCAATACTTGAGCCAATAAGGCTTTGACATTGTCAAGCGTCGCGATGGGGCTTAACGTGGTCATTTTAAGCGATTGCACATCTTGGTTAGCATCCCCTTGCTTTTGGTAACTGACGCGCGTCACGCCGATATTGGCTTCACCTTTGGCAAATAGCTCATCGGCGACATTTTGGTTCAAGCTATCAATCAACTCAGCAGGGTAGTCTTTGGGTACCACGCGAAATAGCACGGAGGCAAACTGTGGCTCTACCAACAATTCAAGTCCATCAGTCGCTTTGATGTAATCAGCGACTTCACGGGTCAAATCAACGCCATGGTCAATCATCGAGCCGTATAATTCTTCGCCCAAGGCTTCCACCGTGAGCCATAATTTTAGCGCATCAAAACGGCGCGTCGTCTGTAGCGACTTAGAGACTAGGTTGGGTACGCCATGTTCCTCGTCATACGCCGAGTTCAAATACTCAGCTTCATAATGCATGAAGCGATAGTTGGCTTCATCTTTGAGCAAAAATGCCCCGCAAGAGATGCTTTGGAAGTAATGTTTATGGAAGTCGAGGGTGATAGAATCGGCTTGCTCAATGCCTGCAAGTTTATCGCGGTAGTTATTCGATAAAATCAGCGCACCGCCCCAAGCGGCATCAATATGAAGCCATGCACCGTACTCATGAGTAAGCTTACGAATCGCAGGGATTGGGTCAATCGCGCCCGCGTCCGTGGTGCCTGCGGTAGCGACCACACAGGCGATGATTTTGCCTTCGGCTTGCAATTGCGCCATGGTTCGTGCAAGTGCGGCAACATCCATCTGCGCTTGGTCATTGACTGGCACAGTGACCACTGATTGAAAACCCATGCCCATCATTGCCATGTTTTTTTGCACGCTAAAATGCGCGTTTTCTGAGCAGATGACTTTCACTTTTTGCATGGCATCGGCTGGGATACCGTCACGCTGTACTGACCATTCTGACCCATCGTCATTTTTATAGTTTTTAGCGATACACCAATCACGGGCGAGTAACACGCCCATCAAGTTGGATTGGGTACCACCTGAGGTGAATACGCCCGCTTGTCCGCTACCAAAACCGACTTTTTGACGTAGCCAATCAATCAGTTGCACTTCCATCAGCGACCCTGCTGGGCTTTGATCCCAAGAGTCCATCGATTGGTTGGTGGCATTTATCAGCACTTCGGCGATTTGGCTTGTGACCATCGTTGGGCAGTGCAAGTGAGCGAGCGAATGGGGGTGATGCACTTTTAAGCTTTTATTAAGGAATAATTCGACTGAACGTTTTAATGCGGA
Source organism: Moraxella sp. CTOTU48841 (assembly GCF_032061225.1). Lineage (NCBI taxonomy): Bacteria > Pseudomonadati > Pseudomonadota > Gammaproteobacteria > Moraxellales > Moraxellaceae > Moraxella > Moraxella sp. CTOTU48841. The sequence goes on from NZ_DAMBFQ010000006.1 coordinate 87,935, forward strand.
TTCCAAGCCTAAGCCTTCTTTAGAAGGTTGAAAGCTAATGGCAGAACGCAGCTGCTTGATACTACCGCCAGTGTACATTTTGTCGTTTTTGAGCCAGTCGGTGACGGCTTGCACCGCAGTGTTCATGTTTTTTTGGTAATCAGCAATGGATTGGCTGTCATTACAAAATAACGCTTGGCGATGCTGTGATAAGTTTGACATGGTAAGTCCTTGCATTCTTTAAGAGTGAGTTAACTATAAATTGTCATTAAACAGAGTGATACGAGCAAATGGTTAATTTATTTTACAAAACTACGTTTATACAGTTGATGATTTACAATATTGGCTTTGGCATCGTTTTTATCCCAAATTTGCAATTCCCACGGATAATAAAAATTGCTTGCATTTTTAAAATACACATGCACACCGATATACCCGTCGATATCACGTAAATACCAATTTTTTAGACTGTAATCTGTTTTCCAATCATCCAGTTTTTCCATGATGTCTGTCACATCAGCCGATGGCAAAATTATCCGAGCACCAAAAATATCATTTAAGATATTATTGACTGGGTACAGGTTTTCTCGTGCCAAATAGCGATTGACTTTGTCATAGATACTTTCAGCCGTTTTAACACGGTAAAAAAAATCGATATTTTGGGTATCTGCAAATGCCAAATAATCATTAATCGCTTCATGCAAATTAAGCCGATATGACAAGATAGGCTCAATAGGGACGGTTTTGAGCGTATGTGATAGATTGATTTTTGGTACCTTGCCTGTTTCGAAATAATCTTGTGAATACTCACCATGAATCCGATTGATTTCTCGAATCAGGCGTTCGGTCTTGGCGATATTGGTTTCCATATTTTACTCAAAATGACATAAACAGATAATAAAAACGGCAAAGCCACGTCAGTAACTTTACCGTCTTGATAGGCAATAATCAATTACCCACGTACTTTTTGCACGGCTTCAGCCACTGCCTTTTTAAAGCGTTCAAGCACCGCATCACATTCTTCTTGCGTGATGTTAATCGGGCAAAGCAAGCGAATCACTGTACCGCCACGACCGCCTTTTTCCAGCAGTAACTTGTTGTCAAAACACGCTCTTTGAATCGCGTTTGCCATGTCAATATCGGCAGGATACGAGCCGATACGGTCAGCAGGTTTACGCTCATCGACAATCTCAATACCGGTCATCAAGCCGCGACCGCGCACGTTACCGATACAAGGGAATTCTTTAGCGATTTTTTTGAGTTCATCACGCAAGAATTCACCACGGATACGCGCATTTTCTGCCAAGTTTTTGCTGCGGATTTCATCCAATACTTGAATCGATGCCGCCATTGCAAGCTGATTACCACGGAAAGTACCAGTGTGACCGGCTGGTGCCCATGCGTCGAATTTTTTGTTGATGGCAAGTACGCATAGTGGCAAACCACCCCCAACCGCTTTACTCATCACCACCACGTCAGGCACGATGTCGGCATGTTCGAAAGCAAACATTTTGCCTGAGCGTGCAAACCCAGCTTGCACTTCATCTAAAATCAATACGATATCATGCTTAGCGGTCACTTCACGGATTTTTTGTAGCCATTTTTTGGGCGCAGGGACAACACCGCCTTCACCTTGAATCGCTTCTAGGATGACCGCTGCAGGTTTGACCACGCCGCTTTCAACATCTTCGATAAAGTTTTCAAAGTAGTAAGTAAGCGCATCAACACCCGCTTCACCACCAAGCCCAAGTGGGCAGCGGTATTCATGCGGATAGGGCATAAACTGTACCCCTGGCATCAAATTGCCCACTTTCTCTTTGGCAGACAAATTGCCAGTCATGGCAAGCGCGCCATGAGTCATACCGTGATAACCACCGCTAAATGCGATAACGTTGTCACGCCCTGTATAAGTTTTTGCTAATTTAATTGCCGCTTCTGTACCGTCAGCACCGGTCGGACCGCAAAATTGCAATACAAAATCTTTTGGGAAAAAAGACAGCAAGGATTCGGTAAATGCATCTTTGACAGGGGTAGTGATATCTAGGGTGTGTAGTGGCAGACCACTTTCTAACACATCATATAAGGCTTGTTTGACGGCTGGGTGGTTGTGACCCAAGGCTAATGTACCAGCACCGGCTAGGCAATCAAGGTAATCATTGCCTTCAACATCGGTGACCCAAATACCTTGGGCTTTAGCAATAGCTAGCGGTAGTTTGCGGGGATAACTACGAACATTAGATTCCATCGTGCTTTGACGAGTTAAGTAATATTCGTTAGTGGCATGAGAAATAGGGTGTACAGGGGTGTGAACGCTCATATCGGATTACCATCTCAGATAAGGGTTTAAGAAAATTTGCTTGTGGCTATCTTTCTCGAACTTGTGAATAACATATCAGTCAGGATGACTAACACCAAAACAAAAACGTTATACCGCAAAACCCCAAAATGCCATGACACTGCACCCAAGACCTAACAATATAACGTTCAAAATTTATGGGGGCATAATACCCTTTTTTTGTGAAAAATACAGTCTTTTTTGCAAAAAATCGCATGAATCCTCCAAAGTGATAACACAGCGGCGTATTTTGCGATGACAGAGGCAAAAAATCACGGTAAGCGGTGAGCAATGAGCAGCACAACAACACAAGTAAGCGTGGAATGTTTGACTATCGTTGATAGTCTATGCAGTTTATAAAACTCTGCAGTCACAATTTCAGTCACGATAATGATAAAAAAATTACCTAGTTAATACCATGTTAATGAATTATTTGGTACAAAATAGCCAAGTGGTAGCAACGCTAACAACATCCAAGCTTACACCATCAAAATTTTATAAAAGCTAATACTGCTGATTGAGAGCTTTAAACGAATAAACATACAAAAGCTGATTAAAAAAACATAATACTGGCAAAAAAACTAGTAAAAAAATTACCGAAAGAAATTGCCAAAAAAACGGGATGGCTACATACGAAAAAATGACGAACCCTTCTAATGTTACCATCGTGCTTGCGTAGGCAAGGCGTAGCGAATTTTTAGAAATAAGTTTGATAACAGGCGTCAATCCTAGATAACACACTTAAAATAAATCCATAACAACTAGACGAGAAGCAACTTTATGCCACAATCCTTAACACTTACTATCAATCAGCAACAACACACGTTGACGGATCTAGATGTACGCACCACAGTGCTAGATGTCTGTCGCAATCATCTTGGCTTGACAGGCAGCAAAAAAGGCTGTGACCACGGTCAGTGTGGCGCATGTACCATGCTGATTAACGGTCAGCGGGTCAACAGCTGTCTGACCCTAGCGGTCATGCACGAGGGCGATAACATCGAGACCATTGAAGGCATTGGCTCACCTGAAGCGCTTGACCCGATTCAACAAGCGTTTTTGGAACATGACGCCTTTCAATGTGGCTATTGTACCCCTGGGCAAATTTGCTCGACCAAAGCGATGATTGAAGAGCTACGCCAAAACTGGGCAAGTCATGTGTCGGATGATTTGATGCAACCTTTATCAAACGATACAGCGCAATTTAAGCAACAATTAGATAAAGAAATCTCTGAGCGTATGAGTGGCAATATTTGTCGCTGCTCGGCATACCCCAACATCGTGCGAGCTATCAAACAAGTATTACAAGAAACAGGTTTTTCGGCAGAGACAGATAAGGTAACCACTCAGACAGCAGCTACTCAGGCTACAGGAGTGACGCTATGAAAACTTTTGATTATCAGCGCGCCAACTCGGTGGATGACGCAATCAAAATAGCCACTTTAGCTGAGGGGCATTTGGCTGAGGCGCAGCGTCCGTTTTTTATCGCTGGGGGTACCAATTTACTTGACTTGATGAAACTCGAAATCGAACAGCCAACACAGCTGATTGATATTTCACGTTTGCCGCTTAATACAATTGAAGCCACGCCAGAAGGTGGGTTAAAAATCGGCGCTATGGTCAGTAACAGTGAATTAGCGGCTCACCCTGTCATTCGTCAAGATTATGCGGTGCTTGCCCGTGCCTTGTTGTCGGGTGCGTCGCCGCAACTGCGTAACAAAGCCAGTACCGGTGGCAATCTACTACAGCGCACCCGTTGTTACTATTTTTATCAGCCCGATAGTCCGTGTAATAAGCGTGAGCCCAATTCTGGCTGCGGGGCAAAAGCAGGTCTTCATCAGAACTTAGCAATTTTAGGCACGAGCGAGCAGTGTATTGCCACCCATCCATCGGATATGGCGGTAGCAATGCGATTACTTGATGCCATCATTGTTATCCAGCAAGCGGACGGGCAAACCCGCCAAGTGCCTATCGCTGAATTTTATCGCTTACCTGAGCAAACCCCCCATATTGAAACTTGTTTGAATTTAGGTGATTTGATTACCCATATTATTTTACCGCCACCCTTAAAAGGCGTGCATAGCTATGACAAAGTGCGTGACCGTGCGTCTTATGCCTTTGCTTTGGTTTCCGTCGCTGCCGTGATTGAGCATGATAATGACACACTCACCAATGTGCGACTTGCATTTGGCGGTATTGGCAGTCAGCCTTGGCGAACTACCGACATTGAAAAAATACTGATCGGCAGCACGGGCGATGCCGTGAGTATTGAGCTTGCGGTGGCGACCCTATTCAAAGAAGCAAAAACCGATGAACAAACCGAATACAAGACCGTGCTAGTACAGCGTCTTTTACACCATGTTGTGCAGCGGGCGTTACAACAACCCAATCAATCAAGTCCTTTAAGTAGTGGAGTGAGTGCATGAGCCTAACACAAATTTTTGGCGAATCGCCCCTTGAAAAAAAAATGACCATGGACAAGCCTGTCGAGTCACGGTTAGATACGACTGATAGCAAGCTCGTTGGCAAACCACTGAGCCGTATTGAAGGACACCTAAAAGTCGCAGGCAAAGCCACGTATACTGCTGAGCACCAATTTGACGACTTGTGTCATGGGGTGATGGTCGGCGCAACCATTGGTAAAGGCAAGGTAAAAAAAGTACATAAAGATACCGCCTTACAAGTTGCAGGTGTGATTGGGGTGTTTCATGACCCCCTGTTTTTACGCAACCCGCAACAAGGGGGTGTCAAAATGGCACCTGTGCAAGGGGCAAGTGAGGTTTTTTATCATGGACAGCCGATTGCCTTGGTGGTCGCAGAAACCCTAGAAGCGGCTCAAGAAGGCGCGAAGGCGTTACAGATTGACTATGAAAATGATGAAAAACACGGGCATTTTGACTTTAACAAGCAAAAAAAGCATACCCAGTTTATTGATTGGGTAACCGATAAAAGTGAAGACATTGGCAAACCTGAAAAAACGCTTAAGCAAGCAGAAGTCAAAGTCGATGTGACTTATACCACACCAAGCCAAAGTAATATGCCGATGGAACCGCACAGTTCGTTGGCGCGTTGGTTTGAGGGTAAGCTAACCCTTCATACTTCTAACCAAATGCTTGCCTCTTCCAAAATACAACTTGCCAAAGCCTTAGATATGCCCGAAGACGATGTCCGTTTGCTATCGCCATATGTTGGTGGCGGGTTTGGCTCAAAACTGGGTATTTCACCCGAGTCGGTGATGGCAGCCATTGCGGCTAAAGACTTAAAACGCCCCGTACTTGTGAACATGACCCGACCGCAAGTCATGGAAACTACCGTGAGACGCACCAACACCGAACAACGGGTAGCATTGGGGGCGGATAAAGATGGTAAAATCCATACCATTATTCATAATAGCATTGTCACCAATTTACCTTCAGAAACGTTTTTTGAGCCAGTGGCGGTTTCTACCCACTTTTTGTATGGCGGTGACAATCGCCAAATCAAATACGAAATGGCGCGCATGAATTTTACCTTAACAGGTTCTATGCGTGCCCCTGGCGAAGCGGTGGGTCAGTTGGCACTCGAATGTGCCATGGACGAATTGGCGCATGCATTAAAGCTATGCCCAATCGAACTGCGAAAACGCAATGAACCTAGCGAAGACCCAAGCAAAAAAATTCCCTACAGCACCCGAAAATTGCTAGCGTGTATGGAGCAAGGGGCAAAAGCCTTTGGGTGGGATAAACGCCCACAAACGCCCGCGAGTCGCCTCGATGGCGATTGGTTGATTGGCTATGGGATGGCGTGCGCCGCGCGTAGCAACGAATTAAAACCCTCGCAAGCCCGTGTGAGCCTGTTACCCTCTGACAAACCGCTTGGCGTCATGGCTCGTATCGAAACTGACATGACTGATATCGGTACAGGCAGCTATACTATTTTTGCGCAAGTGGTTGCCGATATGCTCGGCTTACCGATTGACCACGTCGAGGTCAAACTTGGCGATACCGATCTGCCGCCGGCTGCAGGGTCAGGCGGTAGCTGGGGAGCTTCAAGCGCTGGTAGTTCTATTTATCTGGCGTGTGAAGCGCTACGAGAAAAGATTGCCCAGAGTGTGGGACTGCATGCCGATAGCATTGGCTTGAAACAAGGCAATTTATATAGACAATTTGAGCATGACCCTAGCCTAGCTGAAAAAATTGGCGAAAAAATTAACCACACGTTAACCGATACGTTGGATAAACTAGCAGAAAAAACAGGGTTTAATTCTGAGGTCTCTGTAGACAATCATGATAATGTACTCGATTGGGAACAAGTCGATACCCAGTTACCGCTGAGCAGTTTTTTGCAGCAATATGCCCCTCATGGTTTGGTAGCTAATGGTGAAATCGAACCTGGTAAAACCAAAAAAGAGTACCGCCATGCAGGTTATGGCGCACAGTTCGCTGAAGTCGCAGTACACCGGGTAACGGGTGAAATTCGGGTTCGCCGTATGCTAGGCACATTTGCCGCAGGGCGTATCTTAAATGAAAAAACAGCGCGCTCGCAGTGCTTTGGTGGTATGGTGTTTGGTATAGGGGCTGCCTTGATGGAGCAAATCCACCATGACAAACGTGACGGTCGTCTATGTAATCACGATTTAGCCGAATATCAAGTGTGTGTGAATGCCGATGTGCCTGACTTAGAGGTAATAATGTTACCCGAAACTGACCCTTATGCCAATCCGCTGCACAGCAAGGGCATAGGTGAGTTGGCATTATCAGGGGCAGGGGCAGCCATTGCCAATGCAATTTTTAATGCCACAGGCGTTAGAGTACGAGACTACCCCATTACCTTGGATAAACTGCTGTACCAGTTGCCATTACTGTAAACGGGTACACTGTAATTTGCTATGAACCACTTGTTTGATATTTTTGATATCCTTGAGCAGTTACCGCCCAACAGTGAGGCGGTACTAGCCACGGTAGTGAGTGTCGAAGGGTCAGCCTATCGGCAACCTGGTGCTAGAATGTTGATTCTAGCCGATGGTCAATCGATAGGTATGGTGAGTGGCGGTTGTCTTGAAAAGCACTTGGTTCAGCGAGCCTTTTGGCTAACGCGGAATGGGGCAACGCTCAAAACCTATCATACCGTAACCGATAGCCAGTTATCACAAGATGAGGTAGCCGATGACAGTGATGAGCAAGAAGGCTTTGGGCTCGGCTGTCAAGGCGTCATCCAAGTATTATTTGAACGTCTGGTTTTAAATGAACAATCTGTATTATTTGCCTGTTTTCAGCGCTTAAAACAGACAAAACAGCCACAAACATTGGCTACAGTTATCACCACAAACTCAGATGAGTTTGTGGTTGGACAGCATCTCCCCTTGACACAGTTGTCGCAATTGGGTCAGCAAGATTGGCAATTAGTTAATCAAGTCGCTGCCAGCCGTAAAAGTCGCTTTATGCTGCATGTTTATCAAAAACAATCGCAACAACTGAGCCTCTTTGTAGAAACGCTACACCCACCGCTACAATTATTAATTTTTGGGGCGGGGCAAGATTGTTTACCCTTGATGACCATGGCAAATTTGCAAGGCTGGCAGGTGACGGTGATTGATAGTCGTTTGGATGTGATTACCCGTTATCGCGGGCAGGCTCACGCCAATTTTGTGCAGATTGCCCTTGATGAGGCTGAGTCTGTACAGACTTTTTTTGAGTCACCGCAGCCAACTGCTGTGGTGATAATGACCCATAGTCTGAGTCAAGATAGAGTATGGCTCAGTCAAGCCTTTAAAGCACAAAATTCACCTTTTTTTATTGGGCAATTAGGGCCGAAATATCGCACTGAGCAGTTGCTTGGCGAGATTGAGGATGGTTATCAACTGGTGAAACTTGCTAATTTGTTCTATCCTGTGGGTTTAGCGCTCGGTGGGGATACGCCCGAATCAGTGGCTTTATCTATCACTGCCCAAATTCAACAGGTATATCATGAGCGTCACTCCTAGCAATTTAACCGTGGTGATTTTGGCGGCAGGATTGAGCCAGCGTCTTGGTTTTGCCAAGCAGCTGATTGTAAAAAATCATCAAACCTTGCTGGCTGAAAAAATTCAACTGGCACGCCAATTGCAGCCTTATCAAGTGTTGGTGGTTTTGCCAAAACTTGATAACCCAATTTCTAAAGCGTTATACAACGAAGTTGCACCATTTGCCGTCACAGTCGTCGATAACCCAACGCCGCAAACAGGGATGGCGCAATCGATTCAGTATGCAATGACAACATTACAACAACAGTCAGTAAGTGCTACGATGCGGATTTTGTTTTTGACTGTTGACCAAGTGGCGGTAACCCTCGATGATTTGAGGCTATTAAGCCAAAATGTTGAGGACCATCAGCTGATTGTGAGTGAGTATGGTGATAATAATCAACCAATTTGGGGGATTCCCGTCAATTTACCTTGGGGTTTTTTGCAAGCATTTGGGCATCAGTTGCAAGGCGATAAAGGTTTTCGGGCGTTATGGCAACACCAAACGGCTATCGTTTCGCCCGCCGACCGCACGGTTTATCAGCTTTATCCGATACCGCTGTCGCATTTAAGCCAAGATATTGATACCTTAGAACAATTTGAGCAGCTAAAAACAGCCTATCACCTTTTAGCGCCGACCCAACATTTTAATTGAGATAACCTGATGATTTCTGTCAATGAACTAAAACAAGCGATTAATGAGCGCCTAGAGAACTATTTAACGTTGCGTCTGGGCGAGGTAAAGACCATAACAGTGGGTTTGTTGGAGGCGCAAAACCACATCTTAGCCCAAGATATTGCCGCATCCTTTGATATTCCCCGCCAAAATCTATCATCCATGGACGGTTTTGCGATAGCTGCGCGTAGCTATCTTGACCACGATAGCCAACTTGAAATCATCGGTGAATCGGGGGCAGGTAAACCTTTTAACGGTCGTTTAAAACCCAATCAAGGCGTGCGAATTTTTACCGGCGCGGTGGTGCCAAATGACTGCGACACGGTAGTGATGCAGGAAGACACCAACCTTAGCGACATTCAGCCCAGTTTGGATAACAGCCAAGCCTATCACATTCGCTTGACCCAAACCGCTAAAGTGGGCGCAAATATTCGCCGCCAAGGCGAGGAAGTGCAAGCAGGCGAAACCGTTCTAACGATTGGTAAACGCCTAAACCCCACCGATATCAGCTTACTTGCCAATTTGGGCGTGGATAGCGTTCCGGTATTTCAGCCACTCACGGTTGGTATTATTGCCACCGGCGATGAGCTGGTCGAGGTGGGGCAACCGCTGGCAACGCTCGCCCAAATTTATAATTCCAACACGCCCACGCTAAAAGCGTTATTAAAGCAGTTGCCGATTGCCATTCAAGACTATGGCATTGTCCCTGACAACCTTGAGACCACTCGCCGCACTGTTCAGCAAGCGATAGCCGAATGTGATGTGATTATTTCTACGGCGGGTGTATCGGTGGGCGATTATGATTTTTTAACCCAAATCATTCAGGCGCTTGGCAAAATTCACCATTACAAAGTAGCGATGAAACCAGGTAAACCTTTTATATTTGGGGAATTTGAGCAAGATAAAAAAACGGTCATGTATTTTGGGTTACCTGGCAATCCGCTATCTACCGTGGTGTGCTGCCTTAATTTTGTCAAACCTGCGCTATGGCAACTATCGGGCGTGATACAATCAGATATCCCAAAACCGCTGCAACTGTTTGCCAAAACCACCCACGACATCAACAAGCGAGCAGGACGCCAAGATTATCAGCGAGCGGTTTTTTGCCAAAATGAAGACGGCAGTTTTAGCGTCACCCCTTTATCTGCCCAAGACTCCCACCGTGTAAAACAGCTTAGCCACGCCAATTGCTTGCTTGTATTGCCCCAAGACAATGCAGGGGTAAAAGCAGGCGAAATAGTGACAGTGCAGCCGTTTAGTTGGAATTTTAGCTAACGATGACTCCGCAACATTCTTCATTAAATTTGGTGGACAATTTTCATCGCCAGTTAAGCTATTTACGCCTGTCGATTACCGATTTTTGTAACTTTCGCTGTCATTACTGTCTGCCCGATGGCTATACTGCCAACGCGGGTAAACGCCCTGACAACGAGCTTTCTGTATCCGAAATCGATGTTTTAATACAAGCCTTTGCCAAACTAGGTACCACCAAAGTGCGGCTGACGGGGGGTGAGCCATCGATTCGACAAGATTTACCGCGCATCATCGAACTTGCTAAACAGACCCAAGGCATCCAAACAGTGGCGGTTAGCTCCAATGGCTATCGGCTTGCCAAGCATTTATCCGACTGGCAAACAGCAGGGCTAAATCAGCTTAACATCAGTATCGACAGCTTTGACCCCACCATTTTTAAACAAATCACCGGCTTTGATATATTGCCAACGCTGTTAAAAGACATCGATACATTGCTAGCAACCACCGATATTAAGCTAAAACTCAACGGTATTTTGATGGCAGACACCGCCTTTGATAACTTGCAGTCCGTGTTAAGTTTTGTCAAAAATCGCCCTGTCACTTACCGTTTTATTGAGTTTATGCAAACCTCGGATAATAAAGCTTTATTTTTTGCCCAACATAGCAGTGGTCAGCGTATCAAAGATTTTTTATTACAAAATGGTTGGCAATCGCAACGTCGAGCAAGCGATGCAGGCCCTGCGATTGAATATCGCCATGCCGATTATGTCGGTGGCATTGGGCTAATTGAGCCTTACGCCCCGCAATTCTGCGACAGTTGTAATCGCCTGCGAGTGAGTAGCCAAGGCAAAGTACATTTGTGTTTGTTTGATAATGGCAGTTATGATGTGCGTGCGTTTTTGGCAAATGGCGATGTCGATGGATTGGTTCATGCCTTGCAAAGCTTAATGCCGATTAAGCCCGAGCATCATTTACTCAAGCAAAACGACAGTGGTATCATGGCGAATTTGTCGATGATTGGCGGTTAATCGATGGCGGGTTTTTTTAAAATATAAAATAGGCAAATTTAATCATTCAAGCGCAGCTTGATAAGCGTATACGTTTATGTAATTTTGTGCCACATTTGAGGGGTGAAAATCCAAAACATGACAACACAATTAACTTCCTTAGCGCTGTCGCATTTAGACGCACGCGGCGATATCGCCATGGTCGATGTGTCAGGCAAAGCGATAACCCAACGCACCGCCACCGCCGTAGGGCAAGTCATTTTCCCTAGCGACAGTTACCAAGTGATAAAATCCGCCGATGGTATCACCAAAAAAGGCTCAATCACCCAGACCGCGCACATCGCAGGGGTCATGGCAAGCAAACGCACCCACGAGCTGATTCCGCTTTGCCACCAGCTGCCACTCGACGGGGTAAAAATCGGCTTTGAGTATGATGATAACAACTGCTCAATCCACGTCACTGCCACCGTCAAAGTCACCCACAAAACAGGCGTGGAAATGGAAGCCTTAACCGCTGTGTCGGTGGCTTGCCTAACGATTTACGACATGACCAAAGCATTATCTCACGACATCACCATCAGTGATATTAAGCTACTCACCAAAACAGGGGGTAAATCCGACTATGCCAACACCTAGCGCGTCTGAGAAAAATTTAGCCATCTTATACTTTGCAAGCCTTGCTGAACAAGCAGGGAAAGATGAAGAAACAATCCGCTTTGACGGTGATAACTTGACCGAGCTTTATCAAACGTTAAGCGCACATTACGGTTTTAAAATCGCCCAAACCAAACTTGCCGTGGCAATCAATCACCACATTGCCAACTGGCAAACGCCGCTCCAAGATGGCGATATCGTCGCCTTTATTCCGCCTGTGGCGGGCGGTTAAATATCGCATACACCCTTTGAAAAATATAGAGAAAACCATGAATGCATTGCATAAAGGCTCATCCACCATTAGCTTCAGTGAAGACCAAGCCTACCAAACCGTGATTGCTAGCGGCTTTGCATTGACTGACCGAGCCATTGACGATAGACGGCTTAAACACGCCTTAATGAGCGATACTTGTGGGGCGTTAGCGACATTTGAAGGCTGGGTACGTAACCACAATAACGCTCGCCCTGTTACCAAACTCACTTATTACGGCTACGAGCAACTGGCACTCAATCAAGGCAAAAAACTGGTTGAACAAGCCAAAGCCCAGTTTGATATCGAAAACGCCATTGCCATACACCGTATTGGCGACCTTGCGATTGGTGAGATGGCGGTGTGGATTGGGGTGGTGGCTGCCCACCGTTATCCTGCGTTTGATGCGTGTCGTTGGCTACTTGATGCGATTAAAGCGGATATCCCTGTGTGGAAACAAGAATTTTATGCCGACAGCACTGAGAGTCTGTGGCTTTCTAATAATGGTTAACAAGCAATGACAACTACCGTATTAAGCGTGCTGTTTTTTATTTCTGCCTTGCTTTATTCATCAGTCGGGCATGGCGGTGCATCGGGTTATCTTGCGATGATGGGGTTAGTCGGCGTTGCGCCAAGTATGATGAAACCCACCGCATTATGTCTTAATATTTTGGTGTCAATCATTGCGTTTTGGCGATTTTATTCTGCAAAAAACTTTTCTTGGCAAATTTTTATTCCCCTTGCTATTACCGCGGTACCGATGGCGTTTATCGGGGGAATGACCCATTTACCCAGTCATTTATATAAGCCGATTGTTGGGATGGTACTGATTTTTTCGGCTATTTATTCATTTATCTTTGCCAAAAAACTCACCAGCGAGCAACCATTAAAACAGGTGTCAAAATGGCTTTTGGCAATCGTGGGGGCGGTTTTAGGGTTGCTTGCGGGATTGACGGGAGTGGGTGGTGGTGTGTTTTTAAGTCCAATTTTATTGTTTAACCGTTGGGCAAGCCCTAAAGTTGTCGCAGGCGTAGCGTCGGGGTTTATTTTGGTGAATTCAATTTCAGGCTTGTTTGGTGTGTTATCGACAGGGGCAAAACTGCCAAATCAACTACCAATTTGGCTTGTAGCAGTGTGTGTAGGGGGTTTTATTGGCGCAACTTATGGTAGCAAACGCCTTGCCGACCCCATGCTCAATAAATTATTATCTCTCGTATTAGTCATTGCAGGGCTGAAAATGCTGGCAAATTTTTAATGCTTAGGTAGATACCAACCGATGCATCTAGTACCAACCTAAAAAAGTACCAATCTAAAAAATGCGATGAATTGCAACATCTAATCATTTCAAAGCTTAAGCTATAAAAAAAACCCATTGCAGGAGGTGAGCAATGGGCTGAGGAAAAGCACAAGTAAGTGTTAAAAGTCTGAAAATTTTTGACAATAAACGCGGTTTATCAAAATTGTCCAATCACTATATGATAAAAAAATTCGCAAGTTGATACGCTATGATTAATGAATTGGGTACAAAATAGTCAACTTTCAAAAAACCTGACCACAGCAAAATTTGCTAATAGCGAAAATAAGTCTTATTGTTATTATTATTTCGTTGTCGGACGTTATGATATCAATAAAAGTCTAAATCTTTGACTGTCTAATTACACCCTGTTACTTTTGAAGTGTTTTTTATACAATGACATATTTAGTAAAAAATATCATGAAATCAATAGTATAAAGTGGCTTAATTGTTGAAAAATATGACAAGAACAAGCACTATTGGCAAAAAATAATGACATTGCTTTGAGAACCGTTATAATTATTTCAACTAAAACTAGCGTTACGCCGCGCCCTACAACAATAATGAACGAAAAATCCCATGACCGATAAGCCAGTGACCGACGAGACAGCCAACCCCCCTGTTGCCTCGGGCAGTATTTTTAACTTGCCCAACAACTTGACTATTGCGCGCATCGTGATGATTCCGCTGTTTGTGGCGATTGCTTATTGGCCGCCTGCGATGGGGATTGGGCAAAGCGCCATTAGTGACAATGCAATTGCCAACATCGGCATGTATCAGTTTAGCGATAGCCTACTACGCCACTTTTTATTGACGGCTGTATTTATTTTGGCGGCAATTACCGATTGGTTAGATGGCTACTTTGCCCGCAAGCTCAATATGACATCGGCGTTTGGGCGGTTTCTTGACCCTGTGGCGGATAAACTGATGGTTGCTGCCGCGCTAATTATTTTGGTGCAGTGGCATCCTGACATTGTCATGGCGATTTCAGCGATTGTTATCATCTCACGGGAGATTGCTGTCTCTGCCTTGCGTGAGTGGATGGCGGAGCTGGGCAATCGTACTAGCGTTGCAGTGTCATATGTGGGCAAGATGAAAACCACTTTTCAAATGGTGGCAATTACGGTGTTACTGCTCAATTGGGAATCGCTTGAAATGACGGGGTATTTACTATTGGTCATTTCAGTGGTGTTGACGTTATGGTCAATGTTTATTTATCTAAAAGCAGCATGGCCCTATCTAAAACAGCCTTAATTGATAACTTTAAAAAAAGCTAATGACTTTAAAAAGCTGATAACGTTAAAAAAATGGATTATTCTAAAAAATTGTTAGTTCAAAATTTACCATAAAAAACCCCAGTTAAAAAACTGGGGTTATATTTTTTTAAAGCCAATAATTAAAAGGTTACGGCATGGTTTTCACCCATGTTTTCTGCGGTTTTCCCTTCTTGGACAGCCGCTGATACCATCTTAAACATATCCACCACCGTATTACCGCTTAGCCAATACTGCGCACCGTTACATTCAATACAAAGCACTTGCACGTTAGGATCTTCTTTACCTTTTTCATAGAACGCCGCATAAATTGGGCTCCAAAGCTCATCTAGTTTGGCTTTGTCATTAACCAGCTTAGCCGTACCGTTGATAGATACAAAGTCTTTTTGGTCGCTTGAGGTATAAGATAAGTTGACTTGTGGATTTTTTTCCAAGTCTTTAATAGTTTCTGATTTGCGATCGCCGATGAACCAAATTTTACCATTTTCTAATTCATTTTTATTGGTGGTCATTGGGCACGCATGTAAATGTTTTTCGTCTGCAGTAATAGTGGTCATCATTGCATATTTGACGCCTTTAATCACTTTATTAATATTTTCAATATGTTGCGCTTTGGTGAGATCTGCCATGAGAATATCCTTGTTATTATATGGTTATTATACGTCTCAAATTTAATACTAAAAAATTTATTGCTAACTGGTTAAGAATTTATTTTAAAACTCGGTTAAAGTCATTAACTTGGACGATAATATCGGCTTTTGTTGTTTAAGTCTGTCTAAAAGCTGCAAATAATTGGTATAAAACCGTTAACGATGTTATCGCAAGGTAACGCAATTGAAAGGCACTTTAGAAAAAACACAGGGTGAAATGACAGTCTATCTCCACCAAGACAAGTGATACGCCCGTGGGTTTAATGCTATAATAGCCACAAATTTTTCTGTTATTTTCCCAACTTTTCCCGAAGCAAGCGGAACTTTCTATGACTATCATCGCTGGATACCCATTTTTAACCGATTTTCAAACCACCAAACTGCTAAATTCCCTTAGCCAAAAAACCAATCTCAAAATCACTCACTTAAAAAGCCAGCAAGTTTATATTTTTTCTAAAGATTTGGCAGAACACGATTATAAGAAAGCGGTAGATTTGCTCAATCACGGTGACGAAATCGCGCTCAATCAAGCAAGCCAACATGAAAACCAAGGTGAGAATCAAAATGAAAACCAAGAGGCGCTACAAATCATTGTCAGCCCACGTTTTGGTACGATTAGCCCTTGGGCAAGTAAAGCGACGGATATTTTTAACAATTGTGAGATAGCGATTGAGCGTGTTGAGCGCTTGGTGGTGTATACGCTCATAGGCAAAAATTTGCCTGAAAAGCTCCCGCATGATATCGAGATGATGTTGTACGACCGCATGACCCAAAGCCTATTTTATGACTTGGCAAAGGCTCAGCACTTATTCGATGACCACGAGCCAGCACCGCTCAACCATGTCGATGTGATGGGCAAAGGGCGTGAGGCGTTAGAGTCGGCGAACCGTGAGTTTGGGTTTGCGTTATCGAGCCAAGATATTGATTACTTAATGGATGCTTACGTTAATGCGCTGAAGCGCAATCCGACCGATGTTGAGCTCATGATGTTTGCCCAAGCCAACTCGGAGCATTGCCGCCACAAGATTTTTAATGCTCAATGGACGATTGATGGCGAAGTACAGCCAAAATCCCTATTTGGCATGATTAAAAATACCTTCGAGCAAAATCCCAACGATATTTTATCGGCGTATAAAGACAATGCCGCAGTGGTAAAAGGACATGAAGGACAGCGTTTTTATCCGCTATTAAATAGCGACAACAATCATTTAGCATACGATTTTCATCAAGAGCCGATTGATATTTTGATGAAAGTCGAAACTCACAATCACCCAACGGCGATTGCACCCTATGCAGGCGCGGCAACAGGCTCTGGCGGGGAAATCCGTGACGAGGGCGCGACAGGTCGTGGTGGTAAACCCAAAGCAGGCTTGGCAGGATTCCATGTGTCGCATTTGCAGCTGCCTGATATGCCAGAAAAATGGGAGCACAGCGGGAAAATCTCCACGGCTGACTACGGCAAGCCAGCGCGTATGGCGTCCGCATTAGAAATCATGACCCAAGCACCGCTTGGTAGTGCGGCGTTTTCCAATGAATTTGGTCGTCCAAATCTGGTCGGTTATTTTCGCTCATTCCAATTGGATACCTCAAAAGACCAAGATGGCAGCCAAATGCGGGGCTATCACAAACCTATTATGATTGCCGGCGGTTACGGTAATATCAAACGCAATTTGGTAGAAAAAAATCCGATTCAACAAGGCGATTTGCTGATTGTGCTAGGCGGTCCTGCCATGCAAATCGGCTTGGGCGGTGGCGCGGCAAGTTCGGTGGATAGTGGTGAGCTTGATGAAGGCTTGGATTTTGCATCAGTGCAACGTGACAATGCCGAGATGGAACGCCGCTGTCAAGAAGTCATTGACCGCTGTTGGGCGATGGCAGGCAACCAGCCAAATGAAGATAATAATCCGATTGTGTCGATTCATGACGTGGGGGCAGGTGGTTTGTCAAACGCCATGCCTGAGCTTGTGAATGACCATGAACTTGGTGCGGTGTTAAACTTGCGTAAAGTGCCGTCGCTTGAGCATGGCATGTCGCCAATGGCGATTTGGTCAAATGAAGCCCAAGAGCGTTACGTATTGGCAATCCGTCCACAGAGCCGTGAGCTATTTGATAGTATCTGTGAGCGCGAGCGTTGCCCGTATGCGATTTTGGGTGAAGCGACTGACGTGCGTGAGTTGGTGGTTAATGACCCACTACTGAACACCAAAGGCGACCAACAACCGGTCGATATGCCCCTACAAGTGCTACTTGGTGGCACGCCAAAAATGCAGCGTAGCTTTAGCCGTAGTACGCCAGATTTGACAGCGTTAAACCTTGATAAAGTCGATTTGGCTGAAGCAGTCAAAGACGTGCTGCGTCACCCCACAGTTGCCAGCAAATCTTTCTTAATTAGCATTGGCGATCGTTCCATCACGGGTATGGTAGTACGTGACCAATATGTTGGACGTTACCAAGTGCCAGTGGCGGACTGTGCTGTTACCGCTTCTGCTCTCCTTCCTATCGATGGCAAACCGATGACAGGCGAGGCCATGAGTATGGGCGAGCGTACCCCGGTGGCTTTGATTAATCCTGCTGCATCTGCGCGCCTTGCTGTTGCTGAAGCCATTACCAATATCGCAGGGGCAAATATCGCCAAGCTATCAGACATTACCTTGTCGGCGAACTGGATGGCAGCCTGTGGGGAGGACAAAGAAGACCAAGCCTTGTTTGATGCGGTGTATGCCGTGGGCGAAGCGCTTTGTCCGGCACTTGGTATTGCCATTCCTGTGGGTAAAGACAGCTTGTCGATGCGGGCGAATTGGTCAGATGAGCAAGCAAACAAATCTGTGGTGTCACCCATGTCGCTCATTATCACTGCCTTTGCCCCTGTGCAAGATGTCACCAAAACCTTAACCCCAGAATTGCTAACCAGCTCAGCGCTTGGCGAAACCG
The DNA here is from genome assembly GCF_032061225.1 of Moraxella sp. CTOTU48841. Lineage (NCBI taxonomy): Bacteria > Pseudomonadati > Pseudomonadota > Gammaproteobacteria > Moraxellales > Moraxellaceae > Moraxella > Moraxella sp. CTOTU48841. The sequence goes on from NZ_DAMBFQ010000006.1 coordinate 106,219, forward strand.
CTTTTTATCGTTTAGACTTATCAAAAGGTCAGTTCCGCTTGGGTGGCTCAATCCTTGCCCAAACCCTAAGCCAACTGGGTGATACTTGCCCAGATTTGGATAATCCGCAAGATTTAATCAACTTTTTTGACTTTATCCAGCAAGCCAACAACCAAGGCTTAATCACCGCATATCATGACATTGGTGATGGCGGTTTGCTTGCCACCATTGCTGAGATGCAATTCACCAGTCGTCAAGGCGTAAAATTGGTGTTAACTGATGACAATTTGCTCGGTCAATTGTTTGCTGAGGAACTCGGTGCGGTGATTCAAGTCAAAACCCATCAAGTGGCTCAATTGCTAGCGCTTGCCGAAACCACAGGCGTTAGTGAGCTATTAAGCTTAATTGGTCAAAGTACCGATGAAGACAGTTTACTCATCCAAACAGCCACGCAAAATTTACGTTTTGAGCGTAGCGAGCTTGAGCAGGAATGGAGCAAAGTGGGCTACCATATCGCCAAAAACCGTGACAACCCCGAATGCGTACAACAGGCCTTTGATTTGATTGGTGATAAATCCCATCAAGGCTTAATCGCCCAAGCCAATTATGATCTCAACCAAGCGATTGAAGCCCCCTATATCAATAGCCGCAGCACACAGCCTAAAGTCGCCATTTTGCGTGAGCAAGGCGTAAATGGTCAGCTAGAAATGGCAGCAGGCTTTAAACGCGCAGGACTAGAAGCTGTCGATGTGCATATGAGTGACTTGCTTAAAGGGCGTGTCAACTTGCGTGACTTTGATGGGCTCGTGGCTTGCGGCGGCTTTAGTTATGGCGATGTGCTTGGCGCTGGCGCTGGATGGGCAAAATCGGTACTGTTCCATGATGAATTACGCATGCAATTTGTGCGATTCTTTAACCGACCAGAAACCTTCTAGCTTGGCGTATGTAACGGTTGTCAGATGATGAGCCAGCTTAAAGACTTGATACCTGGCGCAGAGAATTTCCCCCGTTTTATCGCCAATAAATCGGCACGGTTTGAAGCGCGCACGGTGAATGTGAAAATTGAACGTACCAAGTCGGTGCTGTTAAAAGGCATGCAAGAGAGCATTCTACCGATTGCGGTGGCACATGGCGAAGGCTTTGCGACGTTGAGCGATACCGATATCGCAGGGATGAGCGCACATGGGCAAATTGTGATGCGTTATGTGGACAGTCTTGGCACAGCAACCGAGCATTATCCGCTCAATCCAAATGGCTCACCGCAAGGGGTGACAGGGATTTGTAGCACCGATGGGCGTGTGACCTTGATGATGCCACACCCAGAGCGCAACTTAATGGCATATAACCACAGCTGGAAGCCTGAAGCTTGGGACAATGACGGGGCGTGGATGCGGATGTTTAGAAATGCTCGGGCATTTTTAAGATAAAAGTTAAGATAAAAGTTAACATAGTTGATTTTTTTATAAAAGGATGGCAAAAGCTGTCCTTTTTTAATGCCCCAACCTAACCCGACTAAGGCAATAAAGGCTGTCACGATAAAAGCCTGGGCTCGGTCAAACACTAGCAACAATTTACAAACAATACACGATAACAAGGGAAAGGTATATGTTATAATAACTTAATCCTAAATAGACTAAGTTAAGTTTCATTAACAATGTTTTGTAAGCCCACACAGTTCTTATAATATATCGAGGAAAATTTCATGAATAGCAAACTTTTAGCCACTACCGCTATCGCAGCGTTGTTAGCCACACAATTTGCCAATGCAGAATTGGTTATCTCGCAAAACGGTGAAACGCAAAAAGTTGGTGAAACCGCGGCTCAACCTGCAGCGGTCACAAAAGCCCCTAAAACCGCCAAAGTAGAAAAAGTTAAGCCAAGCAACAGCACCAGCTACAAACTAGACCCAAACCACGCCAATGTACGTTTTGCGATTGACCACTTCGGTACAACGACCAACCAAGGTGGTTTTTACGGCTTAACCGGTGACATGGAATACAACCCTGCCAAGCGTATGGGTAGCATCAATGTTGATATTCCTGTCAATAGTCTTGACACCGGTAACGAACATTTTACCAACCATTTAAAATCAGCTGAATTCTTCAACGCTGAAAAATACCCAACGGCTAATTTTAAATCCACCAAATTTCATTTCAAAAATGGCAAAGTAACGAAAGTTGACGGTAACTTGACGCTATTGGGCAAAACCAACCCAGTCAGCTTAAAAGCCACTAAATTTAATTGCTACAACAGCCCAATGCTAAAAAATGCGCAAGTATGTGGCGGTGATTTTGAGACTACCATTGACCGCACCAAATGGGGCATGGATACCTATGTCAAAATGGGTTTTGCTAAAGACGTCAAACTCAATATCCAAGTTGAAGCGGTACAACAATAAGCTTGCTTAGCGTTACCCAAAAGCCAATGTTAACACATTGGCTTTTTTACGTTTCTACGATAGATAATTTCACAAATGCTGAACTTTGCCAACACTCTTTGCACAGCTTGATGCAATTGATAAGTTAAAATGTTCAAACCGATGCAACTTTTAACGACTCATAATAAGGAAAGTTCATGACAGATAAAACTAACAACTTAGGGACACTTGCCAAACTTGCAGGCGTGGCAACCACTGCCATTTTGACCAAAAAAGTCTTGGCTAAAACTTTCAGCTTAGGCGCAAAAGCAGTAAGCAAAGAAATCGTCAAATCTGATTCAATCAACTATAAACTCGACCCGATGCACACCAATGTGCGATTTAGCATTGACCATTTTGGTACCTCAACCAATTATGGTGGGTTTTATGGCTTGGAAGGCGACATGGTATTTGACCCCGACAATCAAACAGGGCAAATCAACCTGGATATTCCGTTGGAAAAATTGCAAACAGGTCATAAAGCGTTTGATGAACACTTAAAAAGTAAAGACTTTTTTAATGCAGATAAATATCCAACTGCCCACTTTACCTCTACCAAATTTATCTTTAAAAAGGGTAAATTACACCAAATTAAAGGCAATTTAACTTTGCTCAAAAAAACTCGCCCTATTACGTTGACAGCGAGCAAATTTAATAGCTATCCAAGTCCGTTACTCATGGCATATGTGTACGGTGGTGATTTTGAAACCACGATTGACCGTACCGATTGGGGGATTGATGGTTATGTCAAAATGGGTGTGAGTAAAAAGGTGAAATTAGTCATTCAAATTGAAGCTGCCCAGCAATAATTTTTTAGCGAATGATGTAAGTAATCAAAAAGATCAGCGTTGGCTGGTCTTTTTTTATGGCACGCGATTGCAAATTTTTAACTATTCAATTTTTAGCTATTCGATATTTAACTATTCTAAGCCGCTAAGCCGGCTTTAATAAGTCTGCGGTTTGATACAAAACCATACAGCACTATACAAAACGTAAATTTACAGTATACGCACATAGCTTCATAATTTTCAAAAACCTAGACATCGCTTTATTTAATTTATTTTTGAGGAAAACTTATGAAACCATTCAATACCACAGTAAAAAACACCTTATTAGCCGCAGCGTTGGTGGTAGGTTCTGCCAATCTGACCGGTTGTGGTTATAACTCTATGCAAGCGCAAGATGAGCAAATCAACGCTTCATGGTCAGAAGTAGTCAACCAGTATCAGCGCCGTGCTGACTTGATTCCAAACTTAGTTAAAGTCGTTGAGCGTTATGCCCAGCACGAACAAGCGACCTTAACCCAGGTCACACAAGCGCGTTCACAAGCGACGACTATCAATGTGAGTGCTGATGTACTCAATGACCCAGCAGCTTTTCAACGCTATCAACAAGCGCAAGATCAATTGGGCAGTGCGTTATCGCGCTTAATGGCAGTGTCAGAGCGCTATCCTGATCTAAAAGCGGACAAACAATTCCAAGAGTTACAAGCACAGCTTGAAGGCACCGAAAACCGCATTACCGTGGCACGTGGTCGTTATATCCAAGATGTTCAAACTTATAACACTACCGTACGCCAATTCCCAACCAATGTCACCGCAAAAGTGTTTGGTATGCATACCCGTCCAAACTTTACCGTGGCCAATGAGGCGCAAATCTCCACTGCACCAACCGTTGATTTCGGCAATACCAATACCGCAAATGCGGGCGGTCAGCCAGTGCAAAACAATGGGAACACGGCCAATGCCGGTGGTCAGCCTGTAAATAATTCGGCTACCGCGACAGCGAAACCTTAATTCACCATTGTTAACTGTATAGTTAAAGTTTGAGAGTTAAGAAGATTTTTTTAAATAGTCTGCCATCAGTCGGTGGCAGGCTCATTAGATAAGATTTGCATCAATTGTCAGACTAATTTTTTAATTTTTTAAAATAGTTGTTGAGTTGACTACATCATAATAAAAAAATTGCATACTTTGAGGAAACACAGGTGTCATTGAATATTGCACAGACACAGCCCAATTTACAGCGCTCGCATAAACAGCCGAAAAAATTGGTGTCTCGTTTGTTAGCCAAGCGATTGGTAGTAAGTACTTTTACTGCACTGACCATCGGCATTGGGCTGGCAATGCCTATGGCAGCCGTCGCAGAAACTGCCACAGCGACAGCCAATTCCGCAACCGTTACCGCTAAGCCCACATTACAAGATCATAGTGTTGAGGACATGGTTGCGATTGCCAAAACCGCACAAACCAATGAAGCGCTCAATGATGCTGTACTCAATAATGATGCAATTAAAGAGCCGTTAGGCAATGATGCACTGCCGGTACCAGGGGTCAATACTCAAGCAACTGGCAATCAGGCAACAGCTACCGCCAATGCCCAGACAACCACGACTACCACATCCAAGCAATCAACCCAAGCCCCTGTAGCAGCTGATAAGCTAATCCTAAATAACCCTGTCATTGATGAAGCAAAAATTCTATCTGCCAGTGATAAACAGGCGATTGAAACCAAACTGCGTAGTCTTAATGACCGCGGCTTAGCGCAAGCAGCCGTGGTCATTGTACCAACCACCAATGGCGAGGATATTTTTGACTATTCAATGAAAGTTGCTGATCGCTGGAAACTGGGCAAAAAAGACACCGATCAGGGGCTGTTGATGGTTGTTGCCGTCAATGACCGTAAAATGTATATTTTAACAGGCTATGGACTTGAAGGTACCATTCCTGATGCCGTCGCTAAACGTATTATTAGCGACGATATAACCCCAAGATTTAAACAAGGCGATTATGCCGGGGGTATCACAGCGGGAATTAATCGCATTGAAGAGCGCTTGACGACCGATCCTGCTATTTTAAAGCAAGCGGATGCCAATCGAGTCAATACCAATACCAATGCCCAGTCAAATCAAGAGGGCGGCATACCGCTTATCTTCCTAGGCTTTTTTGGCTTTGTGGCTGGCATGATTTTGACCAGTATATTAGGGCGGTTTTTTGGTTCTATCGCTACCGCAGGTGGCATTGTAACGCTTGGTACAATCTTTGGTGCAGGGTTACTGGGCAGTATGTTTGTGGCATTTATTGTCTTTTTATTTTTGCTATTTCGTGGTGGTGGTCGCGGTGGCAGAGGCGGCGGTGGAGTTGTTTTCCTACCGGGTGGCGGCTTTGGCGGTGGTGGATTTGGTGGTGGCGGCTTTGGCGGTGGTGGATTTAGTGGCGGCGGTGGCGGCTTTGGCGGCGGCGGCGCTGGGGGCGATTGGTAATCAATAGTCGGCTAGTTATTAAAAAATTATTGAAAAAATTGTGTTAACTTTACCCCTTATCATCAACTATATACTTCATTATTTTTTATGGAATTTTCATGAGCACAAATGACCCAATAACTGCAACGAATGGTGCCAACGAAGAAACCATTGCTTACACCTCACCGATGGCGACAGTGACTTCCACTGTGCCAAGTTGGGCTAGATGGTGGCGTCAAGTTGCGTTTATACCTAGCCTGCACAATCGCTGGTTAACGCCTACTGCCCAACAACAGCTAAATCAAGCAATTACCGAAGCTGAGCAAGGGCATCGCGGCGAAGTGGTGCTAGTGATTGAGAATCATTTGCCTATTTCGTCCGCACGGCTACAAAACAGCCGAGACAGAGCAATCGAAGTTTTTGGGGATTATCGCGTCTGGGATACGCAGGATAATACTGGGGTATTGGTGTATCTTAATATCTGTGAGCGGCGCCTGGAGATTGTCGCGGATAGAGGCATCAATAGCCATGTGATGCCAACCATGTGGCAAGCGATGTGCGACAAGGCTATCGAAGGTATTAAAGATAATCGACACATTGATAGCTTGGTTGCGCTATTGGGCGATGTCGGACAATTGCTTCGTCAATATTACCAATTGGACAATGACCCAAGCGGCAACGAAATCGCTGACAAGATGATTTTTATAAAGTAGTTTTAAACTTAATTAGCATATTGCAATGATGCAATCCTACCAAAAGCGATGTCACCCATCGCTTTTTTTTAACTGCTCAGCTTTTATTGCTAAACTTTTAATGCCCAACAGTAAACGGGTAAACTTCAAAATTTGGTATCAAAAATTATTAAGCATTATCTTTTTGGCGCTAAAAAATTGCGTTAAGGCTCGACAAAAGAATCGACAAATTTTGCTAGGCGAAATGATAAAATTTTACATATAATGAAACCGACATACCGCCACTCAGCTTGTTAGACAATTAGACCAGTCGTCATGTTGGCGATAAATCATTACTTATAAAAATTTTGAGGGAATCCCATGCCAACGCTCACCAATAATATTGCTGATAGTATCGGTCAATTTTATCTCGGTCAAGACGTGTACCCAGAGCCTACACAAGGTCAAGCAACCCTATATGATGCAGCTGACTTAACAACCCATGCGGTGATTATCGGGATGACGGGCTCGGGTAAGACGGGTTTGGGGATTAGCTTATTGGAAGAAGCCGCGCTGGATAATATTCCGGTGATTGCGATTGACCCCAAAGGTGACTTGGGCAATTTGGCATTGACGTTCCCAAATTTGGCAGCCAGTGACTTTGAGCCGTGGATTGATAGCGGCATGGCAAGTCAAGCAGGTATGAGTGTGGCAGAGTTTGCCAAGCAAACCGCAGAAAACTGGCAACAAGGGCTTGGCAACAGTTTTCAAACCCCGGAGCGTGTGCAAGCACTCAAAGCCGCCAATCGTGTCAGTGTCTATACCCCAGGTAGCGAGAATGGCTTACCGATTGCACTACTTGGCAATCTCGTCCCACCGCCCGATAGTGTCAAACAAGATAGCGAAGGTTATGCTGAGTATATCGATGCGACAGTGTCGGCACTATTGGTGCTATTAAAAGTCGATGGGGATAACCTTGCCCCAGAGCATGTGTTTTTGGCACAGCTACTCAAAAATGCCTGGGACAATAACCAAACTTTAACCTTGGTGGATTTGATTACCCAAATCCAAACGCCACCGTTTGACAAAATCGGTATCCTGCCGCTGTCACAAGTATTTGCGGATAAAGACCGTAGCGCACTGGCGATGAAGCTCAATACGCTTTTGGCATCATCGAGTTTTGCCAGCTGGCTCAAAGGCATGCCGCTGGATGCTGGCGCACTGTTTTATGATAAAAATGGCAAAGCGCAAACCAGTGTGCTCAATATTGCCCATCTATCCGATGATGAGCGTTTATTTTTTGTCACCTTGTTACTCACCAATTTATTGGGCTGGATGCGCCGTCAGCAAGGCACCTCAACCTTGCGGGCAATTTTGTACATGGATGAAGTGTTTGGCTATCTACCGCCGATTGGCAATCCACCGACCAAAGTATTGCTGTTGACCCTACTAAAACAAGCGCGTGCATTTGGTTTGGGGATTGTATTATCGACCCAAAATCCAGTGGATTTGGACTACAAAGCCTTATCCAATGCGGGTACTTGGTTTATCGGACGGTTGCAGACTGCCCAAGACCGTGAACGGGTGATGGATGGCTTGCTCTCTGCCAGCGGCAGCAGTGGACTGGACAAAGCGGCGCTTAATGCGTGGTTTGATAAACTCGGTAAACGCCAATTTTTGCTGCACAATGTGCATGACGCCAGCCCTGTGATTTTTAGCACCCGCTTCACGCTCAACTACCTATCAGGACCGCTTAGCAAACAAGCCATAGCACAGCTCAAAGCCAATAGCCAAGCCGCTGCTCCTACCGATCCAGCGCAAGCTCAAGCCACCACGCCTGCCATCAATCCATTAGCAAGCACCATAAGTCAGCCGCCCGCCTTGCCCAAAGATGTGGGCTTGTATTACGCACCCAAAGACATGGCGGGCGATGGGCAAACCTTCTATGAGCCTACTGCCTTTGCCTATGCGCGGGTATTTTTTAATGACAAAAAATCAGGCGCCCAAAGTCAGCAGCAGCTATTATTAACCACAGCATTTGGTGAGCCGCCGTTGGTGGTAGATTGGCATCAAGCGATTTTAAGTGATTTGACCTTTGAGCAATTACAATCGTCACCGCACCAACCCGCTGTGCTCAAACAACTGCCTACCCAAGCGCTCGACAAGGCATCATGGAAAACTTGGGAAAAAGCGGTGAAAGAAGCCATCCGTCAGCAGCAAGTGTTAAATTTGTGGTATGTCGATAGTTTAAAGCTGTATAGCGAAGTGGCAGAGAGCGAAGACGCCTTCCGCAATCGGCTCATCGTACCGCTGCATGAGCAGCGTGATATCGCCATTGCCCAGCTGCGTGATAGCTTTGCTAAAAAACAAGATGCGCTAGCCAAAAAACTGCAAGCCGCCAATGAAAAATACCAACAACAAGCCGCCGAGTCGAGCAAAGGCTGGCTGGATGCAGGGGTCAGTATTGGTTCTGCGGTCTTAGGCGCATTTATGGGTCGCAAAGCGTTGTCACAGACCAATATCAATAACGTCAAACGTGCCATGAACTCGGTGGGCGATATTAATGCCAACAAACAAACCGTCGCAGAGCTTGATGCGATTCGTCAGCAGCTGCAGCAGGAGTTAGATAGCATTGCGCAGCAGTTACAAAGCCAAATCGACGCCTTAGCAAGCACGTATGATGCTCAATCAATAGCACTTGATACTGTACAGATTGCCCCAACAGCGAAGGATATCACGGTGTTGTTGGTCGGCGTGTTGTATCAGCCGCTATAAACAGACGCAATGTAAACCTTTTGACCCCATCAAATTTCGCGGAATGCGGTATGACTCCAACGTCTGAATACGAACAGCAAGCCCAATATTTTCTTGCCAATATCTATGCCAGGGGCAATGGCATCGCTGCCGATGCCCATCATACTTAGGGTATCTACTTGATGGCTTTTGATAGCCTATTTTTGTTATCAAGCCTTTCTTATTCAACCTTTCATTGGGCGCTTTTTAACAGCCATTGCTTTATTTTTCGCCAACTGCACCAATTATAATGCCTATGCGCCAAATGTAGCCAAAATGAGATACGCTGCGCCTAGGATGCGTTCACGAATTTGTAGGATGATTGACCTATAATGACAACACATTAAAAGGAAAAAGCATGACACCCGTAGATATTATTACTAGTAAAGAAATGAGCGATATTGCACAAATTGTCAAACTTCATGATATTGATGTTCCCTTAGTCGCTGTGTATTGCGGCTCTCGCAAAGGCAATGACCCTGTCTATGTCCAATCGGCGCATGAACTGGGCAAGGCATTGGTTGAAGCAGGATTAGGTCTGGTGTATGGCGGTGCGGTGATTGGCTGTATGGGCGCGGTTGCCGATGGTGTGATTGAAAAAAACGGCATTGCTGTGGGCGTGATTCCTGAGTTTATGATGGATCGAGAAGTGGCGCATGGCGGGCTGACGCGTTTGCATTTGACCGATACCATGCATACCCGTAAAGCCATCATGGCAGAGTACGCCAGTGCCTTTATCACCTTGCCAGGTGGGCTTGGCACGCTTGAGGAAATCATGGAAATTGCCACTTGGCGACAGCTATATCAACATGAAAAACCGATGATTATTCTCAATATCAATGGTTTTTATGACAAATTGGTTGAACATCTACACTTTACCGCTGAGCAAGGTTTTATGAAGCCAGAAGATTTACAGCGACTAATCGTTTGTAATACTGTCGCCGATGCCATTGAACTACTCAAACCGATTGTTAACATGCCGGACACGCTGAATGTGAATAAAATCTAACCCTGTGAGTAGCAAAAAAAGACCTCAGTTAAAGGTCTTTTTTTGTATCTTTTTTTTATCAATGTTATCTAGTCGAAAATCTTACCACGATTCATAATCCCATTGGGGTCAAAGACTTGCTTGATGGCGCGCAAATAATCAATTTCTTCATCAGGACGGGTGTAATTAAGGTATGGCTTTTTGGTCATCCCCACGCCATGCTCCGCTGAGATAGAGCCGTTGTATTTTTGCACCGTTTCAAACACGTACTTGTTGACCACTTGGCATTTTTCAAAAAATTCGTCTTTGCTAAGGTTTTCTGGTTTTAAAATATTTAAGTGTAAATTACCATCGCCGATATGCCCAAACCAGCACACTTGAAAATCCGGATAGTTTTGGCTAACAATGGCATCGATATCCGCGATAAACTCTGGCACACGGCTGATGAGCACGGAGATGTCATTTTTGTACGGGGTAAATACCGAGATGGTTTCAGAGATATACTCACGCAGTTTCCATAGCTCTTGGGCTTGGTGAATCGATTGGCTCATCACCCCATCAAGCACCCAGCCTTCGCTCATACAGTCTTCAAAAATCTGCATCGCCATGTCCATAATCGGCTCGTAGGGCGCTTCAAATTCTAGTAGCGCATAAAACGGCGCATCGGTTTCAAACGGTTTTTGCACATGCCCTGTGGCAAGTAATTTATCAACGGCGACATCATCAAAAAATTCAAACGCGGTCAAATCCATTTTGCTTTGAAACGCGGCTAAGATTTGCATGATATTGGCAAACTCTGGCACACCAAGCACCATGACGGTTAGGTTTTTTGGCTGACGCTCTAGCTTGACTTGCACTTCAGTGACAATGCCTAAGGTGCCTTCTGCTCCGATAAACAAATGACGCAAATCATAACCTGTGGCATTTTTTATCATGCCCTTATTGAGGTGCAAAATATCGCCTTTACCTGTTACCACGGTCATGCCCAAAATCCAGTTGCGGGTCATGCCGTATTTGATGACCTTGATACCGCCGGCATTGGTGCCAATATTGCCGCCAAGCTGGCTTGAACCGGCTGATGCAAAGTCCACGGGATAGTATAAGCCTTGACTGTCAGCAAAGTCTTGCAGCGCTTTGGTGACGATACCGGCCTCCACTTCCACCATGCGATCGGCAGGGTAGAAGGCAAGCACTTTGTTCATTTTATCAAGGCTAATCACTACCTCGCCATTGGCGGCAACGGCACCTGCGGATAACCCCGTCCGTCCACCGCTTGGGGTAATGACGATGTTAAGCGCATTACATAGCTTGACGATGGCTTGCACTTGCTGGGTGGATTTTGGGAAGACAATGGCACTGGCATTGGGTTCAAAGTGCTTGGTCCAATCTTTGCCCCAAAAGCCCAAACTGTCCGCGTCGGTTTTGATTTGGTGTTCGTCAAATCCTTGCTGGCGTAGTTGTTCAATGAGCGTATTGATGGCGGTCTGATTAGCAGTCATGGTGTGGCTTTTACCCATATGTTTATACAGATTGAAAAGGTTTTTGAGGCTCTATCATAGCATAACTAACGGCATAAATTTTGACAAAAACACTGGCGATTGATGAAGAATTTTTTACCCATAAGACAAAAAAATCATGCCATCTTGCTGGAATTTCGCCACAAAAAACCCAGCAAGTGTGATAGGATAATTGACTAAAAATACTGACTAGGGGTTTGTTATGGCACAAAATCTATCACTTGAGAAAGACAAAATCCGCTTTTTGATGCTTGAAGGCTTGCATGACAATGCCTTTAAAGTGCTGTCAGAGGCGGGCTATCACAATGTTGAGAACATCAAAACCGCCTTAGACCCTGAAGAGCTTAGCGAAAAAATCAAAGACGCCCATTTTATCGGCATTCGTTCTCGCACCCATTTGACCCGCGATATTTTAGAAAAAGCCGAAAAGCTCATCGCCATTGGCTGTTTTTGTATTGGCACCAACCAAGTGGATTTGGAAGCTGCCCGTGAACTGGGTATCCCTGTCTTTAATGCCCCTTACTCTAACACCCGCTCTGTGGCAGAATTGGTACTTGCCGAAATCATCATGCTGATGCGCGGTATCCCTGAAAAAAACGCAGTGGTACACCGTGGCGGCTGGAACAAATCTGCCAAAGACAGCTATGAAGTGCGCGGCAAAACTTTAGGTATCGTGGGTTATGGCTCTATTGGTACTCAGCTGTCAGTACTTGCTGAAAGCCTTGGGATGAAAGTCATCTATCATGATGTGGTCACCAAATTGCCACTGGGCAACGCGACCCAAGTGGGAAGCCTAGAAGAATTGCTTGGTAAAGCCGATGTGGTCACCTTGCATGTGCCAGATTTGCCAAGTACGCGTAACATGATTACCGCCACAGAATTGGCTGCCATGAAGCCAGGCGCGCATCTTATTAATGCGGCGCGTGGCAAATGTGTGGATATCGATGCGCTAGCAGCAGCCCTGCAAAGTGGTCATATCTTGGGCGCGGCGATTGACGTGTTCCCCAAAGAGCCAAAATCAGCGGATGAAGAATTTGAATCACCACTGCGCGCATTTGACAATGTGATTTTGACACCGCATATCGGTGGCTCAACCCAAGAAGCCCAAGCCAATATCGGTCTTGAAGTGGCAGAAAAATTTGTGCGTTACTCTGATATGGGTGATACCGCAACCTCTGTGAACTTCCCAAATGTTAGTATGCCGCAAAAAGAAGGCACGCATCGTTTGCTACATATTCACCAAAACGTGCCTGGCGTGTTATCACAAATTAACAAATCCTTTGCCGATGCCAATATCAATATCTTTGCGCAAAGCCTGATGACGGAAGAAGATGTGGGCTATTTGGTGATGGATGTGGGTAGCGGCGATTCTGCGCAAGCGGTTGAAGCACTCAAAAATATCCCAGAAACCATTCGGGTGCGGGTGTTGTTTTAATTGAAAATGCTTAAATTTTTTGAAATAGAGAAACCAGCTAATTAAGCTGGTTTTCAATATTTATTATGCTAACTTTCTAAGAATATATTGGAATTCTTGATATTCTACGGTATCACTAAAAGCTTGTAAAATCGTGTCTAGGTTTTCCCTGTCCATAATTTTAATTGGAATATTGGCTGAGCTTGGGTCAAAAGTAAAGCTTATCATATCAATTTTAGCTTTGCGTTTATTGCATAGCGTTGGATTGTTTAAATTAAGAATAGTAATTGCCTGTTCGGCTCTAGTAGATTTACTTTCAAGCTCGCCTGCAAGATTAATTTTAATTTCAATATCACATTCAATCATCAAGGGGTTTAAATCTAATTCTTGATTTCCTTTTGCATTGTCGCATTGCTTGGGTGTTTTACAAGAAAGTAGCAGATTATTATAGTCGTAAGTGAGTGCGGGATATAAATTCCTACTTTTTACATGCTCAATAGTTACTTGAGTTTCCAATGCTTGACAACAATAACAACATAAATTCTTCTGCTCAGGTCTTAATTGTTCCCGTAGCATTTCATAGCCATCTTTATAATCTTTCCCTAAAGTCCAACCGTTAGGTTTTTCATTTTTGACCCAATCTTCAACTTGAACAGGCATAGAAAGTTTTTTATTAATGAATTGCATTGTTTAACTCACTTTATTTCGAGTAAGTTTTGCTTGGGCAAGCATCAATCTCACTTTTAGCAATTCGGTATTACTGGATGATACTTTTTTCGCTATGTTATTGATTTGGCTTTCCGCACTTTCCAGTTCTTTATGGCTAATCGCTCGGCGAATGTCATTAAATGCCTTGTCAATTTCGGGCGTACGAGCGGGTACGTCAAAAATATCATTGAGCAAGGTATTCGCATCTTCGCCATAGACATTCGGCATTTGCTGAAGTTCGCCATTGTCGAGCGAATAGACCAAAATATCCTGTCTGTCGCTAACGATAAGCGGTGAGTGTGTGGTTAGAATAAATTGGACTTTGGGAAAGGTTTTGACAAGCTTGTCGATAAGGTCGTGTTGCCATTTTGGGTGGAGGTGTAAATCGACTTCGTCAATCATGACAACGCCTTCGCCGTGTAGTGGGTCGTCAAGGCTTGGGTTAAGAATGGCTAATCGTCTAGCGATGTCGCCAACGAGAGCGAGTAGGGATTTTTCGCCTTGAGAAAGTTGGTTTACGTCCAGTTCTTCACCGTCTTTTTCAACTATCATGGTGGGCGTGCCTTGACGGCGTATGCGTGGATTTCTAAATCCTGTAAATTCTTCAATTGATTTTTTAACTCTTAACAAAGTCTCAACAGCTATACTTTCTCTAGTCGAAATATGTTTAACTGAATTTAAATAGTCTATTTTTTCCTGATTAATTTCTGTGAGCCTTTCTAATTTTTCCATTAAATTATTCAAGCTTGAGCCTAGTTCTGTATTAACTAATTTACTATAAAAAGAATTTTCATCTTTCATAGAATTATAAATATTTTCGATTTCATTTTTTTCAGCAATAAGAGTATTCAATCTTTCAATGTATTCACTCTCAGTTAATATTACATTTGCTTTTATTTCATTTTCAATATCTTCTTGTTGTCGAAACCACTTAAAAAAATCATAAAAATCAATTCCAGCACTATCAACACAAGCATGATAGGCATCGAATCGATTAAATTGACTAGATAGAATATCTGCTTGCGAATTTCCAATTATTGAACGTTCAACAGGATAAAAGACAATTAAAGGCAAAGATAAATCAGAAATATGAGAGTTTTTATCTCTGAAAGACTTAATCACCTTATTTAACTCTTTCGTATAACTTGGAAATTTACCATTCTTACCATCTCTTACTTTATTTGTATTCCAGCGAGTAATCTCCAATAAACCCGCTTGATTTATAAAGTTATTTGCGTCAAAGTCAAAATTAATAATGATATTAGCTTCATCTGTATTGTTTTTAATTAATTTATTATCAATTTCGAAACCACTCATTTCATTGCGAATACCATTCACAAACCAACTTAGCCCAGTCGCCAACGCTTGCAGAATTTGCGATTTACCCGCTCCATTATTCCCCACAATCACCGTTACATTACTCACTCTATTCTCAGTCGGGGCAAAATCCACCGTCAAATTCTCAAATCTGCCATAATTTTGTAACTGTAATTGTTTGATTTTCATCATATTTCCCATTATCAAAAACGATTAAAAAACCCCACTCAAATTGCTTGAGTAGGGTTAATATAGCATAAATTATTAGCCAGAAATCGCTAACTATTTCGCAATCTTTTTATACTTCATGCGTTTTGGTTCGGCATCCGCGCCCAACTGTTTTTTGCGATACGCTTCAAACTCAGAATAGTTACCATCAAACCAAATCGGACCTTCATCCTCAAATGCCAAAATATGGGTGGCAATACGGTCTAAGAACCAGCGGTCATGCGACACCACCATCACTGTACCAGGGAACACTTCCACCGCATCTTCAAGCGCGCGCAACGTCTCAACATCAAGGTCGTTTGATGGCTCATCGAGTAACAGCACGTTTGCCCCTTGCTTTAAGGTTTTGGCAAGTTGCAGACGGTTACGCTCACCACCCGACAGGCTGCCGACCAGTTTTTGTTGGTCTTGACCTTTAAAGTTAAAGCGTCCGATATAGGCACGGCTAGGCGTGGTGTATTCGCCCACGGTAATCATATCAAGACCGTCGGAGACTTCTTCCCACACAGTTTTTTTGTCGTCCAGCTCATCACGCACCTGTCCCACATACGCCACTTTTACCGATTCACCGACTTCAACTGTGCCTGTATCTGGCTTGTCTTTGCCTGTAATCATGTTGAACAAGGTTGTTTTACCTGCACCGTTGGGTCCGATAATCCCCACAATTGCCATCGGTGGCACAGTGAAGGATAGGTTTTCGTATAGCAAACGGTCACCAAATGATTTTGAGATATTGTTGACTTCAATCACTTTGTTGCCAAGACGTGGTCCTGGTGGAATGTAAATTTCAGCGGTTTCGTTACGTTGTTGGAACTCTTTGGAGTTTAATTCCTCAAAGCGTTGCAAGCGAGATTTTGATTTGGCTTGCTGACCTTTTTGGTTTTTACGCACCCATTCAAGCTCTTGTTTCAGCGCTTTGGCAAAGGCTTCTTCTTGTTTTTGCTCTTGCTCTAGGCGTTTATTTTTTTGCTCAAGCCACTCGGTGTAGTTACCTTGGTAAGGGTAGCCATAGCCACGGTCCAGCTCCAAAATCCACTCGGCAACATTGTCAAGGAAATAGCGGTCATGGGTAATCGCTACAATGGTGCCTGAATAATCTTTTAAGAAATGCTCAAGCCAAGCGACTGATTCGGCGTCCAAGTGGTTTGTTGGTTCGTCCAGTAGTAGCATGTCGGGTTTGGATAGCAATAGACGGCACAGGGCGACGCGGCGCTTTTCACCACCCGATAATTTGCTCACGTCGGCATCCCACGCCGGTAGGCGCAGCGCATCGGCGGCTTTTTCTAACTGGTTGTTGAGGTTATGGGCGTCCCATGCTTGGATGATGTCTTCCATTTTGCCTTGTTCGGCGGCAAGTTTGTCAAAGTCGGCATCGGGTAGGGCATATTCGCCGTAGATTTCATCAAGGCGTGCCAATGCGTCTAAGGCTTCACGTACGCCGTCTTCCACATTGCCACGCACGTCTTTAGCAGGGTCTAGCTGCGGTTCTTGGGCAAGGTAGCCAATCTTGATACCTGCTTGCGCACGCGCTTCACCGTTATACTCGGTGTCCACGCCTGCCATGATTTTAAGCAAGGTTGATTTACCGGCACCGTTGAGACCCAGCACACCGATTTTTGCACCTGGGAAAAAAGACAGGCTGATGTCTTTTAGAATTTCCCGTTTGGGTGGAACAATTTTTGATACCTTGTTCATGGTATAAATATATTGAGCCATGTTTTTCCTGTTTAAGTTAGCTAATAGCAAGTGAAGGTAAGGCGTATCATACACGCCAAAAAATTTGAAAAATGGTAAGATTTAACCGCTTATTATCGCATTGTTAACAGGGTGGGGCAAGGTAAAAGCCTTGTGAAAAATCATTTGCAAACCCCATACCGAATAGGCAAAAACTTTTACAAGTCATGGACAGTGGTTGTGCTACTATCAAACGGCAAATAACTAAGTCACAGATAGCATAATAGACAAAAAAATACACAAGGAGACAACCATGTCGGATTTACAATTATCGATTCACCATAACCAGCAGTCCCAGCGTTTTGAAACAACTGTCGATGGCACTACTGCTTACATTAGCTATGTGGATAATGGTGATGTCATCGTATATGACCATACCATTGTGCCAGACGCGATTGGCGGGCGCGGCATTGCAGGGGCGTTGACCAAACACGCGCTAGACTATGCCCGCAAACAAGATAAAAAAGTCGTCCCAGCCTGCTCTTACGTGGCAAGCTACCTGCAAAAGCACCCTGAATATAGTGACTTAAAAATACAGTGATTTAAAAGCTTAAACTTTTATCAATGGGTCAATACGCCAATAAAAAAACCACATAGGTTGATGTGGTTTTTTTATAGTTAGGGTTTGCTCATTATTTTTTCTTGGTAGGTCCAAGTAGCATACCCATTTGGCGACCTTCAACTTTTGGTTGTTGTTCAACATTGGCAACATCGGTTGTATCGGCAATGACTTTTTCAAGCTGCTGCAAGCCAATTTGTTGGTGAGCCATCTCACGACCACGGAAACGAATGGTGACTTTGACTTTGTCTTGGTCTTCCAAAAACTCACGGATTTTACGAAGTTTGACTTGATAGTCGGCTTCTTCCGTACCAGGACGCAATTTGATTTCTTTAAGCTGCGTTTGTTTTTGGTTCTTTTTGGCTTCTTTGGCTTTTTGTTTTTGGTCGTACAGATATTTTCTGTAGTCCATCACTTTGGCAACAGGAGGCTGAGCGTCTGGTAC
The DNA here is from genome assembly GCF_032061225.1 of Moraxella sp. CTOTU48841. NCBI lineage: Bacteria > Pseudomonadati > Pseudomonadota > Gammaproteobacteria > Moraxellales > Moraxellaceae > Moraxella > Moraxella sp. CTOTU48841. Next base: position 124,229 of record NZ_DAMBFQ010000006.1, read on the forward strand.
TATCTCGACCAAATCCAACTCAGCATCACGGGCGGCCTGCAAAGCCGTTTTTATATCCACAACACCAACTTGTTCGCCGTCTTCTTTGACTAAGCGTACCTCTTTGGCACGAATTTCCTCGTTGATGTCTAATCGGTTTGAACTCTTAATAATACTTACTCCTACGCTGTTTTTGATTTGACGCGCCCTTTTTGGGCGGTCGCTTGGTTAACCAAGTCGATAAAGGCATCGATACTCATCACGCCAAGATTGTCACCTTCGCGAGTACGGACGTTAACTTGGTTGCTTTCTACTTCTTTATCACCCATGACAATCATATAAGGAATACGTTCAAGGGTGCGTTCTCTAATTTTAAAGCCAATTTTCTCATTACGCAAATCGGTGATGACACGAAGTCCGGCTTGATTCAATTGTTCGGCGACTTTTTGACAGGCTGGCGCTTGGTTGTCGGTAATATTCATCACCACAACTTGCTGCGGTGCAAGCCAGACTGGCATCCAGCCGGCGTAATGCTCAATGAGCATACCGATAAAGCGTTCAAATGACCCCAAAATCGCACGGTGGAGCATTACAGGGCGCTCACGTTCGCCTTGCTCATTGACAAACTCTGCACCTAATCGTTCTGGCAGGTTAAAGTCAAGCTGCAGTGTACCGCATTGCCATACCCGGCCAAGACAGTCTTTAAGGCTAAACTCGATTTTGGGTCCATAAAATGCGCCTTCCCCTGGCAGATACTGCCAATCAAGCCCTGCATTATCCAATGCGTCCGCTAAGTCTTTTTCTGCCAAGTCCCACAGTTCGTCAGCACCGACCCGTTTTTCTGGGCGAGTCGAGAGTTTCATTTGCACGTCATCAAAACCAAAGTCTTTATACACATCAAGGGTAAGCTTGATAAAGTCTTGGGCTTCTTGTTTGATTTGCGCATTACTACAAAAAATATGGGCGTCATCTTGGGTAAAGCCACGCACCCGCATGATGCCATGAAGTGAACCTGACGGCTCATTACGGTGGCATGAGCCAAACTCAGCAAGACGCAATGGCAAGTCACGGTAGGATTTTAACCCTTGATTAAACACTTGCACATGACACGGGCAGTTCATCGGCTTGATGGCATAGTCGCGTTTTTCACTGTGGGTGGTGAACATCATGTCGCCATAATTTTCCCAGTGACCTGATTTTTCCCACAGGCTTCTATCGACGATTTGCGGGGTTTTGATTTCAAGATAGCCGTTATCTTTTTGTACTTTGCGCATATACTGCTCAAGTACTTGCCACATCGTCCAGCCATTGGGATGCCAAAACACCATACCAGGCGCTTCTTCTTGCATGTGAAATAGGTCTAACGCTTTACCGATTTTACGATGGTCGCGTTTTTCCGCTTCTTCGATGCGCTGGATATAAGCTTTTAGGTCTTTTTTATCTGCCCAAGCGGTACCGTAAATACGTTGAAGCTGCTCATTCTTGGCATCACCGCGCCAGTAGGCACCACTCATTTTGGTGAGTTTAAAAGCTTTTAAGAAACGGGTATTGGGCACGTGTGGTCCACGGCACATATCAACATATTCTTGGTGATAGTACAAACCCATTTGAGTTTCATTCGGCATATCTTCGATAAGACGTAATTTATAAGTCTCGCCACGGTCTTGGAATACTTTGATAACCTCGTCACGCGGTGTCATTTTTTTGATAACATCGTAATCTTGGTTAATCAATTGCGTCATGCGCGCTTCGATTTTTTCCATGTCTTCTGGCGTAAACGGGCGCTCGCTGTAGATATCGTAATAAAAACCCTCTTCAATCACAGGACCGATAACCATTTTCACCTCAGGATACAGCTGTTTGACAGCATGACCCAGTAAGTGAGCGGTCGAGTGGCGAATGATTTCCACACCTTCCTCGTCTTTTGGCGTGATGATTTGAACGCTGGCGTCTTCGGTAATCGGGTCACACGCATCAACTAATTTGCCGTTGACACGTCCTGCAACGGTGGCTTTGGCAAGCCCTGCGCCGATGCTTTGCGCCACTTCCATGACTGACGTTTGTCCATCAAATTGTTTAATATCGCCGTTTGGTAAGGTAATGGCTACCATAATTGCTCCTGTTGTCCTTTGGCAGTGATGACCGTTACTATCGGTCATGTAACCGTGAGAGATGGGAATAAAAAAAGGGAAAAACTCTGCCCATCCAAACTTACCGTGTCTAGATAGGCATTACAATCCCATGAATTCGTCGCTTTGCAAAAAGCGTAAACAAGATATTATAGCAAATTGCGGTGATGAAACCAACTTGCTGATTGAATTGCTTGCAGTTATGGCAGAAAATGAGGCAGCTCATGATATCCGTGTAAAATGCAATAGACGACAGCCAATGCTTGGTATCTACAATTTGACTGGGTGTCTTTAATTTGCCTGGGTGTCTTGACACTAAGCTGTTTGTCTTTACACCCACAAGTTACAGGAATAATCTAGATTGCCGGTGACAAAACTTATATAACTACAGAATAGTGAGTGCTATGCTTCATAACAACACGATTGATTAAGGGCATTTTTATGTCAGTTGATTTTTCCAATACATTAATTGTGGCGGTCTCTGCCACGGCATTGTTTGACCTATCGGAGTCTGAGCGGTTTTTTCAACAAGCGTTAACCGAAGATCCAGAAACGGCGATTGATAAATTTCGCAGCTATATGATTGAACGCGAAAATGACCCCTTGCAAACTGGGACGGGTTATCCGCTTATCAAAGCCTTACTCAATCTCAATCACCATTGTGCATCCAACGACAAGGGCGAGGGCATAGCTGCGCCCATGGTTGAAGTGGTGATTATGTCAAAAAACAGCCCAGATACCGGTATTCAAGTATTAAATGCGCTGCGTAGTCATGGACTACCGATTAGTCGCTCGGCATTTACCTCAGGGGAAGGGGTGGCGGATTATGTGGCAGATTTTAAGGTAGATTTGTTTTTGACCACCAATCATGACGATGCCCAACAAGTCACCGATGCAGGCGTGTGTGCCTGCGCGATTTTGGATGCGCCGCCCATTGATATGAAAGAGCTGGATACCAATCAACTACGCATTGCATTTGATGGCGATGCCGTGTTATTTGATGAAGCAGGGGAGCTATTGTCGCGCCAGCAAGGACTCAAAGCGTTTCATGATTATGAAGCCAAAATGAGTGATGTACCGATGAATAAAGGCCCGTATGCGGATTTTTTAATCAAACTCTCTAAACTACAAAAACGCCTGCCTGCTAAAATCAAACATCCACCGATTCAAATTGCATTGGTGACCGCGCGCAATGCGCCTGCTGATTTGCGCGCGATTAAGACATTACGTGATTGGGGCGTCAATGTGGATTTGGCGTTTTTTTTAGGTGGCTTAGATAAACGCCATGTACTGCAAACCTTTGCCCCGCATATTTTCTTCGATGACTCCATTCATAATTACGAATCTGCTAAAGGCGTAGTACCATCAGGGCTAGTGCCTTATAGTTCAAAATCAAAATTGTATGTCAAACAAGCTGATGCCACGACAACCCAAAACCTTGTTGAGATTCATCAAGGATAAAATTCATAGGTTTTATAAAAAACTCAATATAAAAAAATACCGCTTATCGTAAGCGGTATTTATCATTGAACATTGGATTAGTGGTCAGATGCACCTGACGCACCGATACCGGTTAATGAACGTACATACTGTGCATCAAAACCTTTTCTATCTACCTCAGCGCGTGGTGAGTTGTCAGTGATAGATGCAATCCACGCCAGAATGAAGGTCACAGGCATACTAAATAACGCCACGTTTTTGTATGGGAAAGCGGGTGATTCGTGTTTCATGATATCGACCCAAACCGCAGGTCCTAAGATAATCAGTAACACTGCGACTGCTAAGCCTGCAAACCCACCGATTACCGCACCACGAGTGGTTAGACCACGCCAGAACATCGCTAACAAAAGAATCGGGAAGTTAGCCGATGCCGCGACTGCAAATACCAAACTTGCAATGAACGCAAGGTTTTGGTTTTCAAAGATAATACCGGTCACGATTGACAATAAACTTAACGCAACTACGGTAATTTTTGATGCACGCATCTCTTCTTCAGGTCTCGCTTGACCTTTTCTGATAACACTAGCATACAAGTCATGGCTGACCGCTGAGGCGCCTGATAAAGTCAAACCTGCCACAACCGCTAGGATAGTCGCAAAAGCAACCGCCGAGATAAAGCCTAAGAATAGGTTACCACCCACGGCATGGGACAAGTGAATCGCTGCCATGTTGGCACCACCAATGAGTGCTTGTGAGCTTACGCCATCTTTAACCACTGTCGTGAAATAATCTGGATGTTCAGCTAGGATAACGATGGCACCCAAGCCAATAAGAACAATTAAGAAGAATACGTATGAGATACAGCTTGCTGCCACCAACACTGATTTACGCGCAGCTTTGGCATCTGGCACCGTAAAGAAACGCATCAATACGTGTGGTAAACCTGCTGTACCAAACAATAGACCCAAACCTAATGAGATAGATTCAACGGGATTATTAACCAATTTACCAGGCGACAAAATTGATTCGTGTTTGCTATGGGCAGCGACGGCTGACTTGAATAAATTTTCAAAACTAAAGCCAACATGGTTCATTACCATAAGGGCCATGAAAGTCGCACCTGACATCAGCAAAATAGCTTTGATAATCTGCACCCAAGTGGTGGCTAGCATACCCCCAAACAATACGTAAACCATCATTAATACACCAACGATGATAACTGCGTAAATATAATCTAATCCAAATAATAATTGAACCAATTTACCCGCACCAACCATCTGCGCAACCAAATATAGCGCAACGACGACCAACGTGCCGGATGCAGCAAAAATACGTACAGGGGTTTGAGAAAAACGATAAGATGCCACATCTGCGAAGGTAAATTTACCCAAGTTACGTAGCCGCTCAGCGATTAAGAATAAAATAATTGGCCAGCCAATCAAGAAGGCTAGCGTATAAATCATGCCATCATAACCGACGGTAAAAACCATACTCGATAACCCCAAAAAGGTTACCGCTGACATATAGTCCCCGGCAATGGCAATCCCGTTTTTGGTACCTGAGATACCGCCGCCCGCAGTATAAAAGTCGCTAGCGGTTTTGTTTTGTTTTGACGCCCAGTAAGTAATACCGAGTGTGGCCAAAACGAAAATCAAGAACATGATAATAGCTGAGATATTCAGCGGTTGTTTTTTTACTTCGCCTTCAAGGGCGCCAGCTGCCCATGCTGGCATCTGTGCCATCAGACCCATTAGCGTCAAGCTTGCGGCGGTTGAAACCTTGCCGATACGCTTGCCCAAGCCTTTATTAACAGTCACGCTGTTATACTGTTGTTGTAACATGCCACCCTCCATGGTGTCAAAACTGATGTTAGAACTGATGTCAAAATTATTATCAGCACCACAATTTTACAATTGAAAACCCAACACAATCCCTGTGGGGTTATACTTTACCACTGTTGATATCATCGATGACTTTACGAGTCACCGTGTCAAATTCGCCGTTTGCTTTGCTGACATATATCCAAGTGATGAGTGGTACAAAAATCATAATGGCAACAACAATGTAAAAGCCAACAGGGACAATCGAGCCTGCTGACAGTGGCGCAGCAAACATTTCAGGATCAAAGCCCACAAGTAATAGATAACCAAACCACACAATTAAAGTAATGATAGAAAAAGTAAGTCCTAGGCTTGTTTTTCTCTTTGCCATGCTTTGGAACTCAGAATGATTAATGATACGCTGAATTTGTGCCTCATCCATGGTAACGCTCCTTGTAAATGAATGAACAGACAACTCATTGATGATTGATTCAACAATAAGTGTCAAAACTGACAAGGAAGATAGCGATTGGGTGACAATAACAGTAGACAACAATATGGTGAAGCAAGTCCGCTATGCTAAACGTAATAGATTGTCTTAAATGATACAAACAATCTCATCTTCCTGATTAGTTGCTATTATTAAATGAAAATTGTTAAAAAATCTAGCTATTTTTTCTCAAACTGTAAAAAAATTGTAGAATGTTAGTTGAAAATTAGTGACAACGTTGTCAAAGCACCCAAAATTAATATTAGACATAACTTGATACTCATAATCGTGACTAATAGTCATTGCACCTAATCATGATTGCACTTAATTATAATTGTAACGCCCAATGACCATAAAAAATTATCAAGCTATCCATGATAGGTAAATCGTTGAGAATAGATGAATCATTGAGCGTACATACCGCCATTCAAACCAAACGGCATTTATTTGCCTCGAGTTCTACACATACCGTCTTTGCAGTCTGCTGCGACTTTACCATAGGCAAGTTGGGTCATCCAGTTGGGTACACGGTTGCGATGTCGCGCAAAAATAGGATAAATCATATCACTGGCTTGTTTCACCACAGGCCATTCAAACACGGTTGCAAATGGCAATTGTGCGGTTTTATACAGCAGTCGTACAGCATCCATGCCTTTTTGCATGTTCCCTTGTTTATCTTGCACACACAGATAAGTCATCGCCTCATCTTCGCTAATACCAAATTTGGCAAGTTCGTCCCGTGCGTCATCAATCGGAACGATGCGAATGTCGTCAGGTTTTTTTTCTACCATATGCAAGGCTTCGGTACGGCAGACAGGGCAGGTATCATCATAGTACATGGTAATCATATTAACAGTCTCCGAAGATTAGCTTTTTAGGGCATCTAATACGGTCAAGTCGTTGAATTCAAAACCTTGATCCAGTAACGCTGTGGGCACAACGCGCTGCCCATCCAACAGTAACGTCGACATTTCACCAAACATGGTCTTGACCACAAAGGCGGGCAGGGTCATCAGGGTAGGGCGGTGCAACCAAGTGCCCATCGCATCGGTAAATGCAGTATTGCTAATAGGCGTTGGATTGGTCAAATTGTAAATTTGCTGAGTGGGCAGAGTGTGAGTCAGGTTTTGTTCAATGATAAAAATCACCGCACGCACCCAATCACTACGGCTAATCCAGCTCATGATTTGCTGACCATTGCCAAGCTTACCACCGGTGCCCATTTTAAATGGGGTAATCAGTCGCCCAACCATACCCCCCTCGGGCGCAATCACCACCCCTGTGCGCACAATCGCAACTGGCACAGCGTCTGTTACGGCATATTTTGCAGTATCTTGGGCAGTCAAAGCTAGATGCTCCCATGCTTGACAAATTTCGTGAGCGAAGTCAGTTTTTGTCACGGGGCTGGTTTCATCAAGCGCATTTGGGTCGTTTTCCTTTTGGATACCGTACCAACCGATGGCTGAGCCGCTAATCAATAGTTTTGGCTTGTTGCCGATTCGCTCAATATAGTCAATTACCGCTTGTGTAGGTTTTAGTCGGCTATCGAACAATTCTTGCTTACGTGCATCCGTCCAACGGCTGTTGGCAATACCCGCACCCGCCAGATTGATGATGACATCATACGTCTCATTGGTGATGGCAAAATCGTCATAGCTAATAACGTCATCTGCGATATTTTTGGTTTTCTCTTTTTCTACAGAACGAGATACCCAAGTGACTGACGCAGTGTCACCTTTTACGCCATGGGTTTTTAACGATTGTGTTAATGCTGTGCCTAAAAATCCTGAACCGCCTGTGATAAGTATTTTCATCATTTCTTTCCTTTTTTCTGTCAAAACTGAAATTTGTGGGTAAAATTTTTAGCTTTTTGGTAAAACCAATTTGCCAACGATTACACTACTTAAACCGCCAACTATCGCAAGTCTGCCGTTAAACAACAAGATGCCTAACCATGTTACTAACGTATTAGAAGTAAATAATCTATTAATATCATGAAAGGCTATTACAAAGATAAAAAATGTCACAAAACAGCCATTAACAAATAATCTAAAATATTGCCAAACGCTAGAAAGTACTATTTTTCTCAAAACTATGATAATGCTCGTTACTATTGAAGGAATAAATCCGAATAAAGTGCCAAATGCTATGGCGGCTAACATAGCCAGAAAAAAGTTATTGAGTCCAACGTGTTGCCAGCTATGGCGGCTAATTGTCTCGTTCATTGGGAAAAGCATTACACCAATCAAATTTATTAGACCACCAATCCCACCGCCAAATAGAGCATAACAGGTTAAAACTTTGCCAGTCGGATATGTTGCAGTCATTGTCCCAATCCATCATTTCCCATCATTTCAAAAACTTCTGAATCGTCGCCCCAAGTTTTAAGATACGATTGAGCGTAGTGGACGAAAGTTTTAGCATCTCGTTCGCCCAACTCGTCAGCGTATCGACAAATTGGTGGGTGTCTTTGATACGTTGCTGTACGTCTTTACTTTCTGTGGCAAATTCTGGCTCATTGATTAAATCCGCCAAGAATCCAACCGTCGGCGCAAGCTCTCGGCGATAGCGTTCTTCGACAATCACCTTAGCCAATTCCCACACATCCGTGCCCGTGGTGAAATAATCTCGCCTATCACCGAGCGTATGGACCGTTTGTACCAGATTTAAGCTCTGCAATTCCTTGATACTATTGCTCACATTTGAACGCGCCACGCCTAAGGTCTCTTGGATTTCTTCGGCATTCATCGGCTTGCCTGCCAAAAATAACAAGGCATGAATCTGGGCAACGGTACGGTTTACGCCCCATTTATTGCCCATTTCGCCCCAGTGTAAGACAAATTTTTCCATGGTCGGTGTGAGTTGCACTTTTTAGCCTTATATATAAATCAATTTTTAATTATTTTGAGCTTTTTATATATTTCTGTCAATACAGAAACTTTGAAAATTGTAAAAATTTTGTGGTTGGGTTTGGATTGTTGACCTTACAAGTCGCGTTTTATTTCCCAAAAAAAAATAATTTCGGTAAGATGAAGTGGTTCATTGCAACTATTTTTTTGGTATAAGGATGACCCATGACGGCAACCCAAACACAACAACCCACCTTTCAAAAAGTCACGTATGATGTTGCAGATAGTGTTGCGACCATTACCCTCAATGATCCAGCATCACTCAATGCGCTCAATAGCGTGATGAAATCCGAGCTTTATCAAGCCCTTGATTACGCACAATACGACACAGCCGCCAAAGTGATTGTCATCACAGGCGCGGGCAAGGGGTTTTCTAGCGGTGGTGATATTCGCGAGATGCTATCAGGCGCAGATAACCGCGAAAATTTACTGAAAATGTCGCACAGCCTGACCATTGGGATTGCGGACATTACGCGCCGTATCCGCAAAATCAGCAAGCCGATTATCGCGCGTATCAATGGCGCGTGTGCGGGTGCAGGCATGAATATCGCGTTAGCGTGTGATTTTCGCGTCGCCAGTGACAATGCTAAATTTTTACAAGCCTTTGTCAATATCGGGCTAGTGCCTGATGGTGGTGGTATTTATCTGTTATCGCAGTTGATTGGTGCCGCCAAAACCACTGAGCTTGTGATGTTGGGTGAGCAAATCACCGCGCAAAAGGCAGAAGATTTGGGACTGGTGAATGCGCTGGTGAGTCAAGATGCGCTTGATGCGGCAGTGAAAAAACTGACCGACCGCCTCACAAGCTTGCCAACCCTAGCACTGGCGGCAATGAAGCAATCGATTAATCAAGTGGCATTTGCAGGACTAGATATCGCGCTAGACCAAGAGGTAATTTACCAAATGCAAATGGCGACCAGTGAAGACTTTAAAGAAGGGATTACCGCCTTTATGCAAAAACGTCCTGCTGAGTTTAAAGGGCGATAAAGCCTAAAACCTTGTAAAAAATAGCGTCACCACCGACGCTATTTTTTTTGCGCACCATAATGTCCAAATTGATAGCGGATTTTGTTATCACGGATTTCGCCAACAAAGAAACGATATAAATTGGCATACAGGTATTTCCAGCCCGTATTAAAATAGCCATCTTGCTGCAAGCGGCGGGGGTCAAAGCGAAAGGTGAGCGGTAGCATCTGATAACGGATGATTTTTTTGGCACGATTGACATAGTCACAATCTTCACACAATGTGATAGACTCATCAAAGCCGCCCAATTGCTCATGCACGGATTTACTGGAAAAAATACAGGCACCCACCGCTGTTGGCGATAAAAATTGGCTAGCAAAAATACCTATGTTAAACAGCTGATAACCCACCGTAAACCAAGGTTTTAGGTGGTCAGCGTTCATATACACGCCGGCTACTTTCAAGGATTTTTTATCCAATAATTGACTGGCTTTTTGCAAAAAGTCTGCATCCAGCCGCACATCGGCATCTAAAAACAGTATTCGTTCATTTTTGGCTAGGCTTGCCCCTGTATTACGACCCAAACTGACGCCACGCTTTGGCATTTTATGTACGCTTATCGCCGGCAACTGGTGGCGAAAACTGGCTGCAATTTGACAGGTGTCATCTTCGCTGTTGGAATCCACCACAATGACTTCAAAATTTTGGTAGCTTTGCTGGGCTAAGTCACGCAAAATATTACCGATACGTTCGGCTTCGTTTAGGGTAATAATCACGATACTAATTGGCGTCATAAGCTTATTCACAAGGGCAACAATCGTTGAAAACGGCAGTTTTTTAGATTTTTTATCATAAATGAACAATATGACGATTTGGTGATTGCCAAAAAAGTTTTGGGTGCTAAGCTAGGGAATGAGTAATCGAGCTGATGCAAGGTCCAATGGGCGATGGCATGGTAACCAGTTAGAAGGAATGAAGTATGTGCATTGTGGCGTTGGCTTGGCAGCTGTTTGAGGATAAACCCTTGGTGCTATTATCCAATCGCGATGAATTTTTGCAGCGTCCTACGCGCGCACTACATGAATGGCAATTGCCAAATGGCAAAAAAATCATCGCGGGGCAAGATGCGCAAGCAGGGGGCACTTGGTTGGGTATCGATCCTGTGCATGGGCGCTGGGGGGTGATTTTAAACTACCGAGAGATTATCAAAGATAAGCCTGTCTTTGCCACGTCCCGCGGTCAATTAATCCTTGATTATTTGAGTGGTGAGTGGTCGCCGCTAGCTTTCGCAAGACAAATTGATTTGCCGTGCTACGATGGGTTTAATCTAGTCATCGGCGATCGGCAGCAAGCGGTACTGCTCAATAATAAAGGGTATGGCATCGAGGTATTGGCAAAAGGCTTATACGTGTTATCCAATGGTCAACCAAATACGACATGGTTTAAAACGGAAAAACTGCGCAAGCGAGTACGACAAGAGTTATTGCCGCTGCTTGCTGGGCATGAGGATTGGCAAACAGCCAATTGGAAAAACGTGGCATTTGAGATATTGCAAGACCGTGAACAAGCGCCTATCACCCAGCTACCTGATACAGGTTTAGGTATGGAGAGAGAATTGGCGTTGTCTTCCATCTTTATTCCTGCCAACCGCCTCGACAAGCTGCTAGGAAGTAGCTATGGGACGCGCGTGAGTAGCTTGCTCACCATCACTCATACAGGGTTTGATATGCAAGAAAAAAACCTTGAAAATGACGCTATCATCCGTATCACGCCCCATGTTAACGCCACCTAATCAATGAAAAAAACAGCGGCAAAATCAAAAAAATAGACAATAAAATCGGCTATCTATTAACTATAAGCTTAACGGATATGCCCAAACATCATCATCAGCTCAGTATCGAGCCTATCAAAATCCAATTCGATAGTGTTATCCAAAAAAATCACTTCAATGCGGTTATCGGTTTGTGGCTCACAGGCCACTAAGTCGAGCGAATCCGGGGTAAAATTCATGGTTTGCCATTGCTCATCATGCGTATGCTTGATATGAACCACCGATTTAATACGTTGCCAGTTGGGCAGTGCCAACAGCCATTCCATCAGCACAGTCATATCAATTGTCCAGTCGGCTGACACCCGCCAGCCGATGATTTGATAGCCGTTTTGCACATCATGATAGCGAAATGGCAAGTCATCATTGGTAGCTGTTGGTGATTGGGTCGTGTCGGTTTGGGTGGTGGATGGAGCATGGGACTGAGCAAAACTTGTTAAGCTAATTTTTTGGTAATGGCTACGCTCGGCAAGCACTTGGCTTGATTGCTTGAGCGCTTGTTGCAATTGCCGCAGATTGTCTTCGCTCAGCATTTGCTCTGCTTGCCAAATCAAGTTTGCTTTAGGGTTTAAGCCTTTTACCCATGCGGTCAGTTGGGTTTTTTGGGTGTCATCCAACCCATGAAAACGATTAATCACCACCACATCACAAAATCGCACATGCGCTTGGTAGCCTTCATTGTCACGATAACGGCTATCTTGCCAATGACGCGCATTGACGATACTGATGGCGGATTTTAGCGACAGCGCAGTTTGCCAATGCGGTGCAGATAGCTGCTCAATCAGCTCTCGCGGGTGTGCAAGCCCTGTCGGCTCAATCCATAATCGGTCGGGTCTATACTCAGAAGTCAAGCGAGCGAGCGCAATCTGTAGCGGCAGTTGCGAAGTACAGCAGATACAGCCACCAGATACTTGGCGAATCGCTAAATCATGGTCAGCATTACCCGTCAATAGCTTTTCATCAATGCCAATTTGACCTGCTTCATTGACCAAAATCGCCCACTTTTCTTGGTGCTGAAAATGCGTGATACAGGCATTGATAAAACTGGTTTTACCAGAACCTAAAAAGCCCATCACCAGGTGACAGGCTGTATTTACAATCAACGGTTTTATCATAAAAATTTCTTAACTCTGTTAACTTAGCTCTTCTAATGGGCTTTTTTAATCCGCTCTCTTAAATAGGGCTCGTTTAGCTTTCTGCGCCATCGGGTACAAACACGTAGCCCACGCCCCAAACGGTTTGGATATAGCGCGCTTGCGAAGGATTATCTTCGATGAGACGGCGTAAACGCGATACTTGCACATCAATTGAGCGCTCCATTGCGCCCCATTCACGGCCGCGTGCCAGATTCATCAGTTTATCACGGGTTAATGGCTCACGGGGGTGTTGTACCAAGGCTTTTAATACACTAAATTCACCCGTGGTTAAGGTCACGATGTTGCCATCACGTTTTAGGGTACGTGTTGATAAATCTAATGTCCATGACCCAAATTCGACCACTTCCATTTGCTGACTAGGGGCACCTGGTAATTCACGCGTTTGCCGACGCAATACGGCTTTAATACGTGCCAATAATTCTTTGGGGTTAAAGGGTTTTGGCAAATAATCATCCGCGCCTGCTTCAAGTCCTGCGATACGATCGGCATCGGAACCTTTAGCGGTCAACATAATAATCGGAATATCGGAGTTTTCTGCGCGTAACCGATGGCAAATACTGATACCGTCTTCGTTAGGTAGCATCAAATCAAGCACAATCAGCGAAAATAACTCGCGCTGCATCAGTTTATCCATTTGGCTACCATCATGCGCAGTACGTACGATATAACCATCGTCTTCTAAGAAACGTTGCAACAAGGTACGAAGGCGCGCATCATCGTCAACAACCAAAATGCGCTGATTCATATCGCCGGCGGCTGATTGATTGGGGGTAGATTCTACAGTGGGGTTGATGTCATCACTCATTGATTATTTTCCTCATTTTTATCGTCGATATTCCTATCACCAATGTTATTTTCACTCGAATATTATTTTCGCTACATAGTTTTTATAAACGCTAAATATGTTCCATTAGCGTGTTGAAATGAACCTTATAATTCATAGTTAGGACAGGCAATGCTATAAAATATATGGGTATACAATTTTTTATTAGGGACTGATAAAGGTATTTTGAAACGATTGGTTACAACTTGCAAGCATTATCAACCTTATCATTCAGCCAGATTTATAATGGTTATGCGGTTATTAAAGCAAAAAAATGTGTCGTTTGCTGTAGTAATTTTGCTAAAAATGCGACGTTAGCTTATAGGGTAGCCACCTATTATATAGTCATCAGTTAGCAAAATTTTAGTTAAACAACAGGGGTATCGTTGGCAAGGTAAAAATTCACTAAAGATTTTTGTTAAAATAGCGTTTACCTATTATCTTTTTGTATTGTTTTGTTATAATGCGTGAACTCTGAAGTTTTGAGTTCATCCTTATAAGTGTTAGGCAAAAATATGACTACAAACGTTACTGCCATTGCGGCTAATCCAGCGGTAGATGTACTCTCTGAGCAAGTCCAGCAAGCCATTTATCAAAAATTAGCTGCCAATCTTGGTATCAAACTCAACCAAATGATGGCATTCGTCAAACTCTATGATGATGGCGCGACGATTCCGTTTATTGCACGCTATCGTAAAGACCAAACCGGCGGGCTCGATGACGTACAATTGCGTAGTCTGGAAAAATCCCTTAGCTATGAACGAGATATGGCGATTCGCCGCCAAAAAATCATTGAGCTGTTGACTTCACAAAACAAGCTCACCGATGAATTGAATGAACGCATTAAGCAGTCGGCATCCAAACTTGAATTAGAAGACATTTATTTGCCGTATCGTCCGCGCCGCCGCTCATTGGCAACCCAAGCGCGTGAAGCAGGACTTGAGCCAATTGCCTTGGCGGTTTTAAATGAGTCGGTAAGCCCAGAGACAGCCTTATCAGATTACCAAGCGCCAGCGCCTGTACAGGATGACAACGGCGAAGCCGAAGCGTCAATTTTTGAAGATAAAGAAAAACAGCTATCAGGTATCGGCGCCATTATTATCGATGAGTGGACACAACAGCTTGACCTACTCGATAAACTGCGCGTCGCCTTTGGTAAAATTGCCCAAATTCATAGCCGTCTAGTGGGCGAAGAAAAACGGGAAGTCGGCGAAAAATACAAAGACTATTTTGACCACGCTGAAAGCTTGGCGCGTCTGCCCAATCACCGATTATTAGCGATGCTACGCGGCCGCCAAGACAACGTACTGACGATTGCCATTGAAGGCGATGATGCGCCGTTTATTGAGCAAATTAATCACGCATTTAACTTAACAGCTGCTGAGCCTAGTGACCGTCAACAATTTTTATTGTCACTGGGCAAAAAACTGTGGTTGGACAAATGGCGTCCGCATATTGAGCATCGTTTGCTCACAGAAAAACGCTTAACGGCTGAATCAGCAGCAATTGACGTGTTTGCAAACAATTTGCAGCATTTATTAATGGCAGCGCCAGCGGGTCAAAAAACGATTTTAGGCGTCGATCCGGGTATCCGTCATGGCGTCAAAATGGCTGTGGTTGATAGCCTAGGTCATGTTGCCAAAAATAGCGATGATAGTTTTGCGATTGCAACGGTGTATCCATTTGCCCCAGACAATAAGGTCGATGAAGCCAAACAAACCATTGCCGATTTACTCAAAAACCACCATGTGCATTTAATCGCCATTGGTAATGGTACGGCTAGCCGTGAGACAGATGCCTTAATCAAAGAAATTTTGGCAGAAAACAGCGCCCAGGGCACTGGGGATATCAAAGCCGTGCCTGTGGTGGTCAATGAGTCTGGTGCGTCTGTGTACTCAGCCAGCGAACTGGCATCGCAAGAATTACAAGAGCTTGATGTATCCATTCGTGGGGCAGTATCGATTGCCCGTCGTTTGCAAGATCCATTGTCTGAGCTGGTTAAAGTCGATCCCAAAGCCATTGGTGTGGGTCAATATCAGCATGACGTCAACCAAACGCAGCTAGCCGATAGTTTAACCAAAGTCACGCAAGACTGCGTGAATGCGGTGGGCGTAGACGTCAACACCGCAAGCCCTGCGATTTTGTCTTATATCGCAGGTCTCAATGTCAATGTGGCGCAGCAAATTGTCAACTACCGCAACGAACACGGCGCCTTTGCCAATCGTGAACAGCTCAAAAACGTGCCAAGATTGGGTGCCAAAACTTTTGAACAAGCGGCAGGTTTTTTACGCATTCGTGGCGGTGATGAGCCGTTAGATGCAACAGGGTTACACCCAGAAAACTACGAGATGGTCAAACAATGGCTGGCTTCAACTGACAACAATCTCAACGATGTGCTAGGTGACGAGTCAGCGCTTAACAATCTGACCGCTTCACTGGTCGCTGCAGCAAACGATGAGGTTAATGATGCCGAGCAAGCAACGCTGAAAGCCGCTGCCATCAAACAAGAATTAGCCAAACCTGCACACGATCCAAGACCGAGCTTTAAAACAGCGCAGTTTCGTGATGATGTCAATAGCCTCAACGATTTAACCGAAGGCATGACGCTTGAAGGCGTGGTCACCAATGTGACAAGTTTTGGTTGTTTTGTTGATGTTGGTGTCCATCAAGATGGCTTGGTACATATCTCAGAGATGGGTAATGAGTTTATCGCCGATCCGTTAAATCATGTCAAACCAGGTGATATCGTCACCGTTCGCGTGATTTCAGTGGATGCCGAACGCAAACGCGTGGGCTTTAGCATGAAGTCAGACACCCCAATGGTAGCCAAACCTGCTGAAAAAGCACCCGCTAGTAAAGCAAGAAATACCAACCAATCAGTGGCTGGTACGGCGAAAAAACACGCAGACCCTACCGAGCGCGGGAGCAAATCAGCCAAACATTCGGGCAAACCCCAACGTAGTGACAAAGCCGCTAAACCGCAAAACCAAGCAGCTGACAAACCGCAAAAAATCGGTAGCTTAGGTGCGTTGTTGGCGCAAGCAGGTCTAAAAAAATCAACATAAACCCCGCATCATTGGTAAACGTACATCTAAATGGCTAAATTCATTTAGATGTTGCGATTGGTGATACAAGGTTTCGAGTGAGTGATGGTGAATTTTTTACAAGCATTTTGGCAAGCGACTCGCCCACGCACTTATCCATTAGCGGTGGCTGGCATCATAGTAGCCAATGCGTTGGCATATTCCCGTATTGGCAGCTTTGAAAGCAAAAATTGGCAAATCTTTTTGCTAAGCCTATGGGTTGCCTTAGGACTACAGATTTTATCCAACTTGGCTAACGACTATGGTGATGGCATACGGGGCACTGATGCCCATCGACTCGACAGACAGACAGCGCAAGGTACAATCAATCCTAGTACCCTTAAAAAATTAATCATAAGTTGGGCACTGTTTATTTTTGGCTGCGGTATTGGCTTACTTTGGCTGAGCTTTAACAGTCTGACCGATTTTTTCACCTTCTTAGCATTGGGCATCATCGCCATTATCGCCGCAGTGACCTATACCATGGGTAAAAACCCCTATGGGTATAATGCGAAAGGGGAAATAGCAGTATTTTTATTCTTCGGCTTAGTTAATGTACTAGGGGGCGTGTACCTACAAACACAATTTATCCGTGTGATGGATATTATTGCTGCGGTGGTGATCGGACTGCTATGCACTTGCGTATTGATGATTAACAATATGCGGGATTTTGGCACAGATACAGGCGCTGGTAAAAATACCCTTGCCACCACCTTAGGCAAAGAAAGCATGAGCCACCTGTATCGGTTTATATTGTTGGGTGCTTACTTTCTACTCATTACCTTTGTGACCTTGCGACAAAATTTTTATCTATTAAGTCTACTTATTCTAGTCTCTCCTATTGCCAAGCATCTAAAAATGATTCGCCATTATAGTGATGAAAATATCCCCTCAAACGCACTAGCGCCAGAACTAGCTAAAATTGTCTTAATTACCCTAGCGACCAGTATATTGATGAGTTTAAGTATTCTTATCTTTAACTATAAAAAACTAATTTGAAAATAAATGAAAAAACTTTTCCCATTGGTATTGACAGGCAAAAAGAAAAGCGTATAATACGCACTCACTGGCAGCGACTACAACCACAAACTGTAGTAAAAACAACAACTTAAATTAATACAGATATAAGTTGAGCGGTCATAAAAAATTAAAGAAAAAAGTTATTGACAACACAAAATAAG